>CAUPQO010000171.1:0-7017 GCA_963513295.1 uncultured Hylemonella sp.
ACCTGAGCGCGTGTTCACGCGCAGTCGCCGCATCTTGTCCTGATAGGTCGCCAAGCTCATACAGAAGACATTCAAGTCCAGTAACGGGCCTTGTGCGGAATTACCCACCGCACCCCGCCGCGCGGGTCGGAGATATCGCCGTCGTAGCGGGGGATTAGATGAATGTGCACATGCGGCACAGTCTGTCCGGCGGCCGGACCGTCGTTGATGCCAACGTTGAAGCCGGCAGGATGGTGCTCCTCCTGCACGAGCGATTGGACTTTGACGAGCAGTCCCACCATGGCCGAGTGTTCCGCAGTCGTCAGATCAAAAAATGAGTGGACATGTCTGCGCGGGATGATAAGCGTGTGCCCAGGCGAAACTGGAAATCCGTCGCGGATTGCCAGACAGAGAGGATCGCCGTCCACGATGCGTTCGGGCGGTAAGTGGCAAAACGGACAGGCGTTGTCATTCATCCGTCCAGTGTAGCGGCGAGCAGATGTTGATACCCTGGCTCCACCGCCCCGTCCAGGCTCTGCCAGATCTCGTCTGCGGCGAATTGCTGCGCCGTATGCGCGAGGCCTAGTTGCATGGGAAGTAGCAGATAGCCGCCGACCGGTGGGAGGTAGTTGACATTGATCCATATGATAAGTATGCTTACGAATATTGATTCCAACACACTACCGCTTTCCAAGTCACCACCGGAACCAATGCAGGGTGTCTCCATCGTGATGCCCCGATTCAAACAAGATCAGGAGAAGACACATGCAGTTTTACAAAAATGGCTTCAGGGGTGGCAACCCCGACGTCAAGCAGGCAGCGCCGAACCGGCGTAACCGGGGCATCAACGAGCCGCTGCCGGAAAAGGTGGATGTGCTGATTGCCGGCACCGGCCCGGCGGGTCTGTGCCTGGCGGCGCAGTTGTCGCAGTTCCCGGAGATCGAGACGATGATTGTGGAGCGCATGCCCAGCAACATCATCAAGGGCAAGGCCGACGGCATCAACACGCGCTCCATGGAGATGTTCCAGGCCTTCGGCTTTGCCGACAAGGTCAAGCGCGAGACCTATTGGGTCAACCAGACCAATTTCTGGATGCCGGACCCCAAGAACCCCGAGCACATCAAGCGCGCGGGCCGGGTGCAAGACGTGGCCGACGATAGCTCGGAGATGCCGCACATCCTGATCAACCAGGCGCGGCTGCATGAGCTGTTCCTGGAAGTCATGAAGAATTACCCGTCGCGACTGGAGCCAGACTACAGCTGGGAAATCGTGGGCCTGACGGTGGACAGCACGACCGACGACCACCCCGTCACCGTGACCCTGAAAGACGCCAGCGGCCTGAACTGGGGGGGCACCCGCACCGTGCGGGCCAACTACGTGGTGGGCTGCGACGGCGCCCATTCGTCCGTGCGCAAGGCGATTGGCGGTGAGTTGAAGGGGGATGCCGCGCACCAGGCCTGGGGCGTGATGGACATCCTGGCCAACACCGATTTCCCGGACGTGCGGCAGAAGTGCCTGATCTCTTCCGCCAATGAGGGCAATTTGCTGATCCTGCCGCGTGAGGGCGGCTACCTGTTCCGCATGTATGTGGAGATGGACAAGCTGCGCCCCGACGAGAAGGCGGCGCAGCGCAAGCTCACGCAGGACGACATGATTGCGGCGGCGAACCGCATCATCAAGCCCTACAGCATCGACGTGAAGGAGATTGTCTGGTGGTCCATCTACGACATCGGGCACAGCATCACCGACAAGTTCGACGACGTGCCCGCGGGCGTGGACCGCAACCCGCGCGTCTTCACCGCGGGGGACGCCTGCCACACCCACAGCCCCAAGGCGGGGCAGGGCATGAATGTCTCGATGCAGGACACTTTCAACCTGGGCTGGAAGCTGGTGCACGTGCTGCAGGGCCGCTCCGATGCCAGCCTGCTGCGCAGCTATTCCAAAGAGCGGCTGACCGAGGCCAAACGCCTGGTGGAGACGGACCACCATTGGGCGCGCATCATGTCGGCCCCCACCACCCAGGCCGAGCGGGAAGGGCTGGAGGAGCCGCGCATCATCCACCACTTCAAGCAGAACCTGGAGTTCACAGGCGGCCTGGCCGTGCACTACGACGCGTCCGCGCTGATCGGCCCGGCGACCTGGCAGGCGCTGGCGACGGGCGAGACCATAGGCCGGCGCTTTCACTCCGCGCCCGTGGTGCGCGTGTCAGACGCCAAGCAGATGCAGCTGGGCCATGTGGCCGAGGCCGATGCGCGCTGGCGCATCTACGCCTTCGCGGGCAAGGCCGACGGTGCCCAGGCGACCTCGGCCATGCGCCAGCTGGCGGACTGGCTGGAAACCGATGCCAACTCCCCGGTGGTCAAACACAGGCGCAAGGGCGAAGACATCGACGCGGTGATTGATGTGCGCGCCGTGTTCCAGCAAACCTTCGACCAGCTGGCCTACGAGAAGATGCCGTCTCTGCTCAAGCCCAGGACCGGCAAGCTGGGCCTGCAAGACCATGAGAAGGCCTTCTGTGTGGACCACAAGGGCGTGGGCGATATCTACGCCATGCGCGGCATCAACCGCGACAAAGGCTGCATGGTGCTGGTGCGCCCCGACCAGTACGTGGCCCACGTACTGCCGCTGGATGCACGCCAGGAGCTGGCGGCTTTCTTTGCGGGCGTTCTGCTGCCGGTCTGAGGCCCACCTCCGGTCGCCCTGAGCCTAGGCCTACCCCCGGTCGCCCTGAGCCTGTCGAAGGGCTTCGACAGGCTCAGCCTGAACGGATGGGCAGGGGGGCAACCCTCTGCAAGTCGTTGATTTGCAGAGGGTTTTTAGATTGTTCTCAAATGTGCTGCAAATGTAGCCAAAACGGCTACATCCTTGGGTCTCCGCATTCGTGGAGACGCGCCCGTCATGTCGTCAAAACCGAGAAATCGCGACACGTCTGGCGGATATGTTCCCGGTGAGCCCATGTCAGTCTCTCAGGACTGTTCCAAGTTTTCGTCAAGAGTTTTCATTTGACGAAAGTTTGGAACATCCGATCTGGCGGATGCGTGCCGGCTGCTGGACCAAGGCAGCACAGGAGCTTCTGGGCAACCGCAGAACGATCCGCTTGACGCATAACTTGACTCATGCTTGACCGTCATTTCGAGCGTATCAACCTACCTCCTGTCTGGCAGTTCTTGAGGTCGCAATTTGCGACCTCAAGCGCAAGGGTAGGTACGCCGACTTGAAATCACAAACTGTGATTTCAAGTCCGTTCGGATACCTATTCCAGCCCCCACAGCACCCGCTGCGCCCAGGCGGGCAAGGGCTGCACCAGCTCCTGCGTCCAGGCCTTCTTGCACAGGGCCACGGCGGTATGCGTGCCCGGGGTGACGTCCTGGCTGTCGTAGAGCACGGCGGCGTCGGCCGTGCGCACGGCCTGCACCAGGTGGCCGAGGGTGCGCGGGTAGCGCGCCAGGATGCGCGTGGGCGGCACGGCATGGCCGCCTTCGGCCACGCGCTGGGCCACACGCTGCAGCAACTGCTGCGGATCTTCCAGCGCCACCACGAGCAGCATGACAAAAAAGCCCTGCGCCTGCGCCTCGGCGATCAGGGCCAGCTTGGACTCATGCGAGAAAACGGTTTCGCTCACAAAGGACTGGCCGGCTTGCAGCAGCTCGGCGCGCCGGGCCTCGGCCCAGCGCTGCGCTTCTCTGGAGCGCGCCTGTGCATCGCTGATGTGCTGCAGGTGCGTGGCTTCGTATTGGTCGGCGTTGACGAACTCGGCCTCGGCGGGGATGACACCGGCCAGCACCAGCGCGTGGTACAGCGTGGTCTTGCCGGCGCCGTTGGGGCCGGCCAGCAGGTAGAAGACGGGTTTGTTCTTGCTGCGCCGGGGGCCGCTGGCGCGGGCCGTTGCCATGTCAGGCGCTGGCGTTGCGGGCTGGGGTGGCCTTGCGGCGGTTGCCGGCCACCACCTCGCGCACGCGCTGCGCCAGGCTGCCGTCGACTTCGGCGCTCATGAACCGGGCGAGCAGGGCGTCGGCCTGCGAGCCGGCGGGCTTGGCCTTTTTGGCGGCTGCGCGCGGGCGCTGCGCGGGGCCGTCGTGTTGGCGGGCTTCGTACTGGGCGATGGCGGCCTGCGCCTCGTGCGCGGTGAGCCCGCTGTGCTCGACGATCTGGCCCAGCGTGGCCCAGTACTCCACTTGGCCCGCCACGGAGCGGCGCAGCGGCTGCGCGGCTTCACGCGCCTGGTCAACCAGGGCGGTGGGGAGCTTGACGTAGGCAAAACCGGTGGTGGGGGTGGGCATGGTGCTACTCCTGATTGGCGCATTATGCGCCATAATGGCGCCAGACACTTGAGGTCGCAATTTGCGACTTCAAGTGATTTCAGTTGGGCCAGGATGGGTTCACCAACTTGGCATCACAAACCGTGACATCAAGTTGAGGCGGCCGATCTGGACAAGCGGCCCAGAGTAAAGGCAGCGCCAGTGCAGGCGCGCCAGGGCGGTATGATCCGCCACCCACATTTCTTCTCGTCAGCCCGTAGCTCAGTTGGATAGAGCAACAGCCTTCTAAGCGCTTCCTATACGGTCTGAATGTGGTGTATTTTGTTTAAAATCAATAAGTTACATCACTGCAGATCACTCCAAATCACCCAAAATCATTGGTTTGTTGGAGCAAATTTGGAGCAAATTTTCGCTTCATGCTGCGGGGTAGAATGATCCCGCCTAGTGCAATACCTGCCGGTAGCTCATCCGGATAGAGCACGAACCTTCTAAGTTCGGGGTAGGGGGTTCGAGTCCCTCCCGGCAGGCCAAATAACTGAGGGGACGCCGTGTATGAAACGGTTTTGGCTGATTTGAAGCAGAGGTTTGGCGACAAGGTTTTGCTGTCGCCACATGACCTTGCTCCCGTCATCGCATCGTCCCCGGCTGTCCAGGCCAATCTTCGCTCACAGGACCGCTTTCCCATGCCTGTCAGGAAGATAGGCAAGAAGGTTGGCGTCAGCATCTACCACTTGGCGGAATATCTCTCGACTGGGGACGTGAAAGTAGCCCCACCCAAGGCGGACTTGCGCCCTCCGGAGCCTTCCAAGCCTGTTCGTGTAGCCTCGCGCACGAGGTCACGCGAATGGCTCCATGCATTCCAGATGCAGCTTCAATTTCAGTTCGAACTGCTGAAGGAGGTCGAGGTAATTCTTTTCGACCAATGGACCCCGCGCAACGATCCGAAGAGGAAGCCAGGCGACAAGAAGCTCTGATCTGTGCTCCCCTGCACAGGGTGATGGAGCACACGCGAAGCTGAGCCAAGGGTATGGCCGGCAGTCAGCCACCGAGCAATGAATTGTGGCAAGCCGGGCTCTCGCAGCTATAGTTGCGCCATGAGTCTAGTGAAGTCAAAACAACGTGTGGCGGACCATGGGGAGGTCTTCACCCCATCGTGGATGGTCGAGGCCATGCTCGATCTGGTCAAGGACGAGTCCGAGCGCATCGACTCCCGATTCCTGGAGCCTGCCTGTGGCAGTGGAAATTTCCTTGTCCATGTCCTGAAGCGCAAGCTCGTTGCCGTTGAACGCAAGTTCGGGAAGTCTGACTTTGAGAAACGGCATTACGCATTACTAGCGCTGATGTGCATCTACGGCATCGAGCTATTGCACGACAACATCGACGAGTGTCGTGCGAATTTGCTGGAGATATTTGGCAGCTACTTGGGACTCCAGGAGTCCGACGATTTTTGCCGCGCTGGAACGTTCGTCCTCTCGCAGAACCTCATTCACGGTAACGCAATGACCATGTGCGCCCAAGACGGCCAGCACATCACTTTTGCCGAATGGGGCTATCTGGGTAAAGGCAAGTACCAGCGCCGTGACTTCCGATTTGACGTCCTCACCGGTTCGTCCGCATTCAGCGCAGAGGGCTCGCTCTTCGCGCACTTGGGTAAGCACGAAATATTCACGCCGATAAGGACCTATCCGCCTGTGACAGTGCGTGAACTGGCAGCTACCGCGTTAGGCGAAAGTCCGATGGAGGCCGTGTGAATACCCAAGCCAGTTTCTCGCTTCGTGGTCGAAATCCGGACGTACTGACATGCATTGCCAACTTGTCTAACGATGAGGTGTTCACACCGCCTGAGTTTGCCAATCGAATGCTGGACGAGCTGGCCGAGGCTTGGGCAAGAGATCATGGTGGCAACAACCTGTGGGCGGACAAAACCGTTCGATTCCTGGACCCGTTCACGAAATCAGGCGTTTTCCTGCGCGAGATCACCAGCCGTCTTACCAACGGTTTGGCGCAGGAGATTCCCAACCTTCAGGAGCGTGTCAATCACATACTGACCCAGCAGGTATTCGGCATAGGTATCACGCGCCTTACCAGCTTACTGGCACGGCGAAGCGTGTATTGCTCCAAGCATGCCCACGGCAAACATTCCATTGCCAGCAGTTTTACGAACGACGCTGGCAACATCTGGTTTGAGCGTACAGAGCACACATGGGTCAATGGAAAATGTACGTTCTGTGGAGCCAGCCAGACGGCGTTAGACCGAGGCGATGGGTTGGAGACCCACGCTTATGCATTCATTCACACTGACAACATCAAGACTCGCCTGTCCGAGGTTTTTGGAGGCACTATGCAGTTCGACGTCATCATCGGTAATCCCCCATACCAATTGACCGATGGCGGCTACGGTACAAGCGCTGCGCCGATTTACCAGTTGTTTGTGGAGCAGGCCAAGAAGCTGGAGCCCCGCTACCTGTCGATGGTTATTCCTGCGCGGTGGTTCGCTGGTGGCAAAGGCTTGGATGAGTTCAGGGAGTCGATGCTTGCGGACAACCGCATGCGCTCAATTGATGACTTTCTCAGCGCGTCGGATGTGTTTCCTGGGGTTGGCCTCAAGGGCGGAGTCTGCTACTTTCTCTGGAACCGGGATCATCCCGGCTCCTGTCAGGTCACAACCCACTTCAAGGATTGGCCTGACTCGACAGCCACCCGACCGCTTCTCGAAAAGGGGGCAGACATTTTCATCCGATTCAACGAGGGTCTGTCGATCCTGAAGAAGGTTATGACG
>CAUPQO010000172.1:0-6962 GCA_963513295.1 uncultured Hylemonella sp.
CTTCGTGCAGGCCCAGAAGACGGCCGTGGCCGAGCAGCTGGCCTCGGCCCGCCGCAACTTCGAAGTCGGCACCGCCACCATCACCGACACGCGCGAAGCCCAGGCCCGCTTCGACCTGGTGACGGCGCAGGAAATCGCCGCGGACAATGACTTGCGCGTCAAGAAGCTGGCACTGAACCAGCTGGTCGGCAAGGCTGACACGGCACCCCATCCGCTGGTGCCGGCCTCCAGCCTGCCGGCGCTGCTGCCCGAGGACATCGACACCTGGGTGCAGCAGGGCCAGGACCAGCACCCGGCCATCCGCCAGGCGCGTACCGCCCTGGAAATCGCCACGCTGGAAACCGAGAGGGCCTCGGCCGGCCACAAGCCCACGCTGGATCTCAACGCCAGCCACACCATCAACCGCAACATCGGCGGCACGGCATTCGCCTCCACCGATTCACGCACCCAGAACACCACGGTGGGCGTGCAATTCGTGCTGCCGCTGTTCGCCGGCTTCGCCACGCAGAACCGCCTCAAGGAAACCCTGGCCCTGGAAGACAAGGCCCGCTCCGACCTGGATGCAGCACAGCGCAACGTGGCACAAGGCACGCGCAGCGCCTATTTCGGCGTGGTCTCGGGCCTGGGCCAGGTGAAGGCACTGGAAGCGGCCGAAACCTCCAGCCAGAGCGCGCTGGACGCCAACAAGCTGGGCTACCAGGTGGGCGTGCGCATCAACATCGACGTGCTGAACTCGCAAAGCCAGCTCTACCAGACCAAACGCGATCTGGCCAAGGCGCGCTACGACGTGCTGGTGGGCGGCCTCAAGCTGCGCCAGGCCAATGGCACGCTCAAGAGCGATGACCTGCAGGGGGTGAACGCCTTGCTGGCACCGGCTGCCACGGCGCCGGCTCCTGCCGCTCCTGCCGCTCAGCCCAGGTAAGCCGCACGTGCAGAGGAACCACTCCCGTGCCCGGCACGGTGTAGCGGATTCGAGTTCGTAACGGGATACCTATCGGGCCGGCAGCAGCTTGGGCAACTCCAGCGTCATGGAGATGGGTCCGTTCAAGCTGGGCGCCAGCGATGCGCTCCTGGGGGCGACGGAATGCAGCACCAGATCGTCTGTGACCTGGGTGCCCACCGCATAGGGTCTGGCTGGCTTGCCATCGACGGAAATCAGTGCGTGGCCCCTGCTCGAAGGTGCCGCCACCACGCCCATCAGTTTGAACCGGCTGCTTGCGCTGACCACCGGCATGCCCGGCACAGCCTTGGCGACCATCTGATCGCCGGCCAGAAAACGAGCCACGGCCTGCGGGTCGGTCTGGCTTGAAACGGGAGAACCCTCCGGTGCCATCGGACTCGTGGATGGGGTGCCGAGCCACTTCAGTGCCCAGTGCGTCGCACTGGCGGTGGCCACCGCAGCCAACAAGAATGTCGCCAGTCGTAGCCGCCAGAGACTGATGGAATGGATCTGCATATGGCCATTTATACGTCGAACTGCACTGGATGAACGACCAACGATGCCTCAGGGAGGCTTTTCACCCAGGACGAAAAGCCGCCAAATCCTGATCGCTCAGTGGTCGGGGACTGATCCCACCAGCGCGGCGACTCACCGCCCGCCACGACCGCCGCCGCCAGGTCCACCACCCAACCCCGGCCCCTGGCCCAGCCCTGCCCCGCCACGGCGGGCAGGCGGCTCGGCGGGCAGGGTCACCCCCCGCTCACGGGCACGCTCTTGCATCTGCTGGTGGTGCTGCTGGCGGAAAGCCTCGCGCTCCTGTTCCGTCTTCATGTTGCGCATGCGCTGCTGGTATTCGTTGCGCTCGGCCTGCGTCATCAACTGGCTGCCATAGATCTGGTCGCGCGTGCGGTCCTGCGTCCGGTCCTGGGTTTTGTCCTGCGCCATCACGTGCGTGGCCGGCACGGCCACCGTCAGTGCCAGAGCAGAAACCAGCGCCCACGCCGGCAGACTGGATAGATGTCTCATCATGCATTCCTCCTGTGTTGATCGTCCACCCATAAGCCGGAGAGTCAAGCTTTCCGCGCTGCCGTCCGCGACGACCTTCCGGACTGCCCTCGGGCTGCGTGCGGTCACGCATTCCGTTGTTTCATTATGGAATCCGGCTCCCTCGTCCTTGTTGACTTTTATCAACAATCAGGCAGCGCTTCAAATCCAGAATTGAATAGCCAGATGTCGGCATCTTTGCCACCCAATTCTCCGGGGTTGTCGTATGAAATTCACATTGAGACTCGGCCGCACGGCCTTGGCGCTCGCTGCATCGGCAGCGACGACGGCGGCCATTGCCGCTACCATCCTTTCGTTCTCCGCGCCGTCCAACGTCTCCACGACGACGACACCGACGGAAAAGGCGAAAGTCGTCCGTCTGGCCTTTCAGGACGGTGGCAATTTCAAGAAGGCCTGGCTGTACACCTATGGCGACGGGGAAGCAGGCCGTGAAAACGTCTATTCGAAATATTCATTCGACGAAGGCGCGACCTGGTCGGCCCCGATCTTGCTATCCAGGGATGCTGCCGGCTACCCCACGGGCGGTCAGTACATCGTCACGAAGGGCGGTTACCTGACGGCCGCAGACAATGACAAACCCGGCATCTTTGCGCCGCCCGTCACCAGCGGACCCAAGGTTGTCGTGGCGTGGAGCAGCGCCTACTGCCCGCAGGATCCGACCGCGTCCAATACCGGCCCTTACACCAGCTCGGTCCAGGGGCAATCCGACCTCAACGGGGATGGTACCGTCGATCATCCCTTCTACTGCATGTGGACTGCGACGACGACGGATCCCACGCTGCAGAACTGGACGACCACCCAGTTGACCAATGGTGAACGCGATGCCATCGGCCACGTCGAAACCGGCAACGCGACCGGCACAGCGTATGCGCTGGCGTGGCAGGAGGACCCGGCCGGCCTGCAGCCGGGTGAAGCCGAAGGCCCCGGCGACGGCGGCAGCGGCGCGACCGTCTCGCCGGGTACCAACATCTGGTACACGTATTCGGCCTTGCCCAGCGGGACGACCTTCCGTACCAATATCCGGCAAGCCAGCGACAACAACAGCACGGCAACGGGTGCCGCCGGCGCGTCCCGCCCCAACCTGTCGATGAGCGGCAGCACCGCCGTGCTCGCCTACGAAGAGACGGCCTGTACGGGTGGCTCCACCGGCAAGTGCATCGTGTATCACAGCTTCCCGTACAACACGGCAAGCTGGACCGCGACCGATGCCGCTGGCGCGATCGTCAGCGACGTGGCGCAAAATGCGCGGCGCGTGCGCTTTGTATTGCAGGGCGCCACAGCCGCACCCACCTCCCCTCTGCGCACGCTCCTGCTCTGGCGTGAGTCGGCCCCCTCCCTGACCGGTGGTGCACCGGCCGACATCATGATCCGTCGTGGCATGGCGGGCGCCGGTGCTTCCGGCTCCAGTGGCTTCACGGCGGCAGATGTTCTGGCTGACACGCCTCGAAAACTGACGAACTTGGCAGCGTCGGGAGGCAATGCCAACGCGCACCGCGCGATCATGCGCGACGGTTTCATCGCGCTGGCCTACGATCTGACGCCGAACATGAATGCTGCCGATCCGGCGAAAACCAATCCGCCGACGGCCAATTACAACCTGTTCCTGACCCGCTCGACCGACAGTGGCGCGACATGGGAGGCGGCCCGCAATATTTCCAACGTGACCGATACCACGCTGCGAGTCGTGGAGCCTCGCATCGTGCCAACGCCCGGCACCATCATCAATCCCATCACCGGCAACCCGGATGCTGGCGATACGCAGAACACCAGCGTGTTCTACATTTCCTACGCGACCGGGAAGAATGATGCGACCGAAGCGACGGGCCGGGTCTATGTCTCGCGCTCGACCGACCAGGGCACCACCCTGGAAGCTTTTGTGCCGGTATCGAGCGCCACGGCAGGTCAATCCGAAGCGCAGTTGCGGGCCACACCGGACGGCTCTACGGTAGGCGTGCTCTGGATGCAGGAGCAGACGCTGGGCAACGACCAGACCAAGGATGCCATGTTCGCGACGGCTAGCCCGGTGACCGCGCCTGATCCTGTCGCGCCCCCCAGCGACAGCAGCGGTGGCGGCTGTACCCTGGTCAGCGGACCGGCCCCGTTCGACCCCACGCTACCCCTGCTGGCTGTGCTGGGCCTGGTCGGCCTGGGCATACGGCGCCTGCGCCGCCGCTAAGTCCGGCGCTCTGCCACGGCTGGAATGCCCCGGTGCTTGCCAGCATGGGCGCTTCGGCGCCGGGTCGCGCTTTTCCCCGGTTGCGGCTATTCATGCCAGCGTGGCCGTGGGAAGATCACACCGTGACCGTTCCCGCCAACCATCGCCCGCCAGAGCAGACACCGCCACCCACGCTGATGCAGGAGTGCGGTCTGACGGCCCCCCGGCCCGCACTGACCACCTGGCCACCCGACACCCAACTGGCGCTGGCCTTGCTGCTGGCCCTGCCAGTGTGGGTCGCCCTGGGGCTTGGGGTCGGTGGGCACATGCAGGTGCCGGTCGGCTGGGTCGCCTGGGCGTCTTTGGTGCTGCTGCAGCCGCTGCTCGAGGAGCTGGTGTTTCGCGGCATCCTGCAAGGGCAGCTGCTGCGCCTGACCACCCCAAGCAGCGGTCAGCCGCGCCGGCTGGGGCCGCTCACACTGGCCAATCTGCTGGCCACGGCAGGTTTCGTGGCCCTGCATCTGCAGGCGCAGCCATGGGGCTGGGCTCTGGCGGTGGCCGGGCCCTCCCTGATCTTCGGGCACCTGCGGGAGCGCATGGGCAGCGTCTGGCCCGCCGTGCTGCTGCATATCATCTACAACGCCGGTTTCGGGCTGACCGCCTGGCTGGCGCGGCCATGAAAAAAGCCCGGAGTTCCGGGCTTTTGCGTGATGCGCGGCAGCGGCCTGCGGTTCAACCGCCGCAGGTCTCGCTCGGCGAGTTGGCGATCGCATCCCACTCGGCCTGCGAAATGACCGTCGGCACATAGGTCACGCCCAGCGCTTTCAATCTCGTGTCGAAGGCGCGCAGGTGGTTGCGCGAGCCGCACAGCAGGCTGTCGTACACACCCAGAATATCCGCCTCGTCGGTGACGCTCTTCTTCTCATTGATGTCACGGATGTCGGTTTCCTCGATCAGGGCTCCGACTTTCAGTCCCTCGATCTTGTTGTCATCCCCCATGGCCACCAGCGTGTTGTAGGTCGCCTGCAAGGCCGGGTCGGCGAACTCCCCTGGCAATTTGCCTGCTGCCGGGTCGGGGATGCCGTACTTGACGAGCAGCGCCAGGATGGCCTCGGTATGCGAGGTCTCGCTGTTGGAGATGTTGTTGAAGATGCTTTCGTCGGCATACAGGCCGTACAGGAAGACGTACACGTCATGGGCCAGCTTTTCCTCCTCGCGCATGTACTTCAGGCCGGCGATCTCTTCCGCCGACAGCGTGGCAGGCGGCGTCACCGGCGGCGTGACAGCCGCCTCGTCACTGCCGCCGCCACATGCGGTCAGGACCAGCGCCAGCGCAACGGCACCCAGCGCAACGCCTGCATGGTGAAAAAATGACTTGAATTGCATCCCTCGTCCTTTCGAGTGATGGCAAGGCATCACATGGTTTTTGATCATAAGCATCTATGGGGTAAACACAACTGATGTACCTCAAGCAGATCGCGGAAACCCGGGAAACCGGCCCCGCCCTCCCTGCCAGCGCAGGCCATCGCGCATGGCAGGATGCATGGCCCCAGAGAAAAGGCCGGGCGATGGCCCGGCCTTGCTCTTGAGGCTAAGTTGCCTGGGTGCTTACTTGAACACCACCAAACCACCCGTGCCATCCGATACGTAGACACGACCATTGGAAACCGCCGTCGACGTCGCGGCGCCCATGGTGTCCTTGATGGCCATCAGGTTCGGTTTGGCCGGGTCGCTCCAGTCGAGCTTGACCACGCCGGCATCGCCATACGCAATATAGAACAGCAGCCGGTTCCCGGAAGTGAGCCACGTGCTGGGAAGGACCTGGGACGTCATGTACAGCGCCCCGCCATCCAGGTTTTCATAACCTGGCACCAACTGCAGCTTGAAGCGCGCCACGAAAGGCGGACGGCATTCCGCGGTGCCACCCGACTTCTTGCTCAGCTTGGTGACGTCGGTCACGAGTGCGCAGGCATCGGGTGCCTGGCCGGCCGGCACCACCGCCGGGCGGAACTCCGTTACCGGCTGGATCAGGGAAGCCATCGTGTACGACACCAGGCCGAAGCTGTCGTAGCTGAAGTAGGCGTGGTTGCCCACCACATGCACGTCCACACTCTTGCCGTCGGCCGATCCGAAGGCGTTGTCATCGTCTGCCTTGAGCGGCTCGAAGGTCTTGATGAGGGTCATGCCGGGCTTGATGCCCTTGTCGAGCAGGTCGGTCATGTCCACCACCGAAACGCCCTGGGCACCCGCCGCGACCACCGCGTACTTCCTGTTGGTCGCAGGGTCGGTCCACAGCCGGACCGCCGCCGCGCGGCCCAGCGGCGCCTTGCCGGTGACAGTGCCGCCGATGTTGGCCACCACGTGGTTGCCGGTGGTGGCTTCCACCGTCGTGTCGTACCCGGTCAGGCCGTTGCCGCCGTCGGCGACGATGGCGTAGTTGCCGTAGAAAGTCACGCCGTAGGCATGGTCCTGGCCGTTGATGCCACCGAGGTTGCCCCCGCTCTCGCTGCTGTGCTCATAGATGCCGCTGGCCGGCGCGTTGAGCAGGGCAGGAGCACCCACCTTCGCCGTGCCGTTGGTCACCGCCGAGACATCCACGCGGCGCAGACCCAGGCTCTGGCTCAGCACGTAGGCCTTGGTCGGGTCATTGCCGAAGCGAACCTTGAAGGCGTGCGGCGTGGGCAGGATGCCGTTGCCCGTGGGGTATTCGCTTTGCAGCGTGTTGGCCACCAGACGCAGGTCGTCGCCGGCAGTGCGCCATACGCTCATGCCATGCGGCCCATCGGCCAGATACAGGTAGCC
>CAUPQO010000173.1:0-6937 GCA_963513295.1 uncultured Hylemonella sp.
CTGCAGGGTCTCGCCCAGGGTGGGCTGGCTGCGCATGAGCAGTTCGGTGCCCGAGAGCTGCTCGGTCGGGGCGATCAGCTCGGTGGTGCCCAGCGGGTTGCCGGTGACCACCACCGGCGCCAGCGTAGCGTTTTCATGGGCCCAGGCATTGCATGCCAGCAGGGTCAGCGTCGCCAGCGTGCTGCGGCGGAAAAGATGAAGGGGCTTGTGTTCGTGTTGCATGGTCGTCTCGTTGAATCCAGCAGAAAGCACCGCAGGGCCTGGCGGCCGATGCGGCGGATCGGATGAGGAGGTTCAGCGGGACGTCGGGGGTGCGCGCGCGGCAAAGGCGACGCAGGGGCGCGGCTGCAGGGCCTGCAGCACGACCCAGGCCGGCACCAGAGGCAGGGCCAGGGCCGGGGCCGCCGGCGTCTGCAGCAGCGGGCCGCCCTGACCGAGCTGGTCATACAGGCGGCACTCGCTCTCATCACTGGCGGGCGCCAGCAGGTGGGCCAGGAGATCCTGTGCGGGCTGGGCCTGCGTGGCAGCGAGCGGGGCATGCCCGGCATGGGCGTGCAGCACACCGTGTGCCAGGCCCAGCAACTGCGCCCACAACAGCGCCAGCACGAGCAGCACCGTGCCCGGCAGATGCCGGGGCGGTGTTTTCAGGCGGGCGTGTGGATGGAAGGCCATGGATGCAGGATTATTTCACGGGCACGGCATCGGTGATGCGGTAATACAGGCCGTATTGATCGTCATGCAGGACGGCCAGGCGGCCCTGCACCACCAGCGGCTCCATGCCGTACTTGATGGGTGTTTTCGTCTTCACCTCGATCATGCTCTCGGGCCCGCCGGGCAGGCAGAAGGAGCAGGACAGGGGCACCGAACTGAGCAGGAAATGGGTCTGCTTCTCGCCCGGCTCCAGCGGCATCATGAAACCCTGCACCCGCTGCGGTTTGCCGTCCAGCGCCAGGATCGCCGGCGGGAACACCGGCAGCACGCGGTTTTTCTCGATCCGGGTCTTCACATTGGTCAGGAAGGACCAGGGCAGCACGTCGGCGCGCTCCTTCAGCGGCGGAATGGGGCTTTGCGCGCTGTGCACGCCGGCGCCGCTGCCGCTCGGTATGCCGCCGGCGATCGGCGGATCCAGCTGGGCCTGGGCCAGCGTCGAGACCCACAGGGTCAGGGCCAACAGTAGATAACGCATGATTTATCTCGAATTCAGGAGTTGTGCCGCGTCCACGCGGTAGGCGCCCAACGCGGGCAACAAGGCCGCCAGCGCTGCCACGATCAGAGCCAGGGCCGGCACCCAGAGTTCCTCTGCCAGCCAGAGCCAGCCCGTCATGGGCAGGGATTGCTCAGCCGCCAGGAGATAGCCTAGCAGGCCTGTCAAGAGGTGTCCCCCCAGCAGACCCAGCCCGGTGGCCAGGCCGCCCAGCCAGAGCGCCTCGCACAGCAGCAGGGCGGCCAGGCGGCGCGGCGGCGCGCCCAGCATGCGCAGCAGGGCCAGGTCCTCGCGGCGCTCGCGCACGGCGCTCCACAGCGCGATGAACACGCTCAAGGCCGCGGTCAGCAGCAGCACGGCGGCAAACCCCCGCAGCACGTCGGCCCCCACGCCCACCATGCGCAGCAGGCGGGTGATCTCCAGCGCCGGCGCAGCGGCCTGCATATTGGTCGTGGTGTTGACATGGCGCGGGAAGGTGGCCGCGGCCAGCGGGCTGCGGTAACGCAGCAGGGCCAGGGTGATCTCGCGTTTCTCCTCCTCGTGCGCCGCGTCATGGTCCTTGCCGTGGGCCACTTCGTGCACCTCCCAGACCGATTCGGTCGCGGTGAGCAGCAGGCGGTCCAGCACGCAGCCGCAGGGCGCCAGCACCCCCACCACCTGGTAGGGATGGGCGGCGTGACCGCCGGCCTCGCTGCTGTCGGCCAGGCCGTGCGCGCCGGCAAAACTGGCGCCCGGCTGCAAGCCGGTGGCCACCGCGGCCTGGGCCCCCAGCACCACTTCCATCGGTGCCTGCCAGAGCCGGCCCTGGGCCACTTGTGCGCCGTAGTGTGCCGGGTAGTCGGGCGTGGTGCCGACGATGCGAAAACCACGGTAGCTGTCGCCCAGGCTCAGCGGGATCAATTGGGCCACGCGCGCATCGCGGGCCAGGACCTGCACCTCGCGCAGGGGGATGTTGCCCGGCGGCACATCGAGATGGAAAACACCGGAGAGGATGAGCTGCAGCGGGCTGCCCTTGGCGCCGACCACAACGTCGATGCCGGCCAGGTCGCGCTCGAAAGCACGGTCGAGCTGCGCACGTGTGAGAAGCACCAGGGTGATGGCCGCCAGCCCCAGGCTGAGCAGCAGCAGGTTGAGCACGGTGGCCAGCGGGCGTGCCCACAGGTAGCGCCAGGCCAGGGCCAGGGTCTTCATGCCGGCACCTCGGCATCGAGGTCCAGCCGCTGCGCCTGCGGCAGGGCCCGGAGCACACGCGCGTCATGCGTGGCGATCACCAGCGTGGCGCCGCAGCGCTGCGCCGTGCCCTGCAAGAGGGCCAGCGCTTCCTGCGCAGCCACGTCGTCCAGGCTGGCCGTCGGTTCGTCGGCCAGGATCACCTGGGGTTGCAGCAGCACGGCACGCGCCAGCGCCACACGCTGCGCCTGTCCGCCGGAGAGCTGTTGCGGGCGCCGCGTCGCAAGCTCGCCCACACCCAGCGCCTGCAAGGCCGATCTGATGGCGGCCGCATCCGGGGGCAGGCCGGCCGCGAAATACACCAGTTCCAGATTGCCGGTCACCGTGAGGGCCGCACTGAGGTGCAGCTTTTGCGGCAGGAAGCCGACGTGGCGCGCGCGCCAGGCATCGCGCTGCATCGGCGGGAGTGCGCCCAGGGACTGGCCGGCCACCTCGATCGTGCCGGCACGGGGCGCCATCAGGCCGGCCGCCAGCGCCAGCCAGCTGGACTTGCCGCTGCCCGAGCGACCGCGCAGCAGCAGCACGCCGCCTTGCGGCACGGCGATATCGGGAAATGTCAGGCGTGCGCCGCCCGGATACTGGCAGGCGAGGTCGCGGCAGACGATCATGCTCCGGCCTGCGGCTTGAGCAGTTCGCTGAACTGCAGTCTGAACTTGGCCACCTTGGGCCCGACCACGTGGGCACAGTAGCCCTGGTCCGGGTGCTGCGCGTAGTAGTCCTGGTGGTAGGCCTCGGCCGGCCAGTAGTTGGCCAGGGGCAGCACCTCGGTGACGATGGGGCCGTTGAAAATCGCGCCCTGCTCGAGCTCGGCGATCAGCAGGCGCGCCTCCTGCTCCTGTTCGGGTGTCGTGTAGTACACGGCGCTGCGGTACTGGGTCCCAACATCGTTCCCCTGGCGATTCAGAGAGGTCGGATCATGGGTGGCAAAGAAGATGCCGAGCAGCTGGCGCACACTCACCTGTGAGGGGTCGTACACCAGGCGCACCACCTCGTTGTGGCCGGTGTTGCCGCTGCAGACCTGCTCGTAGCTGGGTTGCACCACCTGGCCGTTGCTGTAGCCGCTTTCGACGTCGATCACGCCGCGCACCCGGTCGAACACCGCTTCTGTGCACCAGAAACAGCCGCCGCCAAGGACGAGAATGGGATGATCTTGCGACATGGGGCTTCCTGGGAACGGGGGAACTGCATCTTAATCAAGGCGCCCTGCCCCGCCCTTTACTCCGGCTTTACCCATTTCCGGGGCTTGCCTCACATGGCAAGGGCAGGATGCAGCTTGACGGACCCGGGGCTGCGGGATTACATTAATAACCCGCCAGTCATTAGCATTATGATTTCCAAACTTCTCACCGACACCTGCGCCAAGGTGCAGGCCAAACGCGAACGGCGCAAGGAAGCCCGCCCGGGCGAGTTGCTGGCGGCCGCGCTGGAGCTCTTCGTCGAGAAGGGCTATGCGGCGACGCGCTCCGAGGAAGTGGCGCGGCGCGCCGGTGTTTCCAAGGGCACGCTGTTCCTCTACTTCAGCAGCAAGGAAGAACTGTTCAAGGCCGTGGTGCGCGAGAACATCGCCGGGCGCTTCGCCGAGTGGAACGCCGAGTTCGAAGTCTTCACCGGCAGCACCGCCGAGATGCTGCGCTATGCCATGCTGATGTGGTGGCAGCGCGTGGGCAATACGCCGGCGGCGGGCATCACCAAGCTCATGATGAGCGAAGCCAGCAACTTTCCCGAGCTGGCGGCCTTTTACCAGCAGGAAGTCATCGAGCCCGGCCACGAGCTGGTGCGGCGCATCCTCAAGCGCGGCGTGGACCGCGGCGAATTCCGTCCCGTCGACATGGAGCACGCGATCTACATGGTGCTCGCGCCCATGATCTTCCTGATGTCGTGGAAACACTCCTTCGGCGCCTGCGCCTGTCCTTCCACGGTCCTGGATCCCGAAAAATACCTCGAACTGCAGGTGCAGACCCTGCTGTACGGCCTGTGTGCGCCGGCAGCCAGCAGCACCCCCAAGCCCCAAGGAAAGTAGAAAAAGATGAAACGCCAGATCAAATGGGTCCTGGTGGGCCTGGTCGTCACCCTGCTGGCCATCGCCGTGCTGCGCGCCCTGGGTGCACGCAAGACCCAGCAGGCGGCGCTGGCCGAACAGACCGCACGGGCCACACAGACCGTGATCGAACTGGCCGCCAGCGACCTGCTGCCGCTGCAGATGCAGGAGCTGACACGCGGCCTGCCGGTCTCAGGCACGCTCAAGGCGGCCAACTCGGCTTTTGTGAAGGCTCGCGTGCCCGGTGAACTGCAGGGCCTGAGCGTGCGCGAAGGCGACGCCGTACAGGCCGGCCAGGTCATCGCCCGCATCGACCCGGCCGAGTACGAGGCCCGCTTGCGCCAGGCCCAGTTGCAGGCCGACGCGGCCAAGGCACAGATCGATATCGCGCAACGCCAGTACGACAACAACAAGGCCCTGGTCGACCGGGGGTTCATCTCGACCACCGCGCTGGACACCTCGCTATCCAATCTCAACGCCGCCCGTGCCAACCACGCGGCGGCACTGGCCGCCGCCGACGTGGCGCGCAAGAGCATGACAGACACCACGCTCAAGGCGCCCATGGGCGGTTTCGTCTCGCAGCGCCTGGCCCAGCCGGGCGAACGCGTGGCGCTGGACGCGCGCATTGTCGAGATCGTCGACCTCTCGCGCATGGAAATCGAAGCCGCGCTCAGCGCCGCCGACACGGTGGGCGTGCGTGTGGGCCAGCAGGCCCTGCTGCAGGTTGAAGGCCATGCCCAGCCGGTGCCGGCGCGGGTGGCGCGCATCAACCCCAGCACCCAGGCCGGCAGCCGCAGCGTGCTGGTCTACCTGCAGCTCAAGTCCGTGCCCGGCCTGCGCCAGGGCCTGTTCGTGCAGGGCACGCTGGGCACCGAGAAGATCAAGACCCTGGCCGTGCCGTTGCAGGCCGTGCGCAGTGACAAGCCGCAGCCCTACATCCAGGTGGTCGAGAACCAGCAGGTGCGCCATGTCAGCGTCACGCTGGGCGCGCGCGGCCAGGCCGGCGGGCAGGACATGGTGGCCATCAGCGGACTGCCCGAAGGCAGCCTGGTGCTGGCCAGCACCGTGGGCCCGCTGCAGGAGGGCACGGCGGTGCGCACCACCCCTGCCGCCGCAGCCGTGCAGGGGCGCTGAGCCATGTGGTTCACCCGCGTCAGTCTCCAGAACCCGGTCTTCGCCACCATGGTCATGCTGGCCTTCGTGGTGCTGGGCCTGTTTTCCTACCAGCGCCTGCAGGTCGACCAGTTCCCCAATGTGGACTTCCCCGTGGTGGTGGTCAGCACGACTTACCCGGGTGCCTCGCCCGAGATCGTCGAGAGCGAAGTCACCAAGAAGATCGAGGAAGGCGTCAACTCCATCGCCGGCATCAATGCCCTGACCTCGCGCAGCTACGAAAACCAGTCGGTCGTCATCATCGAATTCCAGCTGCACATCGACGGCCGCAAGGCAGCCGAGGACGTGCGCGAGAAGGTCGCCGCCATCCGCCCTAATCTGCGGGACGAGGTTGAGGAGCCGCGTGTGCTGCGCTTCGACCCGGCCAGCCGCGCCATCTGGTCGCTGGCCGTGCTGCCCGACGCCGGTGCGGCCAAGGCGCCTTCCGCGGTGGAGCTGACCAGCTGGGCCGATCAGGTGCTCAAAAAACGGCTGGAAAACGTGCGGGGGGTCGGCGCCGTGAACCTGGTGGGCGCCACCAAACGCGAGATCAACATCTACCTGCGCCCCGAGGCGCTGGAGGCCTACGGCATCACGCCCGAGCAGGTGGTGGCGGCGGTGAAAAGCGAGAACCAGGACCTGCCCGTGGGCGCCGTGCGCTCCAGCAGCCAGGAGCTGGCCGTGCAGATCGATGCGCGCATGCAGCGCCCCGAGGACTTCGGCCGCATCATCGTGGCGCGCAAGGGCAGCACGTCCATCCGCCTGGCGCAGCTGGCCACGGTGCAGGACGGCCCGCAGGAGATCGAGACCCTGGCGTTGCACAACGGCCAGCGCACGCTGCTGATGTCGGTGCAGAAGGCGCAGGACGAGAACACCATCGCCGTCATCGACGGCCTGATGCGCACCGTGACCGAGCTCAAGAACCAGCTGCCGCCGGGCGTGCGGCTGGAGCCCATCCAGGACGGCTCGCGGCCGATCCGCGTGGCGGTGGACAACGTGCGCCGCACCCTGCTCGAAGGCGCCCTGCTGACGGTGCTGATCGTGTTCCTGTTCCTGAACTCCTGGCGCTCCACCGTCATCACCGGCCTGACGCTGCCGATCTCGCTGATCGGCACCTTCCTCTTCATGTACTGGTTCGGCTTCACGATCAACATGATCACGCTGATGGCGCTCTCGCTGTGCGTTGGCCTGCTGATCGACGACGCCATCGTGGTGCGCGAGAACATCGTGCGCCACGTGCAGATGGGAAAAAAGTCCTACGACGCCTCGCTGGACGGCACGCAGGAGATCGGCCTGGCCGTGCTGGCCACCAC
>CAUPQO010000174.1:0-6929 GCA_963513295.1 uncultured Hylemonella sp.
GTCACGGCCACGCTCTACGGCGGTGGTGTCAACTGAAATCTCTACGACGACGCAGGCGGCGGGCAGCGCCTGGGTGCAAATCTTGACCTGCGCGGAATCCAGATCGCCCCGATCATGAAAGACGCTCTGGGCCAGCAGCCGCTGGAGGGCCGCGGCAATGTCGCGCTGGACCTCACGACCGGCGGCAACACCGTGTCCCAGTTCAAGCAGAACCTCAACGGCACGGCCGGCGTGCAGCTGGCCGACGGTGCCCTCAACGGCATCGACATCGCCGGCGCCCTGCGCAACGTCAAGGCCAAGCTCGGAGGCAGTGCGCCGCAGGGGCAGGCCACGGCCCAGCAGAAGACCGATTTCACCGAGTTCATCGCCAGCCTCAAGATCAGCAACGGCGTGGCACGCAACGACGACCTGTCGGCCAAGACCCCGCTGCTGCGCCTGGGCGGCGCCGGCAACATCTACCTGGCCGAAGACCGGCTGGACTACACCGTCAAGGCCACGGTCGTGCCCACCCTGCAGGGCCAGGGCGGCCCCGAGCTAGAGCAGCTCAAGGGCCTGACCATCCCCGTGCGCCTCACCGGCCCCTACAGTGCCATCGCCTGGAAGATCGACTTCGGCAGCGTGGCCAGCCAGCGCAAGGCTGAACTCAAGCAGGAAACCCAACAGAAGCTTGATGCGAAGAAGGAAGCGGCCAAGGAGCAGCTCAAGGACAAGGCCGGCGACAAGCTCAGGAACCTCCTGAAGCGCTGATCAGGGGCCCAGGCCAGGGCCGCGCGCCTTATTCGCCCGGCTGGCCGAACTTGAGCGCGCGCGTGGCCAGCAGGGTCTCGGCGAAGAAGCAGCACAGCGCGGCCATGAAGCAGCTGACCCCGGCCAGGAAGGCGTAGATCGCCAGCCGTTCGATCTGGAACACCGTGGTCTCGCCCAGGAAGAGCACCACGATGGTCAGGCCGATCATGAAGGCGCACAGCGTCAGCAGGCCGATGGTGCTGTTGGCCAGCTTGCCGCGGGTGCGCAGCATGGCCAGCTCGGCGGTCCATTGCGGCGCCAGCAGGGGCTCGACATTGAGTCGCAGCTTCTCTTCCAGCACCCGGCCGCGGTCGATGATGCGCGAGAGGCGCCCGGCCACCGCGCCGATCATGCCGGAGACGGCGGTCAGCAGGAACACCGGCGCCACGGCCAGCTGGATGCCGTGGGTCACGGTGCCGGAATCGACAAAAAGGGCCATGCGCGTACTCGTAAAGGGTCGGGAGGGAATGCGCGCCGATTATCACCCCAGGGGCCCTCCCACAAACAGGGGAAGACAGGCGCCGCGTTTGTGCCTATAAAGACGCACATCCACCAGCGCGCAAGGGGGCTTCCATGGGCATCCGCATCCTGTGTCTGCACGGCGTCAACACCAACGAAAACAGCGACTGGCTGGCCCAGTGGCAGCAGGCCATACGCAGCTCAGCGGCCAGCGCCGGTGTGGCGTCCGACGCCTTCGAATTCCACGAGCTGCGCTACAACGCGCGCTTCGAGCAGATCACCGCCACGCCGGCGGTCTACGCCGAAGCCGTCAAGCGCCTGTGGAACAGCTACTGGGCGAACCGGCGGGCGCTGGGCCGCCCCATGGAAAAAGGCCTGGGCACGCTGATCGACAACACCATCGGCATGGTCGCCAAGTGGACCGCCCTGCCCGCGCTGCGCCAGCAGCTCGCGGCCGACCTCGCGGCCTGCATCCAGCGTGTCGACCCGCATGTCATCTGCGCGCACAGCCTGGGCTCCCTCATCACCTACGACACCCTGGCCGCCCAGCAGGCCCTGGCGCAGGACCGGCTGCTCGTCACCCTGGGTTCGCAGATCGGCCACCCGGCCCTGGCTGAGACCTTCGGCGGTTACCTGCAGCCCATCACCACCGTGCGCCACTGGTACCACCTCTACAACCCCGAAGATGCGGTGCTGACCTGCGAGCTGGATTTCCCCGGCGCCCCCTACACCCAGCTCGACACGCGTTTCGACGAATCCGGGCCGCTGGACCACAGCCCCGACAAATACCTGGGCCACGAGGTCACGGCCGCCAACGTCTGGGCCGGCCTGGCCACGGCCCTGCCGCGCAGCACAACGCCGGCCAGGCCGAAACCGGCGCCGGCCGTGGGCGCCGGCTGGTTCAAGGCGCCCACGATCCAGCGCCGCAGCCCGCGCAAACGGCGTGCCCTGCTGATCGGCATCAACGACTACCCGGAGCCGGAAAACCGCCTGAGCGGCTGCGTCAACGACGTGTTCCAGATGAGCGCCATGCTGCAGGAGCGCGGTTACCAGCCCGAGGAAATCCGCGTGGTGCTCGACGCGCGCGCCACCACCCGGGGTGTCAACGAGCGCCTGCAGTGGCTGCTGGAAGACGTGCGCGGCGGCGACGAACGCGTGCTCTTCTATTCCGGCCACGGCGCCCAGGTGGCGGCCTACGACGCCGACGGCGAGCCCGACCACAAGGACGAGGCCCTGGTCACGCATGACTTCGACTGGAGCGGCAACACCGGCATCACCGACGACATGCTCGCGCGTTATTACGCCAACCTGCCCTACGAGGCGCGCTTCTCCATCATCCTGGACTGCTGCCACTCCGGCGGCATCGCGCGTGCCGGCGGGGTGGCGGTGCGCGGCATCAACCCGCCCGACGACGTGCGCCACCGCGGCATCGAATGGGATGCCACCAAGGAGATGTGGTTTCCGCGCAAGAAACTCGACCTCACCCGCCGCATGGAACGCGCCTCGGCCGAGGTGGTGCGTCGTTACCTGGGGGCTGATGGCGCCACCCAGAAGATGGGCCGTGCCGTGGGCCGCTGGAGTGACAACCCCGCCGCCTTCAAGGCTGCACGCAAGCGCCTGGGCCACCACGGCCCCTACAACCCGGTGCTGCTGGCCGCCTGCCGCGAAGACCAGTACGCCTACGAGTACACGCACGGCTCGGTGCCCTACGGCGCCCTGACCTTCATGCTGATCCAGCAGCTGCGCGCCAGCGCCGGGCGCAAGACGCTGGAAGACATCGTGGTCCAGTGCAACAGCGTGCTCAAGCACAAGCTCGGTTACGAGCAGCAGGCCCAGCTCTACCGCCCCTCAGCGCACAAGCAGACACGTTTTCCCGGCACGGCGCCGAAGGCGAAGAAAAAGGCCTAGGGCCTGTTCACACTAATTTCACAAGATGCGTTGCGGATCAAAAAAGCCATGCGGTAGGCGCGTGGACGCCGCCGGGGTCGGCCCCCGGCAAGTCCGCGCAACACCCCGCATGGTTTTTTTGGCCGCAACCCGTAGGGAACATGGTTAAAACCGCGCCACTCGTTGTTGCACTCCTAGCCCAGGCGGTCAGCCTGGGCGTCGTCGCACGCCTAGATTGGCACGGTTTTAACCATGTTCGCACTTGCGAAATTAGTGTGAACAGGCCCTAGTTTTTCAACTGGCGGCGCAGCGGCACCAGCAGGCCGGACAGGCCGTTGTGGTCGATCTCGTGCATCAGCGCCAGCAGGCGGCCGAGGTCCCCGCTGGGAAAACCTTCGCGCGCAAACCAGTTCAGGTAGTTGCCGGGCAGATCCGCGATCAGGCAGCCCTTGTGCTTGCCATAGGGCATTTCCACCGTCAGCAGGCGCTGCAACTGTTCGCCATCAAACATCAGCCACCGGACCTCTTCACTGAGTAGCCCTGGGCCTGCAGCAGCGTCACCAGCTTGTCGGCATGGTCCCCCTGGATCTCGATCACGCCATCCTTCACCGTGCCGCCGGTGCCGCAGGCCGCCTTGAGCTGCTTGCCCAACTGGGTCAGCGCGGCCGCATCCAGCGGCAGGCCGCGCACCACCGTCACGGCCTTGCCGCCGCGCCCGCTGGTTTCGCGCGAGACCCGCACCTTGCCGTCGCCCAGGGGCAAGGCGGCCTGCTGCGACTTGCAGGTGCACTGCGCCTGCGGCTGCCGGCACACCGGGCACATGCGCCCGCCCTCGGTGGAATAGACCAGACCGCCGCTGTGCTTCACGGCTCGAACCTGGCGTTGAAGGTGGCCACATCGGCCTCGTTCTCGAAGCTCACCAGCTGGCCCTGTTTGCGGTCGGCCTCACGGCTGGCGGCAAACAGGCTGTAGCGGCCCTTGAGGCCCATGGCTGCCAGGTCGATCAGCGCGTACGGGTAGGGCACAAAGACCTGGTGCTCAAACAGGATGCGATGCGTGTTGCGCGGCGAGGGATAGAGCTGGTAGTCACCGCTCGTGAAGGACTTGCTGCTGGACATGGGGGGCGTAAGGTGGAACGCCCGATTATCCCCGCTGCTCAGCTCTCGAAGTTGGTGCGCGGCGCCCGGCGGCGTTCCATCTGGACCTGCCGGCGTTCCTCGGCCTCGATGGCGTCCATCTGCAGGCGGGCCCGGTGCAGGATTTCGTTGAGCTCACGTGCCTTGTCGTAGGATCGGCCATGCGATTCGTTGGCGAGCTTGCGTGCCACGTCCTGCATCACCGACAGCAGTTTGGACAACTGGTCGATGCGGTCCTGTCTTTCCTCGAATTCGAACACCATATGCCACCCCCTGAGTGTCTTGAACGTACCGAGTCCTCAGCCGTCTGCTTTTTTTGTCTTGGGCTTTGAATAAAGCATACCGAATTCGTAACGATTTGTCACACTTTCTTTCCGTATAGTGAAATAAAAGCATGAACACCCAGCACCCGACGCCCAGCAAGGAGCAGATCAACCTGCTCGACCCCTTCGAACGCCTGGGACTGGACCGCATCCGCCTGGTCAGCAGCGCCAGAGAAGCCGAAAAGGCCTGCGCCGAGCTGGCCGCCGCGCCCCATCTGGGCTTCGACACCGAGTCCAAACCCACCTTCCGCGTGGGCGAGGTGTCCGACGGCCCGCACATCGTGCAGCTGGCCACGCCCGAGCAGGCCTGGGTCTTCCAGCTGCATGAGCCCGGCTGCCGCGCGCCGGTGGCCGAACTGCTGGCCCTGCAGGGGGTCACCAAGGCCGGCTTCGGCCTGGGCGACGACCGCAAGCGCATCACGGCCAAGCTGGGGGTGGAACCCGGCGGGGTGCTGGAACTCAACACCGTGTTCCGCGAGCGCGGTTACCGCAAGGACATGGGCGTGAAAGGCGCGGTCGCCGTCCTCTTCAACCGCCGTTACCTCAAGTCCAAGAAAGCCGCCACCTCCAACTGGGCCAATCCGCGGCTGACCGAAGCGCAGCTGGTGTATGCGGCCAACGACGCCTGGGCCGCCATCCGCGTGTTCCACGCGCTGGGGCTGGGGGCTACGCCGGTTTGAGTTCGTACATGCCGTCGCCCCTCTTGCGCAGCGGGCCGAAGACGGCCGTGATGGCGGCCGTCTCGGCCGCCTGCCACTGTTCGACGATCTCGCGCTCGGCATCGGTCAGGATCTCGGTGTCCGGCTGTTCGCCATACGCGGCGGCGATTCGCTGGTAGGCCAGGTAGACGGGCAGCACCAGGCTGGCATCGCCCAGCGTGTCTTCCAGCGCGCGGCGAAAACGCAGCACGGCCTCGCGGTGCCGGGTCTCGGACTCGCCTTCGGCGTCGTACAGTTTCACGGTGTAATGCATGAGGCAGCTAGCTTAACTTGGTACAGTGCAGTCTCAGGACGAAGACAGACATATGGCAAAACAAAGTGAATGGCCGGGCAAGGTGCTCACGCTGATCAAGGGCGGCAATGCGGCAGCGGCCATTGCCCAGATCAAGGTGGCGCCCACCGTGAAGGACCTGCAGCAACTGCAGGCCGCCATGGACAAGGCCCAGCTCAAGGGCCGCTGGCGCAATGTGGACCTCGCCATCGAGGAAAACCTGGCCTTGCTGGCCGCGCCGCGCCTGCACCGGTCACCGTGAACCACGACAACAGGAGAAGCACAATGAGCGTCACCCCGGAAAAACGCAGCCTCTGGGTACGCGTGCTGCTCATGATCCTGATGGCCATGGCCTTCCACCTGGCCGCCACGCTGCTGGGGGTGCTGGCCCTGGTCCAGTTCGTGCTGGCCATCGTCGCCGGCGGCCCCAACGAGCGCCTGCAGCAGCTGGGCCGCGGCCTGGGGTCTTATTTCCGCCAGCTCACCGACTTCCTGAGCTTCGCCAGCGAAGAAGCGCCCTTCCCCTTCAGCGACTGGCCTTCGGCCGACTGAGCGATCAGCGGGCCACCTGCTGGCGCAGCAGGCGCGCCGCCTCTTCGGCGCGCGCGTCGTCGATCACCCGGGTCAGGTCGGCCACATCCACCGCCCCCACCGGCAGTTCGAAACGGCCGCTCAGCGGCGTTTCGGTGTTCAGCACGCCGCGCTGGTAAAGCTCCCAGATCTCCGGGCCGTAATGGGTGGCCAGCAGTTCCGGCGCGAACTGCCCGAAGAAGTCGCGCAGATTGGCCACATCGCGCAGCAGCATGCGTGCGGCGTGGTTGTTGCCCGCCGCGTCCACGGCCTGCGGCAGGTCGATGATCACCGGGCCGTCTGCCGCCAGCAGGATGTTGAATTCCGACAGGTCGCCGTGCACGATGCCCGCGCACAGCATGCGCACCACCTCGGTCAGCAGCGTGGCGTGGTGCTGGCGCGCCTCCTCGGGGGTGAACACCACGTCGTTCAGGCGCGGGGCCGCGTCGCCGTGTTCGTCCGTCACCAGCTCCATCAGCAGCACACCTTCGTGGAAGTTGTACGGCTAGGGCACGCGCACGCCGGCAGCAGCCAGGCGGTACCGCGCATCGACCTCGGCACTATGCCAGGCCGCCTCGCTGGCCTCGCGGCCCTAACGCGAGCCCTTGGCCATGGCGCGGGCCTGCCGCGTGTTCTTGACCTTGCGGTTCTCGGTGTAGTCCACCGCCTGGCGGAAGCTGCGGTTGTTCGCTTCCTTGTAAATCTTGGCGCAGCGCGTCTCGTCTCCACAGCGCACCACATAGACCATGGCTTCCTTGCCGCTCATGAGCTGGCGCAC
>CAUPQO010000175.1:0-6928 GCA_963513295.1 uncultured Hylemonella sp.
CTTCATCGAGGTCTATCTGGAGGACTACCACGTCGGCCCCTTCCACCCGGGCCTGGGCCACTTCGTGACCTGCGAGGACCTGAACTGGGAGTTCAAGGACAACTACTCGGTGCAGACCGTGGGCGTGTCCGAGGCCTTCGAGCGCCCGGGTTCGCCCGTCTACCAGCGCTGGCACGACGCCCTGCTGAAGTACCGCAACGGCCAGAAGCCCGAACGCGGCGCGATCTGGCTGACCTACTATCCGCACATCATGGTCGAGTGGTACCCGCATGTGCTGACCGTCTCCACCCTGCACCCCGTCAGCCCGAACAAGACGCTGAACATGGTGGAGTTCTACTACCCGGAAGACATCACCGCCTTCGAGCGCGAGTTCGTCGCAGCCCAGCAGGCCGCCTACATGGAGACCTGCATCGAGGACGACGAGATCGCCGAGCGCATGGATGCCGGCCGTCGGGCCCTGTTCGAGCGCGGCGACAACGAGGTCGGGCCTTACCAGAGCCCCATGGAAGATGGCATGCAGCATTTTCATGAGTGGTATCGGAGGCAGTTGGGTCTCTGATTTTTTCTTGCCTCGTGATGTACTTCCCTGACGGGGCACTTAACTACCCCCCACTCACCCCCCCGCCCCTCTCTGCCCCCCGCCGGGGGCAAAGAGGGGAGCCTGGATTTTGTTTCTGGTCTCCGGCTACGCTTCTACGACGCGTGAGGTCGCGTTACGTCTTGGCGCGCCTCGACTGGCAAGCCGACGGTCGTAGTGAACGGCTCGACCTCGACACGCCACGGCTGGCGGCTACGCCAGCCAGCAACGAAACCTGTCTCGCCCACGGCCGGCCGCGCAGCGGCCGCCGTCGGAGGCGAGTCCAGGCTGCGCCGTTTACTACGACCGCTGGCGTGCAATGCTGGTGCGCCCACCACAGTGGCGACGCCTCGCTCCATAGAAGCCTGTCCAGAAAGCCAAAAGCCAAATCCAGGCCCCCTTCTTTGCCCCCGGCGGGGGGCAAAGAAGGGCGGGGGGATGATTGGGGGGTAGTTAAGTGCCTCGCCAGAGAAAACCCAAAAACAACGAAGCAAAAATCCCCGGAAGGGGAAAAGGGGAGACAGTAAATGCAAGCCCTCTGGATGGTCCTGGGCGCCTTCTTCTTCGCCACCATGGGCGTGGCCGTGAAGTACGCCTCGGCGTCCTTCAACACCGCCGAGCTGGTCCTCTACCGCGGCCTCATCAGCGTCGCCTTCCTGGCCGTGGCGCTGCGCATCCACGGCACCTCGCTGCGCACGCAGGTCCCCCTGATGCATGCCTGGCGCAGCCTGGTGGGCGGCTTCTCGCTCGCAGCCTGGTTCTATGCCATTGCCTGGCTGCCGCTGGCCACGGCCATGACGCTGAACTACATGAGCGGGGTCTGGGTGGCAGCCTTCATCGTCGGCGGCGCCCTGCTCTACGGCAAGTCCGAACGCCAGGGGCCGCTGCTGCTCACCGTGCTGCTGGGTTTTGCCGGCGTGGTGCTGACGCTGCGCCCCACCATCGACCAGAACCAGCTCTTCGCCGGCCTGATCGGCCTGATCGGCGGCATGAGCGCGGCCCTGGCCTACCTGCAGGTCACGGCGCTGGGCCGTGCCGGGGAGCCGGTGGAGCGCACGGTGTTCTATTTCGCCCTCGGCACCCTGGTGACCGGTGTCCTCGGCATCCTCTACACCGGCTTCACGCCGCAGGACCAGATCAGCTGGCAGGCCGCGGCCTGGCTGCTGCCCATCGGCGTGCTGGCCACGCTGGGCCAGTGGTGCATGACCCGCGCCTACAGCCACGGCCACACCCTGGTGGTGGCCAGCCTGCAATACTCGGGCATCGTGTTCGGTGCGCTCTACAGCCTGCTGCTGTTCGGCGACCAGATCCCGCTCTACGGCTGGCTGGGCATGGCCCTCATCGTGGTCAGCGGCGTGGCCGCGACCTTCCTGCGCGAACGCGCCCTCCCCGACACACCCGCCGAAGATCACTAGAGAAGCACCCCCGACTCTCGCCCACTGCGTGTGGCTCGCATCCCCCCTCAAGGGGGCGCACCCAGTGGCCCGGCGAAGCCGGTTCCACGGGTGCCTTGGGTTAGGCTCCTGACATGCCAAGGCCGTAGGCCATGCGCAAGTACCATGTGAAATTAGTCAAGGACACGCCATGTACACCACCCTGATCAGCGCCGAACAGCTCAAGCACCTGGTGCACGACCACAAGCCCCTGATGGTGTTCGACTGCAGCTTCGAGCTCATGAAACCGGCCGAGGGCGACCTGCAGTACGAACGCGTACGCATCGCCGGCGCGGTTCGCGCCAACGTCGACAAGCACCTCAGCGCGAAAAGCCGGGACCAGGCCGTCAACGGCGGCCGCCATCCCCTGCCCCAGCCCGAGGTCTTCGCGACCTGGCTGGCCAGCGTGGGTTTCCAGAGTGACATGCAGGCCGTGGTCTACGACCGCCAGGGCGCCAACTACTGCGGCCGCCTGTGGTGGATGCTGAAGTGGGTGGGCCACGAGAACGTGGCCGTGCTCGACGGCGGCCTGCAGGCCTGGGAAGCCGTCAACGGCCCCGTGGCCACCGGCCCCGATCTGCCGCGCGTGCCCTCGGCCTTCAAGGCCGGCACACCGCGCGCCGTGCTGGCGACCACGGAAGACGTGCTCAAGCACCTGGAACTGCCCGACCAGACGCTGGTCGACGCGCGCGCGCCGGCGCGTTTTCGCGGCGAGGTCGAGCCACTGGACCCGGTGGCCGGCCACATCCCCGGCGCGCTCAACCGCCCCTACACCGAGAACCTGGGGCCGGACGGCAAGTTCAAGTCACCGGCCCAGCTCAAGGCCGAGTTCCTGGAGCTGCTGGGCGGGCGTCGCCCCTCCACCGTGGTGCACCACTGCGGCAGCGGCGTGAGCGCCCTGCCCAATCTGCTGGCCATGGAGATCGCCGGCCTGGGCCGCAGCGCGCTGTATGCCGGCAGCTGGAGCGAGTGGTGCGCCAACCCGGATCGCCCCGTGGCCCGGGCTTGAGGCCCCGGCACGGACCGAACCATGAGCGGCCAGACGCGCGAGCAGTGGCAGTCGCACCGGGGTTTCCTGCTGGCGGCCGTGGGCTCGGCCGTGGGCCTGGGTGACATCTGGCGCTTTCCCTACGTCGCCGGTGAGAACGGCGGCGGCGCCTTCCTGCTGGTCTACCTGGTGATCGTGCTGCTGGTCGGTGTGCCCCTGCTGCTGGGCGAATTCGCGCTGGGGCGGCGCATGCAGAGCGAAAGCGCCACGGCCGTCGCCCGGCTGCTGCCGTCTTCGCGCTGGCGCCATGCGGGCGTGATCGGCGTCGCCGCCGCCGGCCTGATCCTGGCCTACTACGCGGTGATCGCCGGCTGGGTCTTCAAGTACGCAGCGCTCTACTTCAGCGGCGCGACCCCGGCGCTGGCCGGCGGTGCCTTTGCCGGCTTCTTCGAGGCGCACGTGGCCCGGCCGCTAGAGCCGCTGGCCTGGCAGCTGCTGGGCATGGCACTGACCACGGCCGTCATCGCCAAGGGGGTGGAAAAAGGCATCGAGAAAGTCAGCCTCTGGCTCATGCCGGTGCTGGCGCTGCTGCTGATCGGGCTCGCAGTTCACAGCGCCACGCTGCCGGGCATCGGGCAGGGGCTGCGCTTCCTGTTCCAGCCCGACTGGTCGCTGCTCGCCAGCCCCGGCATCTATGTGGCGGCCATGGGCCAGGCCTTCTTCTCCATCGGTCTGGCCATGGGCGTGATGGTCACCTACGGCAGCTACCAGCCTGCCACCCGCCCCTTGCCTGCGGCCACCGTGACCATTGCCCTGGGCGACACCCTGTTCGGCGTCATCGCCGGGCTGGTGATCTTTCCCGCCGTCTTCAGCTTCGGGCTCGACCCGGCGCAGGGCACGGGCCTGATCTTCGCCGTGCTGCCCGCGGTGTTCGCCCAGATGCCAGGCGGGCAATTGCTGGGCGCCGCCTTCTTCCTGCTGCTGTCCATCGCCGCACTCACCTCCATGGTGTCGCTGCTCGAAGTCGTGGTGGCCTTTGCCATGCAGCGTTGGGGCTGGTCGCGCCAGCGCGCCAGCCTGCAGCTGGGCGCCCTGCTGTTCGCGCTGGGCATCCCGGCGTCGCTGGGCTTCGGCGTCTGGGCCGGCCTGCCGCTGCCGCACGGGCGCAATATCCTGGATGTGATGGATTTCCTCGCCCTCGAGCTGCTGCTGCCAATCAACGGCCTGCTGCTGGCCGTGCTGCTGGGCTGGCTGTGGCCGCGTCACGAGGCCCTGCGGGCAGCCGATCTGCACCAGGGCCGCCTGGGCCGGGTCTGGCACTTTTCGCTGCGTTATCTGGTGCCCCTGCTGGTCATGGCCGTACTCGTCAGCAGTCTTTCCCGGACTTGACACGAGGGATAGTGCGCCCCGCATTGGTCAAGCCGCCGCTTCCGGGTTAAGGTCGGCCGATGGAAAATCCCGGCCTGCTCCAGATCATCGCCGCCGTGCTGTTCGCACTGGCCGTCGTCCACACCTTCTCGACCAAGTTCTTCGAACGCCTGGCCCACAGCCAGCCGCGGCATGCCGGCCTGTGGCACCTGCTGGGCGAGGTGGAGGTGGTGTTCGGCGTCTGGGCCCTGGTGCTCATGCTCTGCATGTTCGCGCTCAGCGGCACACAGCAAGCCACGGCCTACCTGGACAGCCGCAACTACACCGAGCCCATGTTCGTCTTCGCCATCATGGTGATCGCCGGCACCCGTGCCATCCTGCAGTTCGCCGGCCGCCTGGTGCGCGCGGTGGCCGGCTTCACGCCGCTGCCGCGCGGCATGGCCATGTACTTCCTGGTGCTGGCCCTGGTGCCGCTGCTGGGCTCCTTCATCACCGAGCCGGCCGCCATGACCCTGGCCGCGCTGATGCTGCGCGACACGCTGTTTGCCCAGCCGGTCTCGCGCGCGCTCAAATACACGACAGTGGGGGTGCTCTTCGTCAACATTTCCATCGGCGGCACGCTCACGCCCTTTGCCGCACCGCCCGTGCTCATGGTGGCGGCCACCTGGAACTGGGACCTCTGGTTCATGATCAGCAACTTCGGCTGGAAGGCGGCCATCGCCGTGTTCATCAACGCCGGCTGCGCCATGCTGCTGTTCCGCAAGCAGCTGGGCCACATGGCCGCGAAACCCGATGGACAGGCGGCGGCCGTGCCCTGGACGGTGACGGTGGTGCACCTGCTTTTCCTGCTGGGCGTGGTGGTCTTCGCCCACCACCCGGCGGTGTTCATGGGCCTCTTCCTCTTCTTCATGGGCTTTGCCACGGCCTACGCCCACCACCAGGACCGCCTGATCCTGCGCGAGGGCCTGCTGGTGGCCTTCTTCCTCGCCGGCCTGGTGGTGCTGGGCGGCCTGCAGCAATGGTGGCTGCAGCCGGTGCTCATGGGCATGGACAGCACCACCGTGTTCTTCGGTGCCACGGCGCTGACCGCCATCACCGACAACGCGGCCCTGACCTACCTGGGTTCACTGGTAGAGGGCCTGAGCGAGGAGTTCAAGATCGCGCTGGTGGCCGGTGCCGTCACCGGCGGCGGCCTGACCGTGATCGCCAACGCGCCCAACCCGGCCGGCGTGTCCATCCTGCGCAGCAAGTTCGAGGACAACACCATCAATCCGCTGGGCCTGCTGATCGGCGCGCTGCCCCCGACCCTGGTGGCCGTGCTGGCTTTCCGCCTGCTCTGAGCTGGCGGCATACTGCCGGCATGCAGGCACGCATCACCGTCATCACCCTGGCCGTCGAGGACCTGGAACGCGCGCTGCGCTTTTACCGCGACGGTCTGGGCTTCGCCACCGAAGGCATCGTCGGCACCGAGTTCGAACACGGGGCCGTGGTCTTCATCGACCTGCAGCATGGCTTGAAGCTGGCGCTGTGGCCGCGCAGCAGCCTGGCGCGCGACAGCGGCCTGGCTCTGAGCCCGCCCTGCCCCACCGGGCTGTCACTGGGCCACAACGTGGCCTCGCGTGACGAGGTGGATGCCGTGATGAAACGGGCAGCGCACGCTGGCGCCAGCATCGTCAAACCGGCGCAGGTCACCTTCTGGGGCGGCTACGCGGGTTATTTCCAGGACCCGGACCAGCATCTGTGGGAAGTGGTCTGGAACCCGCAGTGGATCGGCAACTGAGTCAGGCGCTTCAGCGCCCCAGCCGGTCCGAGGGCGGGCCATCGACCTGGCGCGACTCGACGTCGATCACGTCGCCTGCCTGCGTGGGCGGTGCCGTCCCCGGCCGGTAAAAGCGCTGCCACTGCGCACGACGCAGGATGGTGAAGGCCAGCGGCTGCACCGGACGGCCACTCAGGCGGGCCCACAGCGCGCGCAGGCCCCACACACCCAGCAGCAGCACCGCCACCAGCAGCACGCCGGCCAGGAACACCAGGCCTACCCCCAACAACAGGACCCGCAACAGCAGGCCGAAAACGGTCTTGATCAGTTTGTCCACCTTGGCTTTTCCATACTCTGCAGCAGGTGTGTTCCCCGGCCGCAAATACAAGGGACCCGCACCTTATGGCGTCCCGGCCTGCAACAGCACCACCGCCACCCCGTCGCCGTGGATCAGGCGCAGGCCGCTCGCCTTGGCATACGCTTCGGCCACGTCGGACACCGGCGCCAGGCAGAGGTAGATGCCCTGGGCGCCCTGCTGCTCGCAGGCCGCGCGCAGCTCGCGCAGGATCTCCACCCCGTGGCTGGCGGCCTTCCAGCGCCGGCAGCTCAGCAGGCTGACCTGGCCCTGTCGTTCCAGCCGGAAATCAGCCGCCACGCCCTCCAGGCGCGTGACGCTGAAACCCTGGCGCTGCCAGGCCTGCTCCATCGCCAGCGCAAAGTCGCGCCAGGACATGGCGGCGGCCCGCTCCAGCGCCTGGGCCAGCCGCGCCGGGCTCGGTGCGTTCCATTGGCGCCAGGCCGCC
>CAUPQO010000176.1:0-6915 GCA_963513295.1 uncultured Hylemonella sp.
TACGACTGCCCGGACTGCGGGGGCTTCGAGGCCCTGCGCAGCCTGGCGCAGCGCAACGAGCCCTGCAGCTGTCCGGATTGCGGTTCCGTCTCGCCGCGCGTGTTCGTGGCCGGGCCGCGGCTGGCCTGCCTGAGCGGCGAGACACGCAAGGCTCATGAGACCAACGAGCGTGCCTCTCATGCTCCGCGGTCTTCGCGGGATGGGTCTTATGGGCGGCTCAAGCATCCGGCGGGGTGTGGATGTTGTTCGACCAGTGGCAAGCGTGGTTCTACCGTGACGGCGGCGGATGGCAGTAAGTCTTTTGCTGGCAAGCGGCCTTGGATGATCAGTCACTGATGCTCTTACTACTGGCGTCTTTTGTATGGATGCTTTTGTAACCACCCCCTATCCCCCCCGCCCCTTCCCACCCTCGCCAGGGCGGGAAGGGGAGCCCGATTTGGTGGTTGGTGGATGGAGAGGCTTCTACGGCGCCAGCGTCGCCACCGCATGTAGGACGCCAGCATTTCAGGCCAGCGGTCGTAGAGACCGCAGCCAGGTATGCATGCCCCCGGCTGGCGGCTACGCGCCAGCTGTCGAGCCCATTACTACGACCGTAGCCCCGAAGTCTCGGCATGCAAAAGCTGACCGCGGCCTTGGCACCGTAGAAGCGTGGCCGGCGCGGCGAAATCAAATCGGCTCCCCCTTCCCGCCCTGGCGTGGGTGGGATGGGGGCGGGGGGGGATAGGGGGTGGAGAAGAACAACCTCTATTCATCTTCCCCATAGCAGACCAACAAACACAAAACCCACACGGAGTAAGCAAATGATCCACGGAGATATATCAAGTAGCAACGACACCGTCGGCGTCGCAGTCGTCAACTACAAGATGCCCCGCCTGCACAGCAAGGCCGAGGTACTCGCCAATGCCCGCAAGATCGCCGACATGCTGATCGGCATGAAGCAGGGCCTGCCCGGCATGGACCTGGTGATCTTTCCCGAGTACAGCACCCACGGCATCATGTACGACGCCAAGGAGATGTACGAGACCGCCGCTGCCGTGCCCGGCGAAGAAACAGAAATCTTCGCCGAGGCCTGCCGCAAGGCCAAGGTCTGGGGCGTGTTCTCGCTCACCGGCGAGCGCCATGAAGAGCACCCGAACAAGGCGCCCTACAACACGCTGATCCTGATGAACGACCAGGGCGAGATCGTGCAGAAGTACCGCAAGATCATGCCCTGGGTTCCGATCGAGGGCTGGTACCCGGGCAACTGCACTTACGTGTCGGATGGCCCCAAGGGGCTCAAGGTCAGCCTCATCATCTGCGACGACGGCAACTACCCCGAGATCTGGCGCGACTGCGCCATGAAGGGCGCCGAGCTCATCGTGCGCTGCCAGGGGTATATGTACCCGGCCAAGGACCAGCAGGTGCTCATGGCCAAGGCCATGGCCTGGGCCAACAACAGTTACGTGGCCGTGGCCAATGCGGCGGGCTGGGACGGCGTGTACAGCTACTTCGGCCACAGCGCGCTGATCGGCTTCGATGGCCGCACCCTGGGCGAATGCGGCGAAGAGGAATACGGCGTGCAGTACGCCGCCCTGTCCAAGAGCCTGATCCGCGACTTCCGCAAGAACGGGCAGAGCGAGAACCACCTCTTCAAGCTGCTGCACCGCGGTTACACCGGCAAGATCAACTCGGGTGAGGGCGACACCGGTGTCACCGCCTGCCCCTACGAGTTCTACGGCAAATGGATCAGCGACCCGGAGGGCACGCGCAAGCAGGTGGAGTCCTTCACGCGTTCCACCGTGGGCACGCCGGAGTGCCCGATCGAGGGCATCCCGAACACGCCGACCGTGCATCGCTGAACCCAGCATGCCGGCCACACCGGCACGCCGCACACCATGAACCTGTCCGACAGCCCAGGCGATCCGCTGGCCGCCTACCGCATCCGCACGCAGCCCTGGTACCGGCCGGCGGCGCGCGAGGTGGCCTTGTATGAACACGCCTATGCCCACCGCCTGCCGCTTCTGCTCAAGGGGCCGACCGGCTGCGGCAAGACGCGTTTCATCGAGTACATGGCCTGGAAGCTGGGGCGCCCGCTGGTCACGCTGGCCTGCAACGAAGACATGAGCGCCTCCGACCTGGTGGGGCGCTGGCTGCTGGACGAACGCGGCACCACCTGGCACGACGGCCCGCTGACCCTGGCCGTGCGCCATGGCGGCATCTGCTACCTGGACGAGGTGGTGGAGGCGCGCCAGGACACCACGGTGGTGATCCACCCGCTGACCGACGCGCGGCGCATGCTGCCGCTGGACCGCAAGGGCGAGCTCGTGCACGCCCACCCGGACTTCCAGCTCGTGGTCTCCTACAACCCGGGTTACCAGAGCCGCGCCAAGGACATGAAACCGTCCACGCGCCAGCGCTTCGCGGCGCTGGCGTTCGACTACCCGCCCGAGGCCGTGGAGACCGAGATCGTGGCACACGAGGCCGGCATCGCGCCGGAACTGGCCGCCCGCCTGGTGGGCCTCGCGCGGCGCACGCGCGACCTGTGCGAACGCGGCCTGGACGAGGGCGTGTCCACCCGCATGCTGGTCTACGCCGGCACCCTGATCCGCGACGGCGTGGACCCGCGCGACAGCTGCGACATGACCATGACACGCGCGCTCACCGACGACCCCGACATGAGCGCCGCCCTGCGCGCCCTGGTCGATGCCAGCTTCCCCTGAAGCGCCGCGACCAGCGCTCGCTTTCCTGCTGCAGGCCTTCAGCGGGCGGGCGCTGCAGCTGCAAACCCTGCCCGCGATGCCGCCCGACGCGCCACCGGCGCGCGCCATCCTCACGCCCAGCCACCTGCTGCTGCCTGCAGGAGACTGGGCACAGCAGCGCGCCGCCGTGGCCCATGCGACGGCGCATCTGCTGTACTCGCCGGCGGCCCAGCCCTCGGCCACACTCAAGCCACTGGCGCAGGCCGTGGTGGCGGCCGTGGAGGATGCACGTGTCGAACAGCTGCTGATGGCGCAGCTGCCGGGGGTGCGCCCCTGGTTCCTGGCCGGCCTGCGCCAGAGTCTGCAGCCGCAGGGCCTGAGCTTCACCGCCCTGATCTCGCGCCTGGGCCTGGCCCTGCACGACGAGGACTACACCGACGGCAACGCCTGGGTGCACAAGGCGCGTTCGCTTTTTGCCGCTGTACGCGCACAACAGGGCCTCGAGGACTACAGCGCCTTTCGCCACCTGGCCGCCGTGCTGGCCAACGACCTGGGCCAGATGCGCGTGCGTTTCGAGCCGCAGCAGTACGCCGTGCCCGCCACCTACCGCGACGACAACAGCTACCTCTGGGACCACGGCGTGGCGCGTGATGAAGAAGCCCAGGCCCTGCAGGCCCCGCTGCAGGAGCAGCCGCCTGCGGGTGGCGCAGCTGCACAAGCCATCGACTCCTTCATCGCCGTCCACCATTACCCCGAATGGGACGCGCGCAGCGCCGTGCTGCGGCAGGACTGGTGCACCCTGTACGAACTGCGCCCCCTGCTCAGGACACCGGCCAGCGCCCCCGCCACCCACGGCCCGCTGCCGCCACTGCAGCGACACCGCACCCAGAACGGCCGGCGCCTGCGCCGTCAGTGGGAGGGCGAGACCCTGGACCTGGACGCCGCCATCGAGGCCGCGGTGGAGCGCCGCCTGCAGGGTGCCCCCTCAGGCCGCCTCTTCCAGCGCCCGGGCCCGCAGATCCAGCCCCTGAGCCTGCTGGTCTTGCTGGACCTCTCACAATCCACCGGTGCACGCAGCCATGCAGACGCGCCCAGCCTGCTGGAGATGGAACAGCAGGCCGCCCTGCTGCTGGCACGCGCGGCGCAGGCCGCCGGCGAGCGCATCGCCCTGCATGGTTTCTGTTCCGACACCCGCGACCAGGTGCGTTACCACCGGCTGCTGGATTTCGGCCAGCCGCTGGACGCCCAGGCCGAGGCCCGCTTGCGCGCCGTACAACCGGCCTGGTCCACCCGCCTGGGTGCGGCCTTGCGCCACGCCACGACCCTGCTGGCCGCGGAACCGGCCGAGCGGCGCGCGCTGCTGGTGCTCACTGACGGCGAGCCGGCCGACGTGGACGTGCACGACACGCGCTACCTGATCGCCGACGCCCGAGCCGCCGTGCAGGCCGCGGCCCGCCTGGGCCTGCCGGTCTTCGGCCTGGCCGTGGATGCCGGCGCAGCCGCTTATGCGCGCCTGATTTTCGGGGCAGGAAACTACCGCATTGCCGAAACGCCGGCCCGGCTGCCACGCCAGCTGAGCGCCCTGCATGCACGGTTAACAGGCATCTGAACAGGAGAATTGCCTCATGGCGGTGCGTGACGGGATGACGGCGCACCCGAAACAGGCGAAACTGCGAGCCCAGGCACAAATCCGGGCATGGCGCCGCGCGGGCACGGCGGCACGGCTATTGCATAAGCAGGACACCACGCACGACCATGGAACTCACGCCCCGTGTTCGGCCAGCCTTAACAGCCGCGCGGTCTGATTTTGAAGCGAAGCGATATGGAACTGACGCCTAGAGTTCGGCCCGCCTTGGCGGCCGCACGGGCTGATTTGGAAGCGTAGCGATATGGAATTGACTCCCCGTGAAAAAGACAAGCTGCTGATCTTCACCGCCGCCCTGTTAGCCGAACGGCGTATGGCGCGCGGGCTCAAGCTCAACTACCCTGAAGCCGTGGCCTACATCAGCGCTGCGGTGATGGAAGGCGCGCGCGACGGCAAGAGCGTGGCCCAGCTCATGAGCGAGGGCCGCACCCTGCTGACGCGCGCCGACGTGATGGACGGCATCGCCGAGATGATTCCCGACATCCAGGTCGAAGCCACCTTTCCCGACGGCACCAAGCTCGTCACCGTGCACCAACCCATCGTCTGAAGACTGCTAGACCATGCGCCAACTCGTCCTCTGCCTGCTCGCCCTGCTCATGACCAGCGCCACGGTGGCGGGCGATGGCAACGCCCTGGCGCCGCTGCAACTGCCGCTGCGCGACATCATCGGATTCATAGCCTTTGGTGTGCTGGGCGGCATGCTGGTCTGGCACCTGCGCAAGTGAAACCAACATTCCAACCGGAGACTCCCGTATGAAACGACTGCTGTCACACATCACCGGCTTCGCCACGCTGCTGCCTCTGCTGGCACGGGCCCATGAGGGGCATGGCCTGGGCGGCACACACTGGCATGCCACCGACGTGCTGGGTTTCGTCGTCGTCGCCGTGCTCATCGCCGTGGCGATCTGGGCCCTGCGCAAGTAGAGCGGGACGCAGGCCATGATTCCCGGCGAACTGCTGATCGACGACGGCGCGCACACGCTCAACCCGGACCGGCGCACGCTGACCGTGGTGGTGAAGAACACGGGCGACCGGCCCATCCAGGTCGGCTCGCACTACCACTTCGCGGAAACGAATGGCGCGCTGGACTTCGACCGCAAGGCCGCGCGCGGCATGCGCCTGAACATCGCCAGCGGCACGGCCGTGCGTTTCGAGCCGGGCCAGCAGCGCACGGTGGAACTGGTGGACTACGCGGGCGAGCGCAAGGTCTACGGCTTCCGCGGCCTGGTGCAGGGGAAGCTATGAAGCCCCAAAGTTCATCACTTAGTGTATTCACTGCCCCCGGACCCGGTAGGGGCCTTTCACAAGTCCCCGGGGGCCGTGGCCTCCCTTGGGGCGGCCCGACGGGAGTCCAGTTATGAACATGATCCCCACACGCGCCTACGCCGAGATGTTCGGCCCTCCCGCGGGCGACCGCGTGCGCCTGGCCGACACCGACCTGATCGTGGAGGTGGAGCAGGACTACACCCTGCGCGCCGGCGGCTACGGCGAAGAGGTGAAGTTCGGCGGCGGCAAGACCATCCGCGACGGCATGGCGCAGAGCCAGCGCACTCGTAGCGAGGGCGCGATGGACACGGTGCTGACCAATGCGCTCATCATCGACCACTGGGGCATTGTCAAGGCCGACATCGGTCTCAAGGACGGGCGCATCGCGGCCATCGGCAAGGCCGGCAATCCGGACACGCAGCCCGGCGTGGACATGATCATCGGCCCGGGCACCGAGATCATCAGCTGCGAAGGCAATATCGTCACGGCCGGCGGCATCGACAGCCACATCCACTTCATCGCGCCGCAGCAGATCGAGGAGGCGCTGTGCAGCGGCGTGACCACCATGCTGGGCGGCGGCACCGGGCCGGCCACCGGCACCTTTGCCACCACCTGCACACCCGGCCCCTGGAACATCGAGCGCATGCTGCAGGCGGCCGACGCCTTCCCCATGAACCTGGGTTTCCTGGGCAAGGGCAACGCCAGCCTGCCGGCCGCGCTGCACGAACAGATCGCCGCCGGCGCCATCGGCCTGAAGCTGCATGAAGACTGGGGCACGACGCCCGCGGCCATCGACAACTGCCTCAATGTGGCCGAGGCCACCGACACGCAGGTCGCCATCCACACCGACACGCTCAATGAATCGGGTTTCGTGGAGGACACCATCGCCGCCTTCAAGGGCCGCACCATCCACACCTTCCACACCGAAGGCGCGGGCGGCGGCCACGCGCCCGACATCCTGAAGGTGGTGGGCGAGGACTACGTGCTGCCCTCCTCCACCAATCCCACGCGCCCCTACACCGTGAACACGCTGGACGAGCACGTGGACATGCTCATGGTCTGCCACCACCTGGACCCGGCCATTGCCGAGGACCTGGCCTTCGCCGAGAGCCGCATCCGCAAGGAGACCATCGCGGCCGAGGACATCCTGCACGACCTGGGCGCCATCAGCATGATGAGCAGCGACAGCCAGGCCATGGGCCGCGTGGGCGAGGTCGTGATCCGCACCTGGCAGACCGCGCACAAGATGAAGGCGCAGCGCGGCCGGCTGGACGAGGACGGCGTGCGCAACGACAACTTCCGCGTCAAGCGCTACATCGCCAAGTA
>CAUPQO010000177.1:0-6820 GCA_963513295.1 uncultured Hylemonella sp.
CGCGCAGTTCAAGCTGCCCTATATCCACGTCGTGGTGAACAACTCCTACCTGGGCCTGATCCGCCAGGCGCAGCGTGGCTTCGAGATGGACTACTGCGTGCAGCTGGCCTTCGAGAACATCAACACCGAGGGCGACCCGGTGACCCAGGGCTACGGCGTGGACCACGTCAATGTGGTCGAGGGCCTGGGCTGCAAGGCCATCCGCGTGCACAGCCCTTCGGAGCTGGCCCCGGCCATTGCGCAGGCCGAAGAACTGATGGAGAAGTTCAGCGTGCCGGTGGTGATCGAGGTCATGCTGGAGCGTGTGACCAACATCGCCATGGGTACCGAGATTGACAATATCATCGAGTTCGAGGAAACGGAAGACCGCCGCGTCGGCGCGCCGGCCTGAACTTGGGGAACCGAGAATCCGGGGCCGGCACATGTGCCGGCCCTCTTTGATATTGACGGAGTAAAGACATGCCCAAATTTGCAGCCAACCTGACCATGCTGTTCAACGAAGTGCCCTTCCTGGAGCGCTTCGCCGCAGCCAAGGCAGCCGGCTTCGAGGCGGTGGAATACCTGTTCCCCTACGCCTACGACAAGAACGAGCTGGCCGCACTGCTCAAGACCCATGGCCTCAAGCAGATCCTGCACAACCTGCCGGCCGGCAACTGGGACGGCGGCGAGCGTGGTATCGCCTGCCACCCGGACCGCATCGTTGAGTTCCGCGAAGGTGTCGAACGCGCCATCGAGTACGCCCAGGCCCTGGGCTGCCCACAGGTGAACTGCCTGGCCGGCAAGCTGCCCGCAGGCGTGAGCCGCGAACAGGCGCAGGCCACCTTCGTGGCCAACCTCAAATTCGCCGCCGACAAGCTCAAGGCCGCTGGCCTGCGCCTGCTGATCGAGCCGATCAACAGCTATGACATCCCCGGCTTTTTCCTGAACACCACGGCGCAGGCCGCGGCGATTCTGGACGCCGTGGGCAGTGACAACCTGTACATCCAGTACGACATCTACCATGCCCAGCGCATGGAAGGCGAACTGGCCGCCACGGCGCAAGCCTACCTGCCGCGTATCGGCCACATCCAGCTGGCCGACAACCCGGGGCGCAACGAGCCCGGCACCGGCGAAATCAACTATCCTTTCCTGTTCCGCCACCTCGACGCCATCGGCTACACCGGCTGGATCGGCTGCGAGTACAAGCCCCGCACCACGACGGTCGAGGGCCTGGGCTGGATCAAGGCCCTCACGAAATAATCAAGCAACAGACAGAGAGATCGCTATGACCAAATCCGGACTCAAACTCGGCTTCGTCGGCCTGGGCATCATGGGCACCCCCATGGTGATGAACCTCATCAAGGGCGGCCACGTGCTGTTCGTCAACACCCGCAGCAAGGTGCCGCAGGAGCTGGTGGACGCTGGCGCCACCGTCTGCACCTCGCCCACCGGCGTGGCCGAGCGCGCCGACATCATCTTCACCATGGGGCCCGACACCCCCGATGTCGAGAAAGTGCTGTTCGGCGAGAACGGCATCGCCAAGGGCCTGTCCAAGGGCAAGGTCGTGGTGGACATGAGCTCCATCGACCCCATCGCCACCAAGGAATACGCCAAGAAGATCAATGCCCTGGGCTGCGACTACGTGGATGCGCCGGTCTCCGGCGGTGAAGTCGGCGCCAAGGCCGCTTCGCTGACCATCATGGTCGGTGCCGACGAGGCCGTGTTCGAGCGCGTCAAGCCCCTGTTCGAGCTGATGGGCAAGAACATCACCCTGATCGGCGGCAACGGCGCCGGCCAGACCTGCAAGGTGGCCCACCAGATCATCGTGGCCCTGAACATCGCTGCCGTGAGCGAAGCCCTGGTGTTCGCGTCGAAAGCCGGCGCCGATCCGGCCAAGGTGCGCCAGGCGCTCATGGGCGGCTTCGCGGCCTCGCGCATTCTCGAAGTGCACGGCGAGCGCATGGTCAAGCGCACCTTCAACCCGGGCTTCCGCATCGCGCTGCACCAGAAGGACCTGAACCTGGCCCTGCAGGGCGCCAAGTCGCTCAAGATGGCGCTGCCGCAAACCGCCAACGCCGCCCAGCTCATGCAGGCCTGCGCCGCCCTGGGCCACGACCAGGCCGACCACTCGGCCCTGGTGAAAGCCATCGAGGCCCTGGCCAACCACAAGGTCGCGCCCGACGCCTGATCTTTGCAGGGCACCGGCCCTGCATCGCCCCATCCACAACAGCCCCGGCACGCGCAAGTGTGCCGGGGCTGGTTGCTTGGCGGCATCAGGGCTATCATCCCCGCATTCCCAACCGAGGACCGGCCTGCGCATGGCGCTGTACGACGACGATCTTTCCAACACCCGGGCGCTGGTCGTCGACGGCAACCCCACCTCGCGTGCCATCCTGGTCAACCAGCTGCGCGAGTTCGGCGTAGGCGCCGTGGAACAGGCCACCCGCACCGCCGACGCGCGCAAGGTGCTGGAGTTCAAGACCTTCGACATCGTGCTGTGCGAGCAGTACTTCCAGCCCGGCACCCCCACCGGCCAGGACCTGCTGGACGACCTGCGGCGCAACCAGCTGCTGCCATTTGCCACGGTCTTCATCATGGTCACCGGCGAGGCCACCTACGCCAAGGTGGCCGAGGCCGCCGAATCGGCCCTGGACGGCTACCTCATCAAACCGCACACCGCCACCCGCCTGGCCGAGCGCCTGTACCAGGCGCGCCAGCGCAAGGCCGCGCTGGCCGACATCTTTGCCGCCATCGAGGCCGAGGACTACGCCCGGGGCGCCGAGTTATGCCTGCAGCGTTTCGAGGAGCGCGGCGCCTACTGGCTCTATGCCGCACGCATCGGCGCCGAACTGCTGATGCGCGTGGAGCGCTACAACGATGCCCAGCGCCTGTACGAGGCGGTGATCGCCGCCAAGACCCTGCCCTGGGCCAAGCTCGGCGTGGCGCGCACCCAGCTGGACAACGGCGAACCCATGCGCGCCATCAGCACGCTGGAGAACCTGATCAGCGAAGACCCGCGTTACGCCGATGCCTACGACGTGCTGGGCCGCGCCCAGTTCGAGCTGGGCAACCACGAACAGACCCTGGCCGCCTACCGCATGGCCTGCGCGGTCACGCCCTTCTCCATCTCGCGCCTGCAGAACCTGGGCCTGATGATGTACTACAGCGGCGACCGCGTGGAAGCCGAGAAGATCCTGGGCCAGTGCGCGCGCCTGGGCCTGGACTCCAAGATGTTCGACTGCCAGACCCTGGTGCTGCTGGCCTTTGCCCGGCTGGAATGCAGCGACCGCAAGGGCCTGCAGCACTGCCGCGACGACTTCGTCAAGCTGATCGACCGCGACGAGAAGAACCCCCGTCTGCAGCGCCAGGCCGCCATCGTCGACGCACTGACCCTCATCATGGACCGCCAGTTCGCGCGCGCGGTGGAGGCCGTGCGCGCACTGGCCGGCAAGGTCAAGGACCCGACCTTCGACTTCGAGTCGGCCACCAACCTGCTGGCCCTGATGGCCCAGCTGGCCAACAAGGCCATCCAGCTCGACGATGTGGAGCCCGCCGTCGACGCCCTGGGGATGCGCTTCTCCACCGGCCGCTCCATGAGCGAACTGCTGGCCGGCGCCGCCGGCGTGCACCCGGCGTATGCCGAGCGTTTGCGCGTGACCAGCGCCCACGTACTCAAGCTGGCCGAGTCCGCCATGGCCCTGAGCCTGGCCGGCGACCCGGCCGGCGCCGTGCGCAACCTGCTGATCCATGGCAACGAGACACTCAACGCCAAGCTGATCGAAACCGCCCATCTGGTGCTGCAACGCTATGGCGCCAAGATCAGCGACGCGGCCGAACTGGAAGCCGCCATACAGCAGTGGCGCCAGAAAAACGGCAACCCTGCCCTGCGCACCGGCCGCAAGGCCGACGGCTCGCCCGCGGCCGTGTTTGCGGCGGCCGCCGCCAGCGCGACGGACAACGAGGATGCCCCCGCGGTCTGACTGGCCCAGACGCTAGAATCGACGCATCGGAAGCGTGGCAGAGTGGTCGATTGCACCGGTCTTGAAAACCGGCAACGGGCAACCGTTCGTGAGTTCGAATCTCACCGCTTCCGCCAGACCGGCGCTCAGCCGCGCTGGTTCAAGGGCGTAGCGACCGGCTCGGCCACCACACGGCGCAGGAAGTCCGTCATCTCCGCGGCCGGCATGGGTCGGGCGAAGTGGTAACCCTGGGCCTCGTCGCAGCCGAAACGGCACAGGCTCTCCAGCATCTCTACGGTTTCCACGCCCTCGGCTATGGTCTTGAGATTGAGGCCGTGCGCCATCTGGATCACGGCCCGCACGATGGCGGCATCGTCCTCGTCGCTACCCAGGTCGCGCACGAAACTCTGGTCGATCTTGAGCTTGTCGATGTCGAAGCGCTTCAGATAGGACAGGCTGGAATAACCGGTGCCGAAGTCGTCGATGGAGAGCTTCACGCCCAGCTGCTTGAGGCGCTTGAGGCTGGCCAGCACGCCCTCGGCGTTCTGGATCAGGATGGACTCGGTGAGTTCCAGTTCCAGCAGCTGCGCAGACAGGCCTGATTCCTCCAGCGCGCGCAGCACCGACTGCTCGACATCACCGCGCTTGAACTGCACGGCCGAGAGGTTGACCGCCATGGTCAGGCCCGGCAACCCGCTACGCTGCCAGTCCGCCGCCTGGCGGCAGGCTTCGCGCAGCACCCACACACCGATGGGCACGATCAGGCCGCTTTCCTCGGCCACCGGGATGAAACGGGCCGGTGAGATCAGGCCACGCTCGGGATGGCGCCAGCGCAGCAGCGCCTCCACGCCGATCACGACGCCGCTGGAGAGATCGAACTGCGGCTGGTAATGCAGGGCGAGTTCACCGCGCTCCAGCGCGCGGTGCAGGCCATTGCGCAGGCTGAGGTGCTCGAAGGCCTCCACATTCATGGCCGCATCGAAGAAGCGGTAGGTGTTGCGGCCGGCCTGCTTGGCCTGGTACATGGCCACATCGGCCTTCTTGCGCAAGGTCTCCAGATCAGCACCGTCGTCGGGGTAGATCGCCACGCCCATGGAGGCCGAGGTGACGATTTCCTGCCCTGCCAGCATCAGGGGCTCCTGCAGGCATTCCATCAGGGCAGACGCCAGCAGGGCCACGTCATCGGTGTGCCGCAAGCCCGGCATCAGCACATAGAACTCGTCACCGCCCTGGCGACTCACCACATCCACGTCGCGCGCCTTGGCCCGCAGGCGCCGGGCCACCTCGCGCAGCAGGGCATCGCCGCTGTCGTGCCCGAGGATGTCGTTGATGCCCTTGAAGTTGTCCAGGTCCAGCAGCAGCAGGGCGGCCCGTCCCTCGGCATGCATGGACGGGGCGGTCAGCTGCGCAAACTGCTCCTGCAGCAGGCGGTGGTTGGGCAGGCCGGTCAGCGTGTCGTGATAGGCCAGGAACTCGATGCGCTTCTCGGCCGCCAGCTGGGCGGTGATGTCGCGCCCCACCCCCTGGTAACCCAGGAACTCGCCGTCCTCGCCGAACAGGGGGCTGCCGTTGGCTGCCAGGGTGCGGACCTGGCCGGGCGCCACCTCGACCTGGTAGACGAAATCGCGGAAAGGCTCGTGCCGCTCCAGCTGGGCACGGTGCGCCAGCCACTGCTCGGGGCTCACCCCCAGCACGGGGAGCTCCCAGCGCGTGCGGCCCAGCATGGCCTGCATGTCCATGCCGTTGAAGGACTGGGACACCTGGACGAAACGGAAGTCGCGGTCCTGCTCCCAGTAGCCGTCGACAGACAGTTCGGTCAGGGCCCGGAAGCGCCCCTCGCTCTTGCGCAGGGCCTCGTAAGGCTGGCGGATTGCCAGCACGAAGACGTTCTGGTAGAGGAAGGCATAAGAGACGATCTTGAAGACGTGGCCGAAGATGTTCAGGAAGTCCGAGGGCGCCTTGTAGTTGGAGAAAACAATCTCGCCCATGGCCATGACCAGGCAGGAGGTGGCGAAGGCAAAGGAGCGCGGGCGGTTGCCCGCGCCCGCGCCCGCGCGGTAGATGAAAAGCAGGGCCAGCAGCACATAGCCGATGAACAGGCCGTATTCGTAGTTGCGCTTGAAGGTCGTGACACCACTGCCTGCGACGAAGGTGGTCGGCACCCAGTCCATGCCCCAGGTACCCAGCCAGAACAGGCCGGCACCCAGCACGGTGGCGATGCCCAGCCACACGTAGCGCGAGAAGGGCAGGTGCAGGCGCAGCACCACCAGCAGGAGGGTCAGCAGGACCAGGGTGCGCCCCGCCAGCCAGAAGAAGATGGCGCGCGGGGTCGAGCTGTCGATCACCAGCCTGGGCATGCCGTCGTAGGTCAGGGCATGCACCAGGTCCACGAAAGCCACCATGGTGAAGCCGGCCAGCAGGATGCCCGATTCCGGATTGAAGCGGTGTTTGAGGTCGTGCCAGGACACCACCACGATCAGGATGGCCACGATGACGGCGAACAGTTCCAGCAGCAGGTGCAGCTGCAGCATGCTGGAAGCCCGGTCCTCGAACAGGGGGAAAGGTGGCAGCGCCATGGCCACGACAAAGACCAGCACGGCCGGCAGGAAATACCGGGCATCGCAATGCCAGTAGTTCTTCAGGTTCGCAAGCACCGAATGCGTCTCCCCATCATGGTCCGTATGCGGCCCTTGCGCGCCGCGCCGTCTGCTGGTGGATGGATGGTAATCGAAGGGGACCCCTGCCCCCGGCCTCAACTCCAGAGATCGAGCGGCGGGTCGTGAACTACCGCACGCAGGATGTCGCTGCGCGAGATGAAACCGGTGACCTGCCCGTCCTCGGCCACCACCGGAAGGCCCGGCAGCCGGGTGTCGAGCAGTACG
>CAUPQO010000178.1:0-6687 GCA_963513295.1 uncultured Hylemonella sp.
GACAGCCGCGACACCCTGTTCCTGCTGGCTGTGATCGCCTGGGTGCTGCTGCCCCATGCCGGTCACCTGCCCTGGTGGTGCAGCGCCCTGGCCGCGGGCATGCTGGCCTGGCGCGGCTGGCTGGCTTTTACGCTGCGCCCGCTGCCGGGCCGCTGGTGGCTGCTGGCGGCCCTGGTGCTCACCGTGGGCGCCACCTGGCTCACGCACCGTACCCTGCTGGGGCGCGATGCCGGCGTGACGCTGATCGTGGTGCTGCTGGCGCTCAAGACCCTGGAGCTGCGCGCACGGCGCGATGCCTTCGTGGTCTTTTTCCTCGGCTTCTTCACGATGCTGACGAATTTCTTCTACTCGCAGTCGCTACCCACGGCAGCGGCCATGCTGCTGGGCCTCATGGGCCTGCTGACCGCGCTGGTCAACAGCCACATGCCGGCGGGCCGGCCCTCGCTGTGGCAGTCCGCGCGCATGGCCACGCGCATGACGCTGCTGGGCGCGCCCATCATGGTGCTGCTGTTTGTGCTGTTTCCACGCCTGGCCCCGCTGTGGGGCACGCCGGGTGACGCCCTGAGCGGGCGCAGCGGTCTGTCGCAGCGCATGCAGGTGGGCAATATCGCCAGCCTGGCACTGGACGACAGCGTGGCCTTGCGCCTGCGCTTCGAGGAGGGCAGCCCGCAGCCGCTACAGGGAACGCTGTATTTCCGCGGGCCGGTGCTCTCCACCTTCGACGGACGCGAATGGGCGCCCTTGCAGGCCAGCTTTCCGCCGTCCATGCAGCCGCGTGCCGACCTGCAGGTGCGCGGGGCGCCGCTGCGTTACGAAGTCACGCTGGAGCCGCACAACCGTCCCTGGCTGCTGATGCTGGATGCCACCGCCACCGCGCCCGAACTGCCAGGCGACATGGTGGCGCGCATGAGCGAGGAGCTGCAGTGGCGTGCCAGCGGCCCGGTCAACGACCTTCTGCGTTACAAGGCGCAAAGCCATACCGAATTCCGCCACGGCCCGCAGCGCATGCTGGCCAGTCTGCAGGACTACACGGCACTGCCACGCGGTTTCAACCCGCGCACCCTGCAATGGGCCATGGACCTGAGCCGTGAAACCGGCAACGATCCGGCGGCCCTGATCGACCGGGTGCTGAACCACCTGCGCACGGGGGGCTATACCTACACGCTGGAGCCCGGCGAATACGGCCAGCACACGGCCGACGAGTTCTGGTTCGACCGCAAACTGGGTTTCTGCGAGCACATGGCCTCGGCCTTTGTCGTGGTGATGCGCGCGGCCGGCATCCCGGCGCGCATCGTCACCGGTTACCAGGGCGGCGAGCGCAACACCGTCGACAACTTCTGGGTGGTGCGGCAGAGTGATGCCCATGCCTGGACCGAAGTCTGGCTGGCCGACCGGGGCTGGCAACGCGTGGACCCGACGGCGGCGGTCTCGCCCGGGCGTATTGGTTCCCTGCAGCGCCTGGTGGCACCACGCGGGGCCATTGCCACGGCGGTGGGCACGGTGGTCAGTCCCAACCTGATGCAGGGCGTGCGGGCCCTGTGGGAGGCGGTCAACAATGCCTGGAACCAGCGTGTGCTGAATTACACGCAGAGCCGCCAGCTCAACCTCCTGCGCGCACTGGGTTTCGAGGCGCCGAGCTGGGAAGACCTGGGGTACCTGCTGCTGGGCGCCCTGGTCACGGCCAGCCTGGCCGGGGCGGCCTGGACACACTGGGAGCGCCGGCGCCAGGACCCGTGGCAGCGCCTGTATGAGCGTGTGCGCAGCCGGCTGCTGCAGGCCGGCCTGCCCCTGGGTGCGGCGGTGACGCCACGCGAGATGGCGCAGCGGCTGGCGCAAACCCACGATCCCAAGGACAATCGGGTGCAGGCCATCCAGGCTTGGCTGCAGCGTTATGAGCAACGACGTTATGCGTCGCGCGACGGGCGCAACGCAGCCGGTGACCTGGCGGCCTTGCGCCGCGAACTGAAAGAACTGAGCTGGCCCAAGTGAGCAATCGACGTTTGATTTCCCCCCCGCTGCTGACGGCCCTGCTGTTCCTGCTGACCTGCGCCTTGCCGGCCCAGGCCACGGCGACCCAGAAGGCCCGTCTCAAGCGCGTGCAGAACACGGCTGTCGCCCTGATCGAAGGCAGCGGCCCGTCCTATGCCGCTCGTCCCGAGGCCATGGCGCTGGCGGACGAGATCGCCGAACGCCACGGCCTGGATCGCAAGTGGGTTCGTCGCACCCTGGGCAAGGCCCGCCACGTGCCGCAGGTGGTGAAACTGATCACCCCGCCGCCCGTGACCCTGCCGAGGAACTGGCAGCAGTACCGCAGCCGCTTTCTGGAAACCGAGCGCATCCAGGCGGGTGTCGCCTACTGGCAGGCCCATGGCGAACTGCTGGAACGCGCCAGCAGCACCTATGGTGTGCCGGCCGAGATCATCATCGGCATCATCGGCGTGGAGACCTACTACGGGCGCCACCTTGGCCGTTACCGCGTGCTGGATGCCCTGGCCACCCTGGCCTTCGATTTCCCCGCCGAGCACCCCCGCGCGGCCCAGCGCACGGCCTTTTTTCGTGCCGAACTCGGGGCCTTCCTCCAGCTGAGCCAGCAGGCTGGTGCCGACCCTTTCAAGGCACGGGGCAGTTATGCGGGGGCCATGGGCATCCCGCAGTTCATGCCCTCGAGCTGGACCGCCTACGCCGTCGATTTCGACGGGGATGGCCGTGTCGACCTGGTCGACAGCGCGGCCGATGCCATCGGCTCGGTGGCCAGTTATTTCAAGGCGCACCGCTGGCAACCCGGCATGCCCACCCACTACCCGGTGGATTTCGACTACGAGCGCTTGGACATGCCGACCCTGCTGGCCCCTGACATCAAACCGACCTTCCCGGTCGAGCAGTTCAAGGCCAGGGGCATCATGCTGGGCGCCGGCGGCCGCCAGCATGCGGGGCCGCTGGCCCTGGTGGAGTTGCAGAACGGCGATTACTCGCCCAGTTACGTGGCCGGGACGGAAAACTTCTACGCCATCACGCGCTACAACTGGAGCAGTTATTACGCGCTGGCGGTGATCGAACTGGGCCAGGCCGTGGCGGCGGCGCGCTCGCAGGCCCAGTCGTCGGCCGATGCTCAGGCCAGCACCACGGCCTCGAATACCGGGTGCAGCGTGTCGACCCAGAGGTCCACCTCGGACTCGCCGATCTGCAGATAACTGAGGCAGGCCGGGCCAAAACGCTCCCACTCGCGTTGCTGCTGGACCCCTTCGAAATCGGCCACGAGGTGCTCGGCCACGGCAGCCAGCGCCACCAGCGTGCGCACCCCGGCCGGAATGGAACTCACGCGCAGCACGCTGAAATCGTGGTGCAGGCGGATGGCAAAGGCAATCACCGGCGGCAGGAACCAGGTGCGCGCCACGATGGCGCCCACCACGGCGTGGTCGGTGCGGTGCACGGCGTTTTCGGTCTCGGTAAAACTGCGGTCCTGCCGCGCCATGGCTTCGGCCAGCGTGCCGGCGTAGCCGCGCACGCCCTGCAACAGGATGGGGATGCCCACGTGCATGAAGAGGCCGCAGGTCTGCGCCACGTCGGCGTCCACGCCATAGAGCTGGCGGGCGATATAGGCCATGGCCAGCGAGCGGCGGGTAGAGGTTTCCCAGAAGTGTTCGACCAGCGGTGAGTTGACGCGGATGGTGCTGCGCGCCAGAAAACCGGTCAGGATGGAGGCCGCCTGGCCCAGGCCCAGCATGGTCACGGCTTCGGCCACGGTGTGGGCGGGGCGGGCGCGGGAGTAAAGGGGGCTGTTGGCCATGCGCATCAGGGCCGCGGCCATGGCCACGTCACTGCCGGCTATGCGCGTGATCTCGGCCGGGTCGGGGTCGGTCTGGCGCATTTCCAGCTGCAGGGCGGTGAGCAGCTCGGGGCAGGGCGGGATGACGATGTCGCGCACCGGTCCTTCCGATCTGGCCTGATCGAGTTCCCGGTCGATGTCCGTCACCTGCAAACCCATGCTGACTCCTGTCCCTGCCATTATCCGCAGAAAATACCTGACGGCCCCGGCTGTATGCAAATGCCGGCTGTTTCAGGGCGTGACCGAGGCGCGGTGCTGCCAGTAACGAGCCTGGACCTGACGTTCGCAACGGGTCGTCCGGGGCTGTTCCGAGTGCCAGCGGGCAGCACCACATTGCGCCGAACTGAGCACCTGCACGCCGCGCTGCGCATAACGCGCCACCACCTCGGGGGCCGGGTGGCCGAAGCGGTTGCGGTAGCCGGCCTGCACCAGGGCCGTCTGCGGGGCCACCGCGTCCAGAAACGCGGACGTGCTCGAGGTCTTGCTGCCGTGGTGCGGCACCAGCAGCCAGTCGGCGCGCAACGCAGCGCCATCCGCCAGTAGTCGGGCCTCCTGCGCCTTTTCGATATCACCCGCCAGCAGCACGGTCTGCGCACCATTGCCGATGCGCAGCACGCAGGACAGGGCATTGCTGCGCCTGGCCTTGCCGTAGTCCTCGGCCTGCGGGTGCAGGACTTCAAAGCGCACACCATCCCAGTCCCAGCTCTGGCCGGCCACGCAACGCTGGCTGGGGCGCAGGGTGTGCAGTTCGTGGGCCTCTTCCAGTGAGCTCAGCAGGTCCGCCCCCGGCTGCGCCGCCAGCACGGCCGCGGCGCCCCCGGTGTGGTCGCTGTCGCGGTGGCTCAGCACCAGGCGGTCCAGCCGCACATCGAGAGCACGCAGCAGCGGCACCAGCACACGCTGGCCGGCGTCGCTGTCGTTGGCGTGGCGCGGCCCGGCGTCGTAGAGCAGGGCGTGCGTGGTCGTGCGTACCAGCACGGCATTGCCCTGGCCGATGTCAGCCGCGAGCAGCTCGAATTGTCCCGGCGCCGGACGTGGCGGCTGCCACAGCAGCACGGGCAGCAGCAGCGGCAGGCCGGCCAGGCGCATGGTCCAGGGCAGGCGCAGCACCAGTAGCAGGCCACCCAGCACGCCGGCCATGCCGGCCCACAGCGGGGCCTGGGCCACCGAGAGTGTGGCCAGCGGCAGCGCCGCCAGGCCGGCCAGGATCCAGCCCAGCCACGACACGGCCTGCGCCGCCGCGTTCCACAGCGGCGACCACAGCAGGCCCAGCAGGGACAGTGGCGTGACCCCCAGCGTCACCCAGGGGATGGCCAGCGCATTGGCCAGCAGACCCACCAGCGAAACCTGGCCAAACAGCAGCAGGGTCAGCGGCGCCAGCGCCAGCGTGATCAGCCACTGTTCGCGCAGCAGGCCCCAGGCACGCTGCGTCAGTGTGCGCGGTGTATCCAGCGTCTCGTGGCCGGCGCCGGCAAACAGCACGCCCACGGCTACGAAGCTCAGCCAGAAGCCGGCTTGCAGCAAAGCCCAGGGGTCGGCGACCAGCACCACGACCGCGGTCAGCAGCCACAGCTGCGGCCAGGGCCAGCGGCGGGCCGAGAGGTGCAGCAGTGTCACCGTGCCCAGCATCAGGATGGTGCGCTGCGCCGGCACGCCCCAGCCGCTGAACAGCGCATAAGCGGCGGCCAGTAGCAGTCCGCCGAGCAGACCGGCATGCTGGGCCGGAAAGGCCAGGCACAGGCGCGGCGAGTTGCGCCAGAGTCCGCGCAGCAGCAGGGCCGCCAGCCAAGCAAACAGCGTGATGTGCAGGCCCGAGATGCTCATCAGATGGGCCACGCCGGTGGCGCGGAACACGTCCCAGTCGCTGCGCGTGATGGCCTGCTGGTCGCCCGTCACCAGGGCGGCGACGATGCCCATGGCCCGGGCCTGCGTCTCTTCGTCCGGGCTGCCGGTGACGATGGGCGCGCGCTGCCGGATGGCATCGCGCACCTGCTGGCGCGCCCACTCGACGGGATGCTGCCAGCTCTGCCCCAGCTGCTGCGGTGGCGGGTCCCGCGGGCCGGCGCGCACGTAGCCGGTGGCCTGCAGGCCCTGTTCCCAGAGCCAGAGTTCGAAGTCGAAACCGTGCGGGTTGCGCGCCCCGTGCGGTGCGCGCAGCCGCACCGTGAACGACCAGCGCTCGCCGGCCTGCAGCGGCGGGGCCAGCTGCAAGGGCTCCAGCAGCGCGCCGTCCTCGTTGCGAAAGCCGCCGTACCAGCTGAGGTAGAGCTGCGGCGGCAGCTGCACGGCCTGTCCGTTCTGTACGGCGCTTTCTACCTTGAAGCGAAAACGCGTGCTGTTCTCGCCGAACTGGGGCATGGCGCTGATGCGACCGGTGATGTCGATGTCTTTGCCTTCCAGTGCCGGGTCCAGGGTCTGCTGCTGGAAGAGCGTGGCGCGCAGGCCCGTGCTGGCGTGGGCGAGCAGGGCTGTGATGATGAAGATCAGTAGCGGCTTGGCGACCTGCGGGCGCAGCCCGTTCAATGCGAGGAGCAGTGCGAGCGCGGCGGCGGTCAGCAGGCCATAGTGGGTGGCGGGCCAGAGTTCGCTCTGCTGCAGTTGCAGGGCCAGGCCGGTGATCCAGCCGAGGAGGGCGGGAGTCAGGAGTCGGGCTTGGCTTTGAACTGGGCGGTTCGGCATGGCTGAATGCTAATGGCTTATTTTTAGCGGCATTGCAACACGCGTGGCTTTGCCGGGTCTCGCCCCGGCGGGCGAGGTACTTTTCTTTGCTTCGCTGTATGGACCGGAGACATGGGTAACGGGTGTGCGGGGACATAGGAAACACCTTGAGGTCTCAGTCCTCGGTCCGCAGATCGATCCGC
>CAUPQO010000179.1:0-6635 GCA_963513295.1 uncultured Hylemonella sp.
GGCTGGAGCCTGACCGAGCAGGACCCCTACAACAATGTGGTGCGTACCACCATCGAGGCCATGGCCGCGGTGTTCGGGGGCACGCAGAGCCTGCACACCAACAGCTTCGACGAGGCCATCGCACTGCCTACCGAGTTCAGTTCGCGCATCGCGCGCAACACCCAGCTCATCATCCAGGAAGAGACGCACATCACCAGCGTGATCTACCCCTGGGCCGGCAGCTACATGATGGAGAAGCTGACCCAGGACATGGCTGACGCCGCCTGGACGATCATCGAAGAAGTGGATGCCATGGGTGGCATGACCAAGGCCGTGGACAGCGGCTGGGCCAAGCTGAAGATCGAGGCCGCCGCCGCCGAGAAGCAGGCGCGCATCGATAGCGGCAAGGACGTGATCGTCGGCGTCAACAAGTACAAACTCAAGAAAGAGGACCCGATCGACATCCTCGAGGTCGACAACGTCATGGTGCGCGACGGTCAGATCGCGCGCCTCAAGGCCATCCGCGCCAGCCGCGATGCCAAGGCGGTGCAGGCCGCGCTGGATGCGCTGACCGCGGCGGCCGAGGCCGGCAGTGGTAACCTGCTCGACCTGAGCATCCGGGCCATCCGCCTGCGCGCCACGGTGGGCGAGGTGAGCGATGCGCTGGAAAAGGTTTACGGGCGCCATCGCGCCGATACGCAAAAGGTGACCGGTGTGTACGCAGCTGCCTACGACTCGGCCGAGGGCTGGGAAACCCTGAAGAAGGAAATTGCCGATTTCGGCGAGGCCCACGGCCGTCGCCCGCGCGTGATGATCTCCAAACTGGGCCAGGACGGCCATGACCGCGGTGCCAAGGTGGTGGCCACGGCCTTTGCCGACCTGGGCTTCGATGTGGACATGGGCCCGCTGTTCCAGACCCCCGAAGAGTGCGCCCGCCAGGCCATCGAAAACGACGTGCACGCCGTGGGCGTCTCCACCCTGGCGGCCGGCCACAAGACCCTGGTGCCGGCCATCATTGCCGAGCTGAAAAAGCAGGGCGCGGACGACATCATCGTCTTCGTCGGCGGGGTTATTCCGCGCCAGGACTACGACTTTCTGTACGAGGCCGGCGTCAAGGGCATCTATGGCCCAGGCACGCCCATCCCGGCCAGCGCCAAGGATGTGCTGGAGCAGATCAAAAAAGCGGCCAAGGCCTGAGGTCGATCCCGGTGAGCCACCCCTCTTTGCTGGACGGCATCCTGCAGGGCACACCGGCCCAGCAGCGCCGTGCCATGGCCAAGGCCATCACGCTGCTGGAGTCCACGCGAGCCGATCACCGCGCACAGGGTGACGAACTGCTGACGGCGCTGCTGCCGCATACCGGCGGCGCATTTCGCTTGGGGATCAGCGGCGTGCCCGGCGTGGGCAAATCCACCTTCATCGAGGCCCTGGGTCTGTATCTGATCGAGCACGGGCATCGCGTGGCGGTACTGGCGGTTGATCCCTCGTCCAGCGTTTCCGGTGGCTCCATCCTCGGCGACAAGACGCGCATGGAGAAACTCTCCGTGCATGACAAGGCCTACATCCGGCCCAGCCCTTCCAGCGGCACCCTGGGCGGCGTGGCCGAGAAGACGCGCGAGGCCATGCTGGTTTGCGAAGCCGCAGGCTACGACATCGTCATCGTCGAGACCGTGGGCGTGGGCCAGAGCGAAACCGCCGTGGCCAGCATGACCGACATGTTCTGCCTGATGCAGTTGCCCAATGCCGGAGACGACCTGCAGGCCATCAAGAAGGGCGTGATGGAATTGGCCGACCTGGTGCTGATCAACAAGGCCGACATCGATGCCGCCGCCGCCACGCGCGCGCAGGCGCAGATCACCTCCTCGCTGCGCCTGCTCGGCCTGCACGGCAACCCCGAGCACGCGCACCATGACGAAAAAATATGGCACCCCAAGGTGGTCCAGCTCAGTGCCCTGCTGGGCCAGGGCGTGGACAGCTTCTGGGCGGCCGTCACGCAATTCCGCTCGCTGCAGGCCGCCAGCGGCAAACTGGCGGCACGGCGTGAGGGCCAGGCCCAGGCCTGGATGTGGGAGCGCATCGAGTCGGGGCTGAAGCAGGCTTTCCGCGCGCATCCGCAGGTGCGCAAGCTGCTGCCGCAACTGGGCGCAGAAGTGACTGCCGGCCGCCTGGCCGCCTCCACAGCGGCGCGCCAGCTGCTGCAAGCCTACGAACACAAGACCTAAACGAGCAAGTCAAAGAAGGACAAACCATGCACGACATCCTGGAACAACTGGAGCAAAAGCGCGCCGCAGCCCGCCTGGGTGGCGGCGAGAAACGCATCGCCGCGCAGCACGCCAAGGGCAAGCTCACGGCGCGCGAGCGCCTGGAGGTGCTGCTCGATGAAGGCACGTTTGAAGAGTGGGACATGTTTGTCGAACACCGCTGCGTGGACTTCGGCATGGAGGAGCAGAAGGTGCCGGGCGACGGTGTGGTCACGGGCTACGGCATGATCAACGGCCGCCTGGTCTTCGTCTATAGCCAGGACTTCACCGTTTTCGGCGGTTCGCTCTCCGAGCCTCACGCCGAGAAGATCTGCAAGATCCTGGACCAGGCCATGAAGGTGGGCGCCCCGGTGATCGGCCTCAACGACTCGGGCGGTGCGCGCATCCAGGAAGGCGTGGCCTCGCTGGGCGGTTATGCCGAGGTGTTCCAGCGCAATGTCTGCGCTTCGGGCGTGATCCCGCAGATCAGCCTGATCATGGGCCCCAGCGCCGGCGGTGCGGTGTACAGCCCGGCCATCACCGACTTCATCTTCATGGTGAAGGACTCTTCTTATATGTTCGTCACTGGGCCCGACGTGGTGAAGACCGTGACGCACGAAGAAGTCACGGCCGAGGAACTGGGCGGCGCCATCACCCACACCACCAAGAGCGGCGTGGCCGACCTGGCCTTCGAGAACGACGTGGAGGCCCTGCTCATGCTGCGCCGCCTCTATAACTACCTGCCGCTGAACAACCGCGAGAAGGCCCCGGTGCGCAAGAGCGGCGACCCGATCGACCGTATGGAGCTGAGCCTGGACACCCTGGTGCCGGACAACCCGAACAAGCCCTATGACATGAAGGAACTGATCGTCAAGACCGTGGACGACGGTGACTTCTTCGAGATCCAGCCCGAATACGCCAAGAACATCCTGATCGGCTTCGCCCGCATGGATGGCCAGACGGTCGGCATCGTGGCCAACCAGCCGCTGGTGCTGGCCGGTTGCCTGGACATCAGGAGCAGCATCAAGGCGGCGCGCTTCGTGCGTTTCTGCGACGCCTTCAACATCCCGGTCATCACCTTCGTCGATGTGCCCGGCTTCATGCCCGGCACCAGCCAGGAGTACGGCGGCATCATCAAGCACGGCGCCAAATTGCTCTACGCCTATGCCGAGTGCACGGTCCCGAAGATCACCGTGATCACGCGCAAGGCCTACGGCGGCGCCTATGACGTGATGGCCTCCAAGCACCTCAGAGGCGACGTCAACTTCGCCTGGCCCAATGCCGAGATCGCCGTCATGGGTGCCAAGGGCGCGGTGGAAATCATCTTCCGCGAGGACAAGGGCGACCCGGCCAAACTGGCCGCCAAGGAGGCCGAGTACAAGGCCCGTTTCGCCAACCCCTTCGTGGCCGGCGCGCGCGGTTACATCGACGACGTGATCCTGCCGCACGAGACCCGCAAGCGCATCTGCCGCTCGCTGGTCATGCTGAAAGACAAGAAACTGGAAAACCCGTGGCGTAAGCACGGCAACATTCCGCTCTGAACCGATTTTGACGAATCTGGCCATGCCCAAAGCCCTCCACGCCGAACAGGTGCGCACGCTGACCGACATCCCGAACATCGGGAAGTCGCTGGCTGCCGATCTGCGCGGCCTGGGCATCACGACACCCCTGCAGGTGCGCGAGATGGATCCGGTGGCGGCCTACGAGCAGTTGCGCGACCCCATGGGCAAGCGCCATGACCCCTGCGTGCTGGATACCTTTCTGGCCGCGCACGACTTCATGAACGGCGGGCCGAGCCAGCCGTGGTGGAACTTCACGGCCCGGCGCAAGGCGCTGCTGGCCGCACAACATTGAGAGAGAACAGGACGACATCATGTTCAAAAAGATTCTGATTGCCAACCGTGGCGACCAGCCGCGTAGCGGCGCAGCAGCGAAGCTAAATTGCATGGCACGCGCAGCGTGCGCAGGCGATTTCACACCGATGGAGAAGGCTTATGTTTAAAAAGATATTGATCGCGAATCGGGGTGAAATCGCATGCAGGGTGATCGCCACCGCGAAGAAGATGGGCATCGCCACCGTGGCGGTGTACTCCGAGGCCGACCGCGACGCGCGCCACGTGCTGCTGGCTGATGAGTCCGTCCTGCTCGGCCCGGCACCCAGCCGCGAGTCCTATCTGGTAGCCGACAAGATCATCGCAGCGGCCAAGCAGACCGGCGCGCAGGCCATCCACCCCGGCTACGGCTTCCTGTCCGAGAACGAGGACTTCGCCAAGCGCGTGGAGGAGGAGGGCCTGGTCTTCATCGGTCCCAAGCACTATTCCATCGCCGCCATGGGCGACAAGATCGCCTCCAAGAAGCTGGCTGGCGCGGCCAAGGTGAACTGCATTCCGGGCTGGAACGAGGCCATCGAGTCGGCCGAGAAGGCGGTGGAGATCGCCCAGGGCATCGGCTACCCCGTGATGATCAAGGCCTCGGCCGGCGGCGGCGGCAAGGGCCTGCGTGTGGCTTTCAACGACAAGGAAGCGCTGGAGGGTTTCACCTCCTGTAGCAACGAGGCGCGCAACAGCTTCGGTGACGACCGCATCTTCATCGAGAAGTTCGTGCAGGAACCGCGCCACATCGAGATCCAGGTGCTCGGCGACAGCCACGGCAACGTGATCTACCTGAACGAGCGCGAGTGCTCGATCCAGCGTCGCCACCAGAAGGTGATCGAGGAAGCGCCCAGCCCCTTCATCTCCGAAGCTACCCGCAAGGCCATGGGCGAGCAGGCCGTGGCCCTGGCCAAGGCGGTGAAGTACCAGAGCGCGGGCACGGTGGAGTTCGTGGTCGGCAAGAACCAGGACTTCTACTTCCTGGAGATGAACACCCGGCTGCAGGTGGAGCACTCCGTGACCGAGTGCATCACCGGCCTGGACCTGGTGGAGCTGATGATCCGCGTGGCGGCCGGCGAGAAACTGCCGCTGGCCCAGGCCGATGTCAAGCGCAACGGCTGGGCCATCGAGTGCCGCATCAACGCCGAAGACCCCTTCCGCAACTTCCTGCCGTCCACCGGCCGTCTGGTGCGTTTCACGCCGCCGGCGCAGAGCATGTGGCAGTCCGACACGAAGCACCTGCTGGGCGTGCGCGTCGATACCGGTGTACAGGATGGCGGCGAGATCCCCATGTACTACGACTCGATGATCGCCAAGCTCATCGTGCATGGCAAGGACCGGCTGGATGCGATCACCAAGATGCGCGAGGCACTCAACGGCTTTGTCATCCGCGGCATCAGCTCCAACATCCCCTTCCAGGCCGCGCTGCTGGCGCACCCGAAGTTTGTGGCGGGTGACTTCAACACCGGTTTCATTGCCGAGCATTACGGCAAGGGCTTCTCCTCGGAAGACGTGCCGCACGCCGACCCCGACTTCCTGGTGGCGCTGGCCGCCTTCGTGCGCCGCAAATCGCGCGAGCGCACGACCACGATCTCCGGCCAGCTGCCGGGTTATTCCGTGGATGCCGGCAAGGACTACGTGGTCATCACCCTGGGGGGCGACGGCCAGCACGTGCACAGCCCCGTGCATGTCGACGAGTTCGTGGGCGAGACGGGCAAGGCCAGGGTGCGCGTGGGCGGCAAGAGCTACGAGATCTGCAGCACCTCGCGCCTGAACGACATCATCATTGCCGGCACGGTGGATGGCCGGCCCTTCACGACCCAGGTCGAACGCGGCACGGCCCGCAACCCGCTGGCCCTGCGCCTGCAACACAACGGCACGCTGATCGAGGCGCTGGTGATCTCGCCGCGCATGGCCGAGCTGCACCGGCTCATGCCGCACAAGGCGCCGCCGGACATGAGCCGTTACGTTCTCTCGCCCATGCCGGGCCTGCTGGTCGACGTGGCGGTGCAGCCGGGGCAGAAGGTGCAGGCCCGCGAGCGCGTGGCCGTGATAGAAGCCATGAAGATGGAGAACGTGCTGTTCGCCGCGGCCGATGGCATCGTGGCCAAGGTGCTGGCGGGCAAGGGCGAGTCGCTCACCGTCGACCAGCCGATCGTGGAGTTCCAATGATGGCTGTCCAACGTCCCTTCAAGGTGCTGGGCATCCAGCAGATCGCCATCGGCGGGCCGGACAAGAGCCGCTTGCAGAAGCTTTGGGTCGGGATGCTGGGCCTGCAGGTCACCGGCACGTTCAGGAGTGAGCGCGAGAACGTGGACGAGGACATCTGCGCCATGGGCTCCGGGCCTTACAAGGTCGAGGTCGACCTGATGCAGCCGCTGGACCCCGAGAAGAAGCCGGCGGTGCACGCCACGCCGCTCAACCACATCGGCCTGTGGATCGACGACCTGCCCACCGCCGTGGACTGGCTGACCGCCCAGGGCGTGCGGTTTGCGCCGGGCGGCATCCGCCCAGGTGCAGCGGGTTTCGACATCACCTTTCTGCA
>CAUPQO010000180.1:0-6600 GCA_963513295.1 uncultured Hylemonella sp.
GGAGGCCTTCGAACCAGAGGGTGTGGCCTACAGCGCGGGCGGGCACGGACACGCGCTTGGGCACGAACAAGATCACGGCCATGACCATGAACACGAGCACACACACGGTCATGCACACCCGCACGACCCTGGCCATGAGCACGGCCCGGGCTGCGACCACGACCATGGAGATGCCCATGGACATGCGCACAAACACCCTCACTGAACCGCTCGCGCCCTCCAGCCTGCTGCAGCTGATCTGGCTGGCCTCGCCCGCCCTGCCGGTGGGGGGCTTCTCCTATTCCGAAGGGCTGGAAGCCGCCGTTGACGCCGGCCTGGTGAGCAACGAAGCCACCGCCAGCGACTGGCTGGTGCAACAGCTGCACCTCACGCTGGCCCGCGCCGACCTGCCCGTGATCGCCCAGGCCCTGATCGCCTGGCGCAAGGGTGACCACGCCCGCGTGCGCGCCCTCAACGCCTGGCTGCTGCAGACCCGCGAAACCGCCGAATTGAGATTGCAGACCGAGCAGATGGGCCGCTCCCTGCGTGAATGGCTGCGCAACCTGCCACTGGCCAGCCCCGCCACCCTGGACTTCGCCGCCGCGCTGGAGCCGACCTATCCCGTGCTGTTCGCCCTGACCGCCGCCGGCAGTGGCGCCGGTGAACGCGACGTGCTGCTGAGCTACGCCTTCGGCTGGGCCGAGAACATGATGCAGGCCGCACTCAAGGCCGTGCCCCTGGGCCAGACCTCGGGCCAGCGCATCCTGGCGCGCCTGGCCACGGAGATCCCCCTCGCCGTCGAGCACGCCCTGGCCCTGCACGACGAAGACCGCCAGGCCTTCAGCCCCATGCTGGCCATCCTTTCCAGCCGGCACGAAACCCAGTACTCAAGACTCTTCCGCTCCTGACCATGAACGCACCCTCCCTGCACCACATCAAGAACCGCAGCAAGCCCCTGCCCCCTCTGCGCGTGGGCATCGGCGGCCCGGTCGGCTCGGGCAAGACCACCCTGCTCGAGATGCTGTGCAAGGCCATGCACCAGAAATACGACCTGGTGGCGATCACCAACGACATCTACACCAAGGAAGACCAGCGCCTGCTGACCGTCAGCGGCGCGCTGCCGGCCGAGCGCATCATGGGCGTGGAAACCGGTGGCTGCCCGCACACTGCCATCCGTGAGGACTGCTCGATCAACCTGGAAGCCATCGACCGCATGCTGGTGGACTTCCCCAACGCCGACGTCGTGTTCATCGAGAGCGGCGGCGACAACCTGGCCGCCACCTTCAGCCCCGAACTCAGCGACCTGACCATCTACGTCATCGACGTGGCCGCCGGCGAAAAGATCCCCCGCAAGGGCGGCCCGGGCATCACCAAGAGCGACCTCTTCGTGATCAACAAGACCGACCTGGCCCCTTATGTAGGCGCGAACCTCGATGTGATGAAGGCCGACACCGAGCGCATGCGCAAGACCGCGCAGGGCCTCAAACCCTTCGTGATGACCAACCTCAAGACCCTGGCGGGCGTGGACGAGGTGGTGAAGTTCATCGAGACACGGGGTTTGCTGAAGACCTGAGGCAACGCGGACTCACCGCAGCCGCTGGCCGGCGGCACAGGCCTCCAGCAGCTTGGTGAACCTCCGGTAACGCGTCTCCGGCTTCTTCGCGCCGCAAATCCAGTGAAGCACGACCTTCTTGTGGCTCGGCGGACTGTTCTCGAAGAAGCGCCAGGCTTGTTTGTTGCGCTTGAACTCCCGTAGCTCGTCCGGGGAAAGATCGGCCGGCGCCTCCTGCTCGTAGGCGTACACCTCGGACCTGGCTTCTCTGCGGTGCTTGAATGCCTCTACCCCTGCAGGTGTCATGCGCCCCTCGGCCTGGAGTGTTTCGAACTTGGCGATGTTGACGGCGCTCCAGATGGAGGTGGGCCGCCTGGGCGTGAAGCGGATCTGGTAGGACTCGTCATCGATCCGCTTGCGCACACCATCTATCCACCCGAAACACAGCGCTTCATCGACGGAGTCCGACCAGGACATGCTGGGCTTGCCCGTGGCGACCTTGTGATAGCCCACCAGCAGTTCCGCGGCACTGCTCGCGTTGGCCTCAAGCCACTTGCGAAAGGCTTGTGCGTTCGGAAAGAACTTCGGGGCGGGCATCTTCGGTAGCTCTCTCATTGAACACTTCCTCTCTTAGGTCGAAGTGTCAACGAAACCGATTCAAGCTCCATTCGCCCTCGATTGAAGTTTTAGCCATTTCTCGGCAACCACCAATAGATCAAACCGTATTCACGAAATAAATTTTCTCACCCGAATACGACACCAAAAGGAATGCTGGTTGATCATGACCAAATACAACCCCCACCACATGGTAGTCACGCACGCGTGTGATGTATTTGAACTCTTGCGAATCGCCCTCACTCTGTTTCGTTGGTTTACGAACGAAGTCTTTGAGACTCAAAGGTGCCCTGCCGTCAAATTGCAGGATGAGGCGATCTCCAGATCGTTTGACGCGACCATCTTTGATCGCCTCTTTTCCCCAGTTGAAGGAAAGCAGCGGCTCAAAGAAACCAGGGGAGCCGATGACTTGCTCCGCTTGTTCTACTGAAATCCTTTTTACGTACTTCTGGGCAAAGATATATCCTTGCCTCTGCCCATACTCGTAGGTCTGCGCCATCGATGCACCACCAAACGCAGAAAGCACCAGAGCAAGTAAACAGTGGAAATACATGACCACACGAATCCTTAGCTGATTAATGGATGAACTCAAAGCGTGGCTAATGGCTGAGGTAAGCCAACGCCGTAGGCGATCGGCGCTTGACCGGGAGGTTGGATGGCTTACGGTTCAATAGGCACATATATATTGCCCCTTGGAAGGTAGACAAAACCGCTCCCGGTGCGCACGAAGGCTTCCTCGTAGTCGAGTTGGATTCTCACCTCGCGCTCTGGGCACTCTGGACCAGCCTTGATCTTCGCTTCTCGCTGGGGTGTCTTGAGTACGGTAAGAACCCCAAAGCCTGGTTTTCCGCCCATAAAGCACTGGATAAAGAACTGCTGACCGCCTTGTCCGACGGTCACGACGAGGTTGATCTTGTTCTTCATTGATGCCGCGTAGCCGGACGTTTCTGTGTTCTTAACGTTGCTGAAGGTACCAGAGAGAGGCGTATCAGACGCCCACGCGTTCAACGCCTGGAACGACAACATTGCGAGGACAAGCGCCTTCGGATACATAGCCATCTAACGTGATATGGACCGCAAAAGTGCGGAATAACATGGACGGATCTTCATCCCGGCACCTCCCTTGCTGCAAGCTCAGTGCTTGTTTTGTCTGAAGAATGCGAGCCAATATAGCGCAGGCCCGAGCGCCAGACAAACGGCGAAACCCCGCAAGCCTGCGGAATGTCATTGCCCCTAAACGGCCCAGTACTCGCGCGCGCCCGGCGGCAGCGTGGCCAGCACACGCTCCAGCGCCGCCTCGTCCACCTGCCGGCGCAGGGCCTGTGCCACGGCGCGGATGGCGTCGTCGGGTGAGAAGTTGTGCGCGGGGCGCAGCGAGCGCACCTCGCGCGTGAGCGCGGCGCGGTCCGCAAAGGGCAACGGCGCGGCGTCCGGCTGCCATTCGCTGGTGAAGATTGCGCGCAGCACGGGCGGCAGCACGTCGGCAAAACGCAGCGCCTCGGCCACACTCAGGCGGCGGCGGAAGGTGTGCAGCACGCCCACCACCATGTTCCAGGCCATATTGGTGGTGGCCAGGCCAGCCGCGTCGCGCGCGTCGACCATGAAACGCTCGAAGTCGAGCGAGGCGCGCTGGTAGTCGGACGGGATGGGCATGCTCAGGCGGCGCCTGTCGCAGCGACGGCGGTGCCGTGCAGCAGCTCGCGCAGCTTGGCAAACTCGGTGTGCACGTGGGCGTCCAGGTCGCGCGCGAAGGTCGGCGTGAAATGCAGGCGCAGCAGCGGGTCCAGCAGGCGGCCCGGACCGGCGTAGCCGGCGCGCAGGGTATGCACAATGCGCACGCCGCTGGCGTCGTCGTCGAACTCCAGGGTCAGCGTGGCGGGCAGCCGCACCAGCTTCTTCATGCGCATGACCAGGCGGCGCCCCGGCACCGCCTCGGTGACCACGGCGTTCATCCGGACGCGGTGGCGCCCAACGTATTCATCCATGTGGATTTCGCTGCCGACGCCGCCCTCGCCACGATCCGCACCGCCGACCAGATGCAGCTGCAGGTGCGTGCCCAGCCACCAGCGCTGGTAGCTGCGGTCGTCCGGGTGGGTGAGGAAATCGTAGATCTCCTGGCCGCGCAGGCCCGGCACGTAGGTGGTGGTCTGCAGCACGATCATCGGGTGTTCCCCTCAGCCGTCCACCGGCTGCGCCGGCGTGTCCAGGGTGCGCGGCTGGTAGTCGTAGATCGCCGTGGAGTTGGCGATGGCCTCGTTCAGGATGGCGAGGATGGGCTGCGCATGCTGCTCGTAGGTACAGGGGATGAGTTTCATGCGCGCAGCCAGGAATTTCGCTTCAGCGTTGGGGCACACCATACCGCGCCAGGATGGCCTCACGCCGCACCGGATCGATGTTCACCTTGTTCAGATCCCCGCGCACATGCGGCAGGGCCAGCAGACGCGGGTCCATCACCCTGAACCACAGCGGCGGGATGTAGGCCAGCGGGAACATGCCGAAGTAGCCGCTGGGCAGCTGCGGCAGGTCCGGAAAATGGCGCAGCGACTGGTAGCGCCGCGAGGGATAGGCGTGGTGGTCGGAATGGCGCTGCAGGTGGAACAGTGCGAGGTTGGTGACCAGGTGGTTGGCGTTCCAGGAGTGGTGGGGTTGCGGGGTTTCATAAGCACCGCTGGGCAGGCGATCGCGCAGCAGGCCGTAGTGCTCCACGTAGTTGGCCGAGGTCAGCTGCCACCAGGCCACCACGTTGTGCACGGCCAGGAAGGGCAGCATGATCCAGCCCCAGGCAGCGATGAGCCCGAGCTGCAGCACCGCCGTGATGGCGTAGGACTGCAGCATGGTGTTGTGCAGACTCCAGGCGCTGCGGCCTTCCTTCTGCAGTCGCTCCTTCTCCAGCGCCCAGGCGCGGCGGATGCCGCCGGGCAGTTCACGCAGGGCGAAGCGGTAGATGTTCTCGCCCATGCGGGCGCTGGCGTGGTCCTCGGGTGTGGAGACCCAGCGATGGTGGCCGCGCCCGTGCTCCACCGTGAAGTGGCCGTAAGCCGGCACCGCCAGCACCAGGCGCGCCAGCCACTGCTCGGTGCGGGTGTACTTGTGGCCCAGCTCATGGCCGGTGTTGATGCCCAGCCCAGAGTCGGTGCCAGCCACATAGGCCAGCATCAGCACGGCCCACCAGGAAAGATCGTGCGTGCCCACCCACCAGGCGCAGCCGATCAGGGCCACGAAGTGCAGGGGCACGGTGGCCCAGGTCAGCCAGCGGTAATAACGGTCCTGCTCCAGCTGGGGCACCACGGCCTCGGGCGGGTTGTTCTCGTCCTCGCCGATCCAGTAGTCCAGCAGGGGCATGAGGCCGTAGCTGATGAGCAGGGGCAGGCCCAGGGCGATCTGCGCGCCGGTGTAAACATGCAGGGCCATGCCGGTGAAGGGCAGTAGCGGGTAGACCACCGACAGCAGCCACCAGGCACGCTTGCGATCGCGATATTCCACGCGCCCCCCCTGCGGATCGTCTGCGACATACACCTTGCCCATGCGCTGCCTCCTCTGTTGGCAGATCATTATGGGCGGTCGACCAACTCCGATCAACCAGTTCGCTGGTTCTCAGTGGTGGTGGCCGTGGGCGCCGTGCACATGCCCGTGGGCGATTTCCTCGGCGCTGGCAGCGCGCACCTCCACCACCGTGACGTTCAGGCGCAGGGCCTTGCCGGCCAGGGGGTGGTTGCCGTCCAGGTGCACTTCCGGGCCCTTGATCTTCACCACGGTGAAGACATGGGTGTGCCCGTCCTCACCGCGGCCTTCGAGCTGGCCGCCGACCTTGACCCCAGGCGGGAACTGGGTCTTGGGGATGACCTGCACCAGGGCTTCATTGCGCTCGCCGAAAGCATCGGCCGGCTGCAGTTCCAGATTGGCCTGGTAGCCGGCTTCGCGGCCCTCCAGCGCCTCTTCCACCTTGGGGAAGGTGTTGCCGTAACCGCCGTGCAAGTAGGACGTCGGTTCCTTGCCGTCTTCCAGAAGCTTGCCCGTGGCGTCGCTGATGCGGTAGCGGATGGTGACGGCAGTGTCTTTGCTGATCTTCATGATGGATTCCGGAATCTCGTGTGGGCCAGGGCTCAAGCACGCTTCAACTCGGGCATGGCGCCCGCCAGGATCTGACTGGCGCCGTGGATGGCTTTGTGCATATTAGCCGCACGCTGGCGCGTGGCCGCCGTGCTCCCGAAACGTGTCTCGCAATAAAGGTCGACAGCATAGCCCAGCCAGCGCCGCGGCAGATCCGGCACGGAGGCAGCCCCCGCCAGATGCTCCCGCACCGACTGGCCACCGACGCGCCCATGCCCCTGCTGGCGCAGGCACCAGTTCAGCGCAAGGGCGGACAGGCGCATGGACAGCATGGGTTGCCAGCGGACCAGAAGATGGGCCACCTGCAGCAGGCCGGCGGCACCCAGGCCGTAGCGACGCGGCCA
>CAUPQO010000181.1:0-6587 GCA_963513295.1 uncultured Hylemonella sp.
ACCAGCCGTTCTGCAGGCGCAGCGGGCGGAACTCCTCTTCGCTGAGCTGGCCGGCGAGGCGGCGCTGCAACTGGTCGCGGTACTGCTCGGCGCGCAGGCGCACGAACTGGCGGTCGAAGTCGGTGTATTGGTACATGGTCAGATCGCAATCAATTTGAGGCCGGCCCAGGCCAGCAGCACGGAAAGAAGGGAGCGCACCACGCGCTCGTTGATGCGGTGCATCAGGTGCGTGCCCAGCCAGATGCCGGGCAGGGAGCCGGCCAGCAGCAGGGTCAGCAGCGACCAGTCCACCGAACCCAGCGAGGCGTGGCCCAGGCCGGCGACCAGGGTCAGCGGCACGGCATAGGCGATGTCGGCGGCCACGATGCGCGGCAGCGGCAGCAGGGGGTAGACGATCAGCAGCACGCTGACGCCGATGGCGCCGGCGCCCACCGAGGTCAGTGTCACCAGCGTGCCCACCAGGGCGCCCAGCAGCAGCGGCAGGCTCCAGTGGCGTGGCGTGGCGGCGGCGGCTTCCTGGCCGGCGGCCAGGCTGGCCGGCAGGGCCCTGCCGCGTACGGCCTTGTACAGGGTGGCGGCGGCGGTCAGCAGCAGGGCGACGCCCAGGGTGCTGGTCATCAGGCTCTGGATGGCCGGATTGGCCGGGCCGACCCGGTGCAGGACGTAGAGGGTGATCAGGGCGGCCGGGATGCTGCCGGCCGACAGGCTGCCCACGATGCGCCAGTCGATCACACGCTGGCGGGCCAGACGCACGGTGCCGCCCAGCTTGGTGAAGGCGGCGAACAGCAGGTCGGTACCGATGGCCAGGTGCGGCTTGACACCAAAAAAGAAGATCAGGATGGGTGTCATGAGCGAACCGCCGCCCACGCCCGTCAGGCCGACGATCAGCCCGACCAGAAACCCCGCAAAGATGAATGCCGCATCAAACATGGACGCGACTGTAGAAGCGGGGCTTCAGATTCCAAACTACATTTTTCTTGGATTCCTATAACCAGCAGTAATAAAGAATGGCCCAGACAGGGCAATAGCCCCGGTCAGCGTGGCAGCCAGTTGCTCGCCAGCGTGTTTTCGGCCAGGGCCAGGCAGGCCGGTGCATCGACCTGCAGGCAGGCCTGGATGCGCGGGATCTGTTCTTCCCAGCCTGGCTGCGGGTAGGGGATGTGCTCGCGCTGGTCCATGATGGTCTGGCCCTCGGCCAGGCCTTCGGTGGCCACGCGCACGCGGCCGGCCTGGGTGCTGAAGAGTTCCGGTTGCACCAGGTACATCAGGGCCAGCACGTCGTGGCCGTAGCAGCCCGGCAGGGCAGCCAGCTCGGGCTCGATCCGGCCGTAGAAAGCGGTATAAAAACGCACGGCATGCAGCAGGGCGTCGGTGGCGGGGTGGTGGTGCCGGGCGGCCAGGCGCTCGAACAGGGCCAGCGGCATGCGTACGCGGTGCGTCACATCCAGCCCGACCAGGGTGAGTTGGAAACCGGCCGTGAGGACGATGTCGGCCGCATGCGGGTCGTGCCAGATATTGGACTCGGCCACCGGCGACACATTGCCGGGCTCGCTGATGCTGCCGCCCATCACGATGACCTGCTTGAGCAGCCTGGCCAGATGCGGCTCCAGGCGCAGGGCCTGGGCCAGATTGCCCAACGGGCCGACGGCCACGACCGTGATCTCGCCGGGACGGGCCCGCGCCTGCTCGACGATGTAGCGCGCGGCCGAGCGTTCGTCCGGCCCGCGGGGCAGGGTGGCGCGCAGGGGCAGATTGCCCAGGCCGTCGGCGCCGTGGATGTCCGGGTCGGGCTGCAGGGGGGCCTTGCGCAGGGGCGTGGCCACGCCGGAGCAGACCGGCAGCTGGCGTCCGGCGAGGGCGCACAGGTAGAGCGCGTTGTGCGTGGCCTGCGCCACGGTGACGTTGCCGAAAGTGGTGGTGATGCCCAGCAGCTCGACGTCCGGGTGCGCCAGCGCGAAAAACAGCGCCATGGCGTCGTCCACGCCGGGGTCGCAGTCCAGGATGAGCTGGTGGCGGGCGTTCATGCGATGCCGCAGTAAGCGCGCAAGGCGGCGTCTGCTTCGGGTGCGGTATGCGGCTGGCGTGCCAGGAACAGTTCCACCTCCACCGCCGTGGGAATGCCGCTTTGCGCGCCGGGCTTCAGGCACTTGAGGGCGCCGGCCGCACTGGCGTGGCGCAGGGCATCGCCCATGGCATGACCCTGTGCCAGACGCGCCACCAGGACCCCGCAAAAAGCGTCGCCGGCACCCGTGCTGTCCACCGGCGTGATGGGGAAAGCCGCCTGCGTGCTCAGCGCCCCGTTGACCTTGGCGCAGCAACCGCGGGAGCCCAGCGTGACGACCACGCAAGGCACGGCCAGGCGCTGCAATTGTTGGGCAATGCTGCCCTGCGTACCCGCCAGCGCGGCCAGCTCACCTTCGTTGACCAGCAGGATGTCCACCAAGGCCAGCAAGTTGGCCGGCAGCGGCCGTGCCGGTGCCACATTGAGGACGACCTTGACACCATGGGCATGGGCGGCACGCGCATAGGCCAGCACCGTGTCCATGGGGATTTCCAGCTGCAGCACCAGGTGGCTGTAGCCGTCCAGTGCGGGCAGGTGTTCCGCTCGCAGACGGCTGTTGGCGCCGGGCGCGACCGTGATGGCGTTTTCACCATGCTCGTCCACGCAGATGAAGGCCGTGCCGGTGGCCGCGTCCGTCACCAGCACGCGGTGCAGATGCACGCCGGCCTCGCTCAGGGAGTTTTCGATCGGCAGGGCCTGGGCGTCGTGGCCCAGGGCCAGCAGCATGTGGGTGGTATGGCCGCCGGCCTTGCGGCAGGCCACGGCCTGGTTGGCGCCCTTGCCGCCGGGCCAGGTCCTGAAGTCATGGCCCAGCACCGTTTCACCGGGGGCGGGGATGTGCGGTGCGCGCACCACGTAATCGAGATTGGCGGAGCCGGCGACGAGGATCATGGCGTGAGCAACAGGTTTGATGAGGGCCCACCTATTGTGCGCAGAAATCCTGCGTGCGGGAAACCGGTTTGCGCCGCGCATGCAGCGCGCGCGCCAGGCTGGCTTCCACGGGCCAGGGCTCGGCGCCCAGGCGGGCGGCCAGCAATTCGGCGCAGAGCATGGCGAAGCTCAGGCCGCGTGAACCCATGGCGGCGCTGATCCACAGGGTAGGTTGAAGGCCTTCTTCGAGCGGGCCGACCAGGGGCAGGCGGTCGGCGCTGACGCAGCGGGTGCCGCCCCAGCCGCGCGCGGTGCCCGGGGCGAAGGAGGGGGCCAGTGCCTGGGCTGCGGCGGGCAGCAGGGTGTGCAGCTTGTCGAAGTTGGTGTGGTGGTGTTCGCTGGCAGTGGCCGGTGGCTGTGTCGCATCTTCATAGGTGGCGCCGGCGTACCAGGCCAGCCCGTCTTCGGTGGGCACGGCCGGGATCAGGGCGCCCAGGCCGTTGACGGGGAAGGGCGGCAGGGCGGCTTCATCACCTGGCTGGCACAGGCCGCTGCTCATCACACCGCGCATTTCCTGCAGGGCCGGCAATTGGGCTGCCAGGCCCAGCGGGGCCAACAGGCGCGGTGCATCGGCCGCATTGGCCAGCACCACGTGGCTGGCGCTGGTCAGCGGCTTGCCTTCGCGGTCCAGCAGCTGCCAAAACGCGCCGGCGCGTTGCAGCCGCTCTACCTTGGTATTGCCCCGGAAGCTCACACCGCTGTGCTTGAGCCAGGCCTGTACCAGGCGCGCCGGTTTGATCCAGGCGGCTTGTGCATGCCACAGCGCCGGCACGGTCGCCATGCCGGTGCGCCAGGCTTCGGTGCCCGTGGGGGCCAGGCGCGTGACCTGCTGGCCCTCGGCGGGCCAAGGGGCCGGCAGGCCGATGTTGCCGTCCAGGCGCTGCTCCAGCACGCCGCTGTCTTCCCAGTCCTGCCCGGCCTGCAGCAGGCGCTGCGCTTCGCTGCGCATCAGGCGCAGGCCGGCGCGCGTGAGGCGCGAACGCGGGCTGTCGTCTACCGAGACGTGGGGCACGAGGAGGCCGGCAGGCAGGCCCGAGGCACCGGCGGCAGGTTCGGGCGCAGCGTCCAGCACCTCGACCAACCAGCCGCGCCGCGCCAGGGCTGCTGCCACGCTGGCACCGGCCAGGCCGGCGCCGATCACCACGCAAGTGCCGGGTGCGGCTGCCTCGGTGCGTAGTGTTTCGCGGCTGGTCTTGAGGTCCCAGGGTGGGTCGTAGCGGCCCTGATTCGTCTCCAGCGCAAAGCCGCTTTCGGACAGCAGCTTGGACCCGTCCGGTGGCAGGGTGTCGAAGACGAGGCGTGTGTCGCGCCGGCAGCAGCGCGCCAGGGCCTTGAGGCTCCAGCGGTCCCAGGCCTGTGAGGCGTCGAGAAAAACGGCATCGGCCTCGAACTGCTGTTCGCGCAGCAGCGTCTGTAGTTCGCCCACGCAGAGGGTCAGCTGCAGCCGGCCCTCGGCGAGGGACAGGCGGTGTATGCCAGGCAGCAGGCCGGTCCACTGGGCGGCCAGTTCATCGGCCAGGGCGACTTGTTCCGGCGTGGCCGCAGCCCCTAGCGCTTCGGCCGAGGGCGGTGAGGCGGCGAGGGCGACGAGGTGCAGTACACGGGGGCGCTGCGGATCAGCGAGCCATGCTCGCCATAACGCGAACAGGCGTGCCGGCTCGAAACGCGTGTCGAGCACACGCCAAGCCGGCTGGCCGGCCGCTGGCGGCGGCAGCAAAGTGCGCGCCGCTTCGTTCACGGTGGGGAGGTGTATCGCTCAGGCGCTGGGCGGGACATAACCCGCCGCAGCGTCGGCGCCGCTGCCGAAGAAGTGGTTCTCCATCTGGCGGGCCAGGTACTGGCGGGCGCGGGCGTCGGCCAGGTTCAGGCGGTTCTCGTTGACCAGCATGGTCTGGTGCTTGAGCCAGGCGGCCCAGGCTTCCTTGCTGACGTTTTCCCAGATGCGCTTGCCCAGTTCGCCCGGGTAGGGCGGAAAGTCCAGGCCCTCGGCTTCCTTGCCGAGCTTGATGCAGTTGACCATGCGTGCCATGTCGCGATTCCTTGGTTCGAAAAGAACAATAATGCGAAATTGTCGTCGGTTTTTGGAAACCTTATCGATGCCTCGTGATCCATATGGGTCATCGATTCCGTTGGAGCCATCATGTTTGATCGTTTGGGGACGCGCCGGATCATGGGCGTCATCCTGTTGAGCTGTCTTGCCCTCCTGGGCTTCGGCCTCTATCTGCAGCACGTGGTGGGCCTGGAGCCCTGCCCCATGTGCATCGTGCAGCGCTACACCATGGTGCTGATCGCCGTGGTGGCGGCCATCGGTGCCGCCGTTTCGGGGCGCCGTACCCAGGTAGCACTTGCTGGGCTGCTGGCCGTGCTGGCGATTTTTGGCGCCTTCGTCGCCGCGCGCCAGAGCTGGCTGCAGTGGTACCCGCCGGAGATCGCCACCTGCGGGCGCGACTTCTACGGCATGATCGAAAACTTCCCCCTGCAGCGTGCCATCCCCATGATCTTCAAGGGCTCGGGCGACTGCACGGCGATCGACTGGACCTTCCTGGGCGGCTCCATCGCCAACTGGTCCTTCCTGTGGTTCGCGGCCTTTGCCCTGCTTGGCTTGGCGCTGCTGTGGCGCCGTCCGGTTCGTTGAACCCGGTCTTTCCTCGCCTTTTCCCGCTTTTTCCTCCGCCGCCACCACGCCATAATGGTCTGGCCATGGATGGCCGTGCCCGGTGTGGGCTTGGTACAGAGGATCTAGCTATATGAACAACCTGAAAATTTCCACCCGCTTGCTGGTGCTGCTGGCCGTCCTGTCGGCCTTGCTGATTGTCATCGGCGCGATCGGCCTCTTTGGCATCAACCGGTCCAATGCCGCCCTCAAGACGGTGTATGAAGACCGCACGACGCCAATGGCGAATTTGGCGCAGATTCAGTACCTGCAAATTCGCAGTCGACTCGTCATATCGAATACGCTACTGAACCCGACGCCTGAGCAGATCACCAAGTACTCGGACGAAGTTGAGCGCAATGTCGCAACGATCGCGAAGCTCTGGTCCGAGTACACGGCCACCCAGCTGACCCCGGAAGAATCCAGTATTGCCAAGGCTTATGCCGAAAATCGGCGAAAGTTGACTGAGGAAGGCTTTTTGCCCGCGATCAAGGCGCTGCGCGCAAACGACCTGGGTGAAGCGATGGTCGCGGTGCAGGAAAAGATCAACCCGCTTTTTGACGCTGTGCGTGACTCTGCAACCGCCATCATGAAGTTGCAGGTGGATGTCGCCAAGCAGGAGTTCGATGCTTCCGTCGCGCGTTACCAGACGATCTTCGCGGTCTCCATCGCCGCCATCGCGATCGGTGTGGTGTTTGCCTGGGTGCTGGGCCTGGCCCTGATCCGCGGTATCTCGCGTTCCCTGGAGGACGCCGTCAACCTGTCCGAGGCCGTGGCCCAGGGGGACCTGAGCCTGCAGGTGCAGGCCACGGGCAAGGACGAAGTGGCCCGTGTGCTGCAGTCGCTCACCGCCATGCAGAGCAACCTGGCGCAGATCGTGAGCCGGGTGCGCTCGGGCTCGGAATCGGTGTCCACGGCCAGTGCCGAGATTGCCCAGGGCAA
>CAUPQO010000182.1:0-6577 GCA_963513295.1 uncultured Hylemonella sp.
CACGGTGCCCGGCCTGCTGGCGCGTCAGACTTTCACCGGCCTGGCCAGCAGCCCGCCACCGGTGAGCTGCCCCACCATGCCCATGTATGCCATCTGGCACGCCCGCTACCAGCAGGACGCGGCACACCGCTGGCTGCGCGCGCAGCTGGAGGCCGTAGTGGCGCCGGCGCTGGCCCACTAAGATGGCGGACATGAACGCTCCCATCCTCATCATCGGCGCCGGCCAGGCTGCCATCATGGCCGCCGAAGCCCTGCGCAGCGGTGGCTACACCGGCCCCCTCACCCTCCTCGGCGACGAAGCCCACGGCCCCTACCACCGCCCCCCGCTCTCCAAGGCCTGGCTGGCCGGCGAGATGGATGCGGCGCGCCTGCCCATGCGCACGCCCGAGATGCTCGCGGGCAAAAACATCGAACTGCGCACCGGCAGCAAGGCCACGGCCATCAACCGCGCCGCCAAGACCGTGACGCTGGCCGACGGCAGCATCCTGCCCTATGGCGGCCTGCTGCTGGCCACAGGCGCCACAGCTCGCACCTTGCCGCTGCCGGGCGCCAACGCGCACGGCGTGCTGGCCCTGCGCACGCGTGACGACGCCGATGCCATCGCCCAGCGCATGGCTCTATGCCTTGAGAAAAACCTGCCCCTGGTCGTCATCGGCGGCGGTTTCATCGGCCTGGAAGTGGCCGCCACCGCGCGCAAAAAAGGCCTGGCCGTCACCGTGCTGGAAGCCGCGCCGCGCCTGCTCGGCCGCGTGCTGCCACCTGTGCTGTCCGACTGGTACGCCGTACTGCACCGTGGCCACGGCGTGCAGCTGGCGCTGGGCGCCCAGATCGCCGCCATCGAACACGACACGAGCAACAGCGTGACCGGCGTGCGTCTGAATGACGGCACCGTCTACCCCGCCGGCCTGGTGCTCATCGGCATCGGCGTGAACGCGAATGACGAACTCGCGCGCGCCGCCGGGCTCGAATGCGAGCGCGGCATCGTGGTGGATGCCTGCGGCCGCACCAGCGACCCGGCCATCGCCGCCGCCGGTGACTGCACCGCGCGCCGCCTGCCTGACGGCAGCCTCATCCGCCTGGAGTCCGTGCAGAACGCCACCGAACAGGGCAAGAGCGCCGCCGCCGCCCTGCTAGGGCAGGAACGTCCCTTCACCGCCACGCCCTGGTTCTGGAGCGACCAGTACGACAAGAAACTGCAGATGGCGGGCCTGTCCGCCGGATCAGACCAGCATGTGCTGCGCGGCGACCTGGCCAGCGCCAGCTTCAGCCTCTTCCACTACCAGGGCGGCGAACAGATCGCCATTGACAACGTCAACAACCCCAAGGAGCACCTGCTGGTGCGCAAGCTCATGGATGCGGGCATCTCGCCCACACCGCAGCAGGCAGGGGATGTGGCGTTTGATCTGAACAGCCTGCTACCCGGCTGATCGTCAGGCGGGCAAGGTCACCGTCACGGCCAGGCCCGGCTGCGCGTTGTGCACCGCAAACGTGCCGCCATGCGCCTGCGCCATCAGCCGGCACAGGTACAGGCCCAGGCCCACGCCACCGGCGCTGCGGGTGCGGGCGCTGTCGGGCCGGTAGAAAGCCTGCGCCAGTTGCGACAGTTGTTCCTCAGGCACGCCGGGTCCGTGGTCGCGCACTTCGATGCTCAGCGCATCGGCGTTAAGCGACAGCGTGACCACCGGCGCCACGGCAGCCTCGGCGCCATGCCGCAGCGCATTGTCGACCAGGTTGCGCAAGAGCAGGCGCACCCGCGAGGCATCCACTGACACCAGCGGCAAGCCTTCAGGTGCCAACACCGTCACGCGCGCCGCGCCCGCATGGGACGCCCGCAGTTCGCTCACCACCTCTCGCGCCAGCGCGGCCACGTCGGTCGGCGCGCGCTGCAGGGCGACGTGGCTCCCCGACAGGCGCTCGCTCTCCAGCAGGTCGCTGATCAGCGCGGCCATGCCCTGCAGGTCACGCAGCAGCGCGTCGCGCTGCGGTCGGATCGCGTCGGTCTCCGGCAGCAGTTCGGCGTTCAGCCGCGCGCGCGTGATCGGGCTGCGCAGCTCGTGGCTGATCGCCAGCAACAGGGCGCGCTTGGCTTCGAGCATCTGGTGGATGTCCCGGCCCATGGTGTTGATGGTCAGTGCGAGCTCGCCCAGTTCGTCCGGGCCATGGAGACAGCGCTCGGGAATCGGCTGGCTGAAGTCGCCCCGGCCAAATCGCCGCGCGCCTTCGCCTATGGCGTCCAGCGGCTTGAGCACGCGGCGCACGTACAGCCAGGCCAGCAAGGTGAGCACCAGCAGGGCACCCAACGCGTAGCCGATCAGACGCGGCTTGCGCTCGAATGCCTCGCCATTGATGCCGAACTCGATGCGATGCCCGTCAGCGGTCTGGCGGTGCAAAAGCGTGGGCCAGTCCTTGCCGCCACCCCACTCCTTGTTCGATGGCCTGGCATCGGGGTGCGAGGCCCAGTGGATGACCGGCCCCTCGATGCGTACGGTCAGCGGCAGGCGCTCGGTGATGGCCTGGGCGCGTTCCACGCTGGGCGTTGGCCCACCGGCGCTCACTTCCGCGGCGAGACGGTCCACGTAGTCCATCAGGATGGGGCGCGCCGCCTCGCGCCAGCCCATGGTGAAAGCCTTCTGCGCGCCCGTGATGAACACGAAGGTCATCGCCGCCGCCAGCAGCAGGAACACCAGCACCATGCGCAGCTTGATCGAATGCGCGACGCGGTGCTTGGCGCGCCGCCAGGCCGATGTCTTGCGCTGGCTCATTCGCCCTCCCGCCCCAGCGCCAGCGAGTAGCCCGCGTTGCGCAGGGTATTGATGCAGTCCAGCGGCTCCAGCTTCTTGCGCAGGCGGCTGACCACGATGTCGACTGCGCGGGTGTAGAGGTCGGCCTCGTGGCCGCGCAAGTGGTTGAGGATGTCGTCGCGGCTGAACACGCGGCCCGGCTCACGCGCCAGCATCAAGAGCAGCTCGAACTCGGTGCCGGTCAGCTCGACTTCCTTCCCCGAGCGTCGCACGGCGCGGCGGGCGACGTCGACCTCCAGGCCCTCGAACTTCAGCGTGGGCGCGGCGCCGGGCACGGCTGCGTGTCCGTTGCCGTTGGGCTTGCGCCGGCGCAGCACGGTCTGGAGTCGGGCCACCAGCTCGCGCGGCTCGAAAGGCTTGGGCAGATAGTCGTCCGCCCCCAGCTCCAGGCCCACCACCCGGTCCATCACCTCGCCGCGGGCGGTCAGCATGACGATCGGGATGTCGTTGTCCTTGCGGATGGTGCGGCACAGCTCGAAGCCGTCCATCTCGGGCAACATGACGTCGAGGATCGCCGCATCGAAGCCCCCGGCCCGCAACAGCGCGAGCCCGGCGCTGGGCCGGGTCGCGTGCACCAGCTGCAGCTCGAAGCGCTGGAAATAGGTGGCCAGCGGCGACCCCAGGTTCTCGTCGTCGTCGATCAGCAGGATGCGGCTCATCGTTTCATTCTGACAGAGCCCGGTGGCGGACGATCAGCCGGCGCAGCCGGTCCTTCTCGGTCCGCCCCAGGGCGTCGAAGCGCTCGCCCACCGACAGCAGCTCGGGCAGCAGGGGAACGGCTTGCACCGGCTGGCGCTGGGAGAACCGCGCCCACAGGGCCAGCGCGTGCTCCCGGTCGAAGCGCGGCCCCCAGAACAGGGCCAGCAGCTCGGCGTGCGGGTCCTCGGCGTCGGCCAGCAAGGCCGCCGTGTGCGGGCGGCCCTGCCGGGCGATCGCGTGGATGGTGTCAGCCACGGCCCCACCAGCCATGGCCGCGGCGCTCAAGCCTCTCGCGCACCTGCTTCTGCTGCTCGGGGTTCAGGCTGTCGTAGAAGTCGCCGAAGGCGGCCAGGACCTTCGGCCCGCTGCCCTGCAGGGCCCGGGTCTTCTGGTCCAGCATCTGCTGGGCCTTGGTACGGTCGAACTTGTCGGCGGCGATCAGCGCCTGCAGCTCCGTGCGAACGTCGCCCGACTCGCCGCGCATCGCCTTGCGCGAGGCCACCATCTCGTCGGCCAGTACTTCCAGCTTGGCCTTCTGCCCGGCGTTGAGCTCCAGTTTGTCGCTGATCTTCTCCACCGCCTTGCCGCGCATCTCGGTAACGCGTTCGTCGCTCCAGCCGCGGGCATGGTCCCCGCGCGAACCGCAGGCGGTGAGGCCGCCGATCACGACGGTAGCGGAAGTGAGTGCAATCAGGCTGCGTTTGATCCAGGGTTTCATGACGGGCTCCTTGTCGGGGCGTTGTTGAACATGACCGTCATGGTGCCGGCGCTTCCGCCCCCACAGGTTGCGGGGAGGTCGCGGTTTATTTCGTTTTGTTTCAGCGTGCAAGCCGACACCCGCGCCGCAGGCTGTTGAGGTCGAACGCCCCGTCCCCCGCCTGCTCCGGCGATGAGCTGGCCGCCTTTGTGGTGGAAGAGGCTGAAGGAGCCGCTGGCCTTGTCACCGCGCATCACGCGCTGTTCCGAGCCGGCGGAGAGACCCGCCGTCTGCTGCCGAAATAGCGCCAGCTCAGCCGCCGGGCGTCTGGGCAATCACGTAGCGGTCGCGCCCATGTGTCTTGCCTTCCAGCAGAGCGTGGTCGGCCCGGGTTACGGTCGAAGCCAGCGTGTCACCGGGCAATACCTGCGTCAGCCCGGCGGTGACCGTCATGCGCAGCTCCACCCCGTTGTCCAGGAGCATGGGCTTGTTGCGCACCTCCACCAGCAGACGCTGCACCACCCCCTCGGCGTCATTGCCAAGCAGCAGGAACAGAAACTCCTCGCCACCGAAGCGGATGACGATATCGTTCTCGCGCAGGCAACCCGTCATGATGCGGGCCAGGTGCTGCAAGGCCAGATCACCCACCGGGTGGCCCCAGGTGTCGTTGACCCTCTTGAAGTGGTCCACGTCCACCATGGCCAGATGCAGGGCCATGCCGCTGCGCGCCGCATCGCCCTGCCGGATCTGGAAAGCATAGTTCAGGCCGTTGCGCAGGGGCAGGCCGGTCAACTCGTCGTGCTGCAACACCGACTCGGCCACCTTCTGGCGCAATGCATTCAGGCTGGCCACCATGGCCGTCTGCCCGGCCTCGTAGGCCTTGAAGTCCTGTTCATTGGCCGGTTGGCCCTGCGACGACCGGGAGCACAGCGCACGCACCGCATCGTGCATAGCCTGGTGCTGGCGCTCCAGTTCGGCGGTGGCAGATGCGTCGAAACCGGCGAGCGTGGATTGTTCCGTGAGGAACCACTTGCCGAAGATACAGCGCCGGTGTGCGTCGGGCTTCATCATGTCCTCACCGGGCCCCTCGTGCAGCAAGGCACAGCGCATCAGGCGCTGGTTCCAGGCCAGATGGGCCTGCAGCCCCTGGTCGATGCCGGTGAGCAGGCTTTCGAAATGCGGCTGGGCCGATGGGCTCATCGAGAATTCTTCTTGATTGGACGGCGACGGTGGGCTCATCTTAGCGTCCGATACACGCCGGCACCAGCCCTCAGCGCCGCAGCCAGTCCGCCAGCGCCGCACTCACCGCCTGCGGCTGCTCCATGGTGCACATGTGGCCGCTGTGTTCGACGATGACGAGCTGGGCATGGGGAATGGCGGCGGCCATGGCCTGGTGCTGGGCGGGGCCGCTCCAGGCGTCCTCGCGGCCGGTCAGGACCAGCGTGGGGCACTGGATGCCGCTCAATTGGGGGGCGGCATCGGGGCGATTCAGCAGTGCGTTGATCTGCGCGGCGTATTGCGCGGCGCTGCCGCGCTCAAACATGTCCAGCACCTGCTCGAAAAGCGGGGAGCCGATGCACTCGGGGTGCACCATGCCCTTGGCCCACTCTTGCGCCATGGCGCGCATGCCCTGCTCGCGTGCGATCTTCAGCAGGGCCAAACGCCCTGCCTTCTCCTTCTCGCCCGCCTCTCCAGCCGGCAGCGGGTGCGTGCCGGTGCTCAGCAGGGCCACGCGTTCCACGCGCTGCGGCGCCAGGCGCATGACTTCCAGCGCCACGCGGCCGCCCATGGAGTGGCCGGCAACGCAAAAGCGTTCCGTGGGTGCCTCGTCCAGCACCTGCCGGGCCATGGCGGTGAGCGAGTCGCGCAGGCCCCAGCCGGGGATGAGACAGTGGGCCTGACCATGGAGCGCGGCGACCTGCGGCGCCCAGACGGCGGCATCGCAGTTCAGGCCGGGCAGGAGCATGAGGGTGGCAGCCATTTCAGAACACCTCCGTATCGACTTCGCGGTTGCTTTGCTCGCTGTAACGGTTGCCCACCACGGTCTGTTGGTTGATCAGGCCCTCCACTTTCGCCATGGTGGCGGGGCTGAGCTTGACGTCGGCGGCGGCCAGGTTTTCGGCCAGATGCTCCAGGCTGGTGGTGCCGAAGAGCGGGACGATGTGCGGCGCCTTGTGTAGCAGCCAGGCCAGGGCCAGCTGGGCCGGCGTGCAACCCGCTTCATACGCCACGGCTTCGTAGGCCGGCAGCAGCTTGAGATTGCCGGCGTAGTGGGCCGGCTCGAAGCGCGGCATGCCGTGCCGGATGTCCTTGGCATCCAGCGTGGCCAGGTCGCGCAGCTTGCCACTGAGGAAACCGCGCGCCACCGGGCTGAAGGCCA
>CAUPQO010000183.1:0-6566 GCA_963513295.1 uncultured Hylemonella sp.
AGTGTGGTCACCCACGACCCGCGCCTGGCCGCGCGCTGCGACCGCACCGTGGAGCTGGTGGACGGGCGCATCGCGCGCGACGAGGTGTTGCCGCACGGATGAGCTCCTCTGACAACTGAACGCATGAACAAGCCGATGATCTTTCGCACCTTGCTGGGCCTTCTGCTCGTCCTGCCGGGCCTGTCCGCCCAGGCCGAACTCAAGCCCGAATGGGAGCTGGGGGCCGGCGTGGCGGCCATCGATTTCCCGCTCTACCGCGGCGCTGCCGACCGGCGCACCTATGTGCTGCCCACGCCCTATGTGCAGTACCGCGGCGAATTCCTGCAGGTGGACCGGGAGCGCGTGCGCGGCCTGCTGTTCCGGCGCGAGCGGGTGGAGCTCGACATCAGCGTCAACGGCTCGGTGCCCGTCAGCAGCGCGGACAGCAGCGCACGCCAGGGCATGCCCGACCTGGACCCGACGCTGGAGCTGGGGCCGGAACTGCAGCTGCACCTGTACTACGACGAGCGCCGCCACACCAACCTGGACTTGCGCCTGCCGCTACGGCCGGTCTTCGCCGTGAACTTCGGGCGCTTCGATCATGTGGGCTGGCTGGCCCATCCGCAGCTCAACCTGGACCTGAACAACGTGCTGCGCAGCGGCTGGAACCTGGGCCTGCAGGCCGGCTGGCTCTATGGCGACCGCGGTTACCACGCCTATTTCTACGACGTGGCGTCGCCCTACGCCACGGCAACGCGTCCGGCCTACAGCGCCCCGGGCGGTGCTTCGGGCCGGCAGTTCATTGCCGCCGTGAGCCGGCGCCAGGGTGACGTCTGGATGGGCGCGTTTTTCAAGCGCGAGGACCTGCGCGGTGCGGTCTTCGCCGGCAGCCCGCTGGTGCAGAAGCAGGAGGACTACTCGGCCGGCTTCGCGATCGCCTGGGTCTTCGCCAAGTCACAGAAGCTGGTCGAGACCAGCGACGACTAGGGACCCTCTGCAAAACTCCCGTCATGCGCGTTCGAGTCAAAAACGGGATGATTTGATCGCCAACATCGCGCGTCGTGTGCCCGTAGGCACACGCAAGCGATTTGGTGGGCAAAGGGCCCGTCGGCACATCCGGTCGGATGTGCCTGCCGGTCCGCCCGTATAGGCCCGCAAACGCGACCGCGTTTGCTCTGGGCCGAACCCCTTCGGGGGCGTGGTTTTGCGGGCGATCCGCGGCGTTGCAAAACCAGGCAAGCCGTCTAGGCTTGCCTTGGGTTTTGAGCCTTGCGGCTCATCTCGCAAAATCCACGCCGCGCGCGACGCGAGTTTTGCAGAGGGTCCCTAGGGCTTGCTGACCAGCAGCCCGCGCACGATCAGCACCTGCGCCACGTAATAGGTGGACAGCACCCAGAGTTGCGACAGCGGCAGCGGCGTGACGAACTTGTTGATCGCCAGCAGCGTGTCGCTGAGCATGAAAAAGCCCGCACCCACGGCGACCCAGACGGCGGGCTGGTCACGTAGCACCGTGGCACGGCCGATGGCCTGCGCCGCCATCAGCGCGATGACCAGCACATACGCCGCCACCGGCCCACGCAGGCCGGCGGGCAGGCCGCAGGTCCACAGCACGGCGTACATGAGCGCACCGACACCCAGGGCGTTGAGCAGCGCGCGCCGGCTCGGGAACCAGGCCTGCCCGCGTTTGAAGACGGCGATGTAGGCCAGGTGGGCACAGAGGAAACTGAGCAGGCCGGGGATGAAATAACCCGGGACCATCAGGAAGACGTCGCCCGCCAGCGAGCCCACCAGGGCCAGCTGCAGCGGGACCGAGAATTTCAGAGGCAGGGTGCGCGCTACCAAAACAATAGCAATCACCATTGTCAGCGGCTTGAACACGCGGTGCAGTTCCAGCAGGCCAGTGGCGGCGCAGGCGGTGGACAGGGCCGCGGCTTCGATGAACAGCACCTGGGCCATGCTCAGGCGGCCCTGCAGCACGGCGCCGGTGCACCAGAGCACGGTGCTCAAGGCCGCCAGCCAGACCACGGAGGGCGCCAGCGGCAGCGTGTCCGCAAACCAGAGGAACAGCACCACGCCGCCCAGCAGGGCCAGGAAGTGCAGGCCGCCGAACCACAACACGGCGCGGGAGACCGGCGGGTCGTAACGCTGCAGGCGCTTGATGTCGAACGCGGCTTTGGGAAAACGCTGGGCCACGTCGACCGGGCGCCAGCCCGGCGGCTTGAACCAGACGCGCAGCTTGTCGCTCCAGTGGCGTGCAAACCAGCTGTCGTGCAGCAGGCCCCAGTAGACCTCGGCATTGGCCCAGAGCGGGTCCCAGCTGTCGAGCGGGCTGCGTGTGCCGTAGACACACTTTTCGTCTTCTTCCTTGAAGCTGCCGAAGAGCCGGTCCCAGACGATGAGGATGCCGCCGTAGTTGCGGTCCACATAACGGTCGTTCACGGCGTGGTGCACGCGGTGGTTGGAGGGGCTGCAGAACCAGCGGTCGAACCAGCCCAGCTTGCCCACGTGTTCGGTGTGCACCCAGAACTGGTAGAGCAGGTCGATCAGCGCCACGATGCCGAAGACCAGGGGCGGCACACCGGCCAGGGCCATGGGCAGGTAGAAGACCCAGCCCAGCAGCGCGCCGCTCGATGTCTGCCGCAGTGCGGTGCTGAGGTTGTAGTCCTGGCTCTGGTGGTGCACCACGTGCGCGGCCCAGAACACCGCCACCTCGTGGCCGGCCCGGTGCAGCCAGTAGTAGCAGAAGTCGTAGAACACCAGGGCGATCACCCAGCCGTACCAGCTCATCCAGAAAGTGTCGTTGTGCCAGAGTGCCACCCAGCTGTAGACCGCGGTATAGATACCCACCCGCAGCAGGCGCGTGAGCACGGCGCTGATCTGGCTCAGCATGCCCAGGCCGATGCTGTTGACGGCGTCGTTGAGCCGGTAGGTGTTGCGGCCCTTCGCGACGCCCCAGGCGTATTCGATGGCGATCAGCAGCAGGAAGACGGGGGTGGCGAGGACGATGATCTGGCTGGGGCTCATGGCGTCGATGCTAAGGGCTTGTTTCATCCGGGCCACTGCGTGTCTTCCCTGATACTCGGCGCTATTGCCAAGACGGATGCGGGCGGGTCAAATGCGGGACCAGTGACTGTCTAGTCTAGGGAGGTGGGCGATGAGAGAAGAAACAAAAAAGTGCAAAAAGCGAGACCTGACCCAGTTCCGATTCCGCTTGCGAAGATTTGCGATTTTTCTAGCATGTTTGATGGGATTGTCCGCTGCAACATCTATTGCGGCACAGCCCAATAAGTTTCATCTGGTCTATTTGGTCGCGGCTGATGCAGGACGCTACCAAGCTGGTCGAGAAGTTGTAGTCGAGCCACTGTTCTTTACCAACGGGGAGAAATTCATCTTTGTCTATGACTACTGTCGTCAGGTCATGGAGAAGAAGTTTCAATGGAGATACGAGCGACACCACAAGGGCCCGCATTTACTCCGCTTGGATGAAATCGATGACGGCGATAGAGAAATCACTTTTTCCTATTGCGACAACAAGAGTTTCAGCTTGAATGGAGACCGCTTCTATTCTTTAAACAATAGAGGAGAGTCAATCAAACTCGGAAAAATTGATTTTGAATTCAGTGGTGATGGATCACACGATCGATTCATCATTCCCCCAACACTTCCCAAAACTGGGCGCGCCAAGGTTCTGGATTTTCTAGGAAAGGCACAAGATTCAAAAGATATTTCCGCTCCAAGTTTTGAGTTTTTCTTTGTCGGCAAAAACGAAGAATTACTCAAGAAAGTCTTGCCCTTTTGGAGCGTGAATGATCACGCGGCATCCATTCTGTTGCGACAGGCCATTGCTTACGCTTATCCGTACAAGGGTGTCCACCGTGCTTGGGTTAAAGACTATCCAGGGTGCCAACTGAATTCTTGGTGCGATCTCCAAAAAGATGGACGGTTCAAAGATGCTTCAATTCGTTTGACGCAATCTTTGATTGGAGACTTTGATGGTGATGGTGCACCTGACGCCGTAGTAGGTATTCGGGCAGAGATCGAGACCGGCCAGGAAGGCGGGGGATGGGCCTGGCTGGCAACTGTGGTGATTCACAGTGACGGGCGGCGAGCGATAGTTTCCGGCTACGGAGGCTCATCTGCTACCAATGCATCTCATCTAGGAAGTTATCTTCATCGCAATTCTTATCGTCCGCTGGGGGTATTCCGGTTCGGGGCGTGCAAGTTCTTATTAATTATCGAGACGCCGGTTGTCAGCTTGAGAATGCTCAACGTGTCCGGCGCGGCTCCTGGATGTCAAGATGCGAGCAGTGTCAGAGAGATGGAGGATGCGGAAAATGAGTATCCGCCACATTGACATGGGACCTCCATCGCGGGAATCGGGGGCCGATCTTGCCTTTTGCTCCCCGTGTCAACCAGTCCCCCACAAGAACTCTGATCCCGGGTCTATTTGGCACCAGCCGCCAACAGCATTTTTTCCATGGCGCCATAACCGCGTGCGCGCGCCAGCGCCAGCGGTGTCTGCCCCATGCGGTCCTTGAGCTGCAGGTTGGCGCCGGCGTCGATCAAAGCCTTGAGCGTGGCCTGGTGGCGCTTACCACCATCCCCGAGCACGATGGATTCGATCACCGCCGTCCAGTGCAGGTTGTTCACATGGTCCAGAGGGGCGCCGGCGGCGATCAGCTGGCGCACCACGCCGTCGTGGCCGAGGTGGGCGGCGGCGATGAGGGCCGTGCCGTCGTAGCGGCTGGTGGTCTGGCCGGCTTTGGCGCCGAGCTGCAGCAGCAGGCGCAGGGTGTCTTCATCGTCCGCCACGGAGGCGATGGTAACGGTGTCGTAGCGGTCGCTCTCCAGCAGGTTCAGGTCGGCGCCGGCCTGGGCCAGGGCCTTGATGACGGCGCGTTGGCGTGCGTAGGTGGCGACGTGCAAGGGCGTGCGGCCATAGGGGTCGCGTGCGTTGAGCTTGGCCTTGTCAGCGGCGCTGATGAGCTGCTGCAGGCGCGGCAGCTCGCCCGCCCAGGCGGCCGCGTGCAGGCCGGTGTAGGCCGCGGCTTCGGCCGGCGAGGGGGGCACCTGGGCCTGCGCCGGCAGGCTGGCGAGCGTCGCCAGGCCTGCCAGGGCCAGCAGGGAGATGCCGAGGATGTGTTGAATAGACATGTGCGTTCTCCTCTGCTGTGCGTGGTGCTTACTTCAGCTGATCCTGCACCTTGGCGATGGCGGCCACGGCGCATTGTTCGTCCAGATGGCCGCCGGGTGCGCCACCCACGCCCACGGCGCCGATGACTTCATTGCCCACCTTCACGGGTACGCCGCCGCCCAGCAGCAGGTAACCGGGGATGTGGACCAGGTTGGCCGCGGCCGGGTTCTTCTGCGCGCCCTCCATCATGGCTAGGGTGGTGTTCTTGGCCGAGGCCGAGGTGTAGGCCTTCAGGCGGCTGGCTTCCAGGGTGTGGGGGCCGGCGTTGTCGGCACGTTGCACGGCGCGCACGGTGCCGGCGCGGTCCACCACGGTGGCGGCCACGTTGTAGCCGGCGGTGCTGCAGGCGGCTACGGTGGCGCTGGCGATCTGGTTGGCCAGCTCCAGCGACATGTTCTTTTCGGTGCGCACGGATTGCGCGCTGGCGAGGCCGGCGACGAGGCTCAGGACGAGGACCGAGGACTTGGTGATAGTGGACATGCAGTGCTCCTGTGAAGGTTGTGGGGTCTGGTCCGGCGCCCGCCGAACCATGGATGCACTGTAGGAAAACAAGGCGCGCGCCGCCATGCGGACGGCTACGCGCGGGGCTCCGTAGAACTACGGAGCGGACTCTTTATTCAGCTTCGACCAGGGCCGCGTAGGCGCGGATCAGCTGGGCCAGGGATTCGGCCTGCAGCTTGGCGAAGAGATGGGCGCGGTGGGTCTCCACCGTGCGTGGCGAGAGATCGAGCGCGCGGCCGATCTCCTTGTTGGTCAGGCCCGCGACGATGAGCCCCAGCACCTCGCGCTCGCGCACGGATAGCTGGGCATAACGCTCGCGCGCCAGGCGGTCGGCCTGGTGCCGTTCGCGCGACTTCACGTGCAGTCTGACGGCCTGCTGCAGGGCTTCGAGCAGCTGCTCGTCGTTGACGGGTTTTTCCAGGAACTCGGCGGCGCCGGCCTTGAAGGCGCGGCGGCACATCTCCACCGTGCCGTGGCCCGTGAGCATGAGGATGGGCTGGTCCACGCCCTGGGCGATCAGCGTGTCCAGCAGACTCAGGCCGCTGATGCCGGGCATGCGCACGTCCAGCACGATGGCGCCTATGCCCTGGCGGTCGAACCCGGCCAGGAAAGCATCGGGCCGTTCCCAGGTCTGCACGCGCAGCCCCACGGTGGAGATCAGCAGGGCCAGGCTCTCGCGCACGGCCGCGTCGTCGTCGATCAGGTGGATCAGCGGGGACTGGGGGGCATTCCTGCGGGGGCCAGGGGCAGTTGCAGGCAAAAACGTGTGCCGCGCGGGGACACCGCGCTGACGCTGAGCCGGCCGTCCATGCCGGTGGCCAGGCTTTCGCAGAGGCTGAGCCCCAGGCCCAGGCCGTCTTTGCGCGTGGTGTAGAAGGGCTCGAAGATGTGC
>CAUPQO010000184.1:0-6562 GCA_963513295.1 uncultured Hylemonella sp.
CAGCCGGCGCGCCTGAAGCACGCGCCCTTCACCTTTTCACGACCCCGAGAAAGAACCCACCATGCCTACCTTCCACGCCATCGTCTGGCTCGACCGCTCCGAAGCCCACGTCATCCTGTTCGACCGCGAACACATCGCCGCACAGAAGATCAAATCACGCAGCCACCACAAGGCCACCGGCGGCCACACCGGTTCGCATCAGGGCTCGGGGCGCGGCGACAGCGCCAGCGGCCACCACACTCCCGGCGGCGGCCACGCCTCGCACGACGAAACCTACTACCACTCGATCGCCGAGGCCCTCAAGGGCGTGCACGAGATCCTGGTGACCGGCCCGGCCCAGGCCAAGGACGAGTTCAAGGCGCATTGCGCGCGCCACGACAAGGCCATCGACCAGGCCATCGTCGGCGTGATCGCCAGCGACCACCCCAGCGACGGCCAGTTGGTGGCCATGGCCAAGCAGTACTTCCTGAAACACGACAAGATGAACGGTCAGGCCTGAACCGCCTGGTATGAAGAACGGGGGCCGGGTGGTGACACCCGGCCCCCGTTTTGTCCGTTCTCGTTCTGAAACTCAGACGGTCAGACTCAGTTGCCGGTTTCCGTCTTCAACCCCGCGGCACGCCAGGCGGGGAAACCGCCGCGGAACCAGTGCACCCGCTTGTAACCCGCCTTGAGCGCCGCGTGGCTGGCCTTGAAGCTTTTCCAGCACTCGGCGCCGTTGCATGCAAAGATCAGCACGGCATCGCGCTCCTGCGGGAGCCTGGACAGATCGAACTGGTCCAGCTTCGGGTCGAAATCTGCCTCCTAGTGGCTTTTCTCCACATAAGGCACCAGCATCGCGCCCGGCACACGACCCGCCTTGAACTCGGTCTCGGTGCGGGTATCGATGTAACTGGCCCCAGCCTGTAGCAGTTGCGCCACCGCGGCGGGGTCCACCACCTGGACCCCGGGCAAATCACGCGGGGTGAAATAACCGAGCGTGGCTACATAGTCAAAGTCCGCAGCGTGCAGGGACATGACCTTGTCCGCCCGCAGCACACCACCGGCAGCCAGGGCCTCCGTCAGGGCCGCGTCCAGGGCCGCCACGCTGGGGCGCGCACCGTCGCGGATGGCCACGCTCAAGCCGGGCACCGGCCTGGACTCCAGCACGATCTTGAGCTGCTCGCCTGCCGCGACCCAGCGCTCGTAGACGGAACGCTCCACCGCCACCAGGTCGCAGCGCTGCAGCTGCAGGCAGGGCAGCAGGGCGTCCTGGTAACGCGTCTCATAGAGGCTGCCGAAATGGCGCTTGATGGTGGTGTTGGCGGCATTGATCTCGCCACGCAGCAGGTAGGTCACCACGCTGTCCTGCATCGGCAGGCCCAGGCGTTTGCCTGCGGCCTGGGCCAGGCTGCCGACCGGGCTGGCCTTGGGCGCCACCAGCACGGCCTGCACCGGCCGCTCAAGGCCCAGCACCGGGGTGTAGCCGTAACGCAGGGCACTGCCTATGACATGGGCCGGGGCGACAAAGATGTCCTGGATGCGGGAGCGCGTTGCGCCCAGGTCGGCGGTGGCGTCGTTGGAGAACGACATGGTCGCACTGGCGATGCGCTCCTTGCGCAGGGCCTGTTCCAGCGCCGCCTTCCAGGCGCCATATACCGTCACGCGCGATTGCTCGGCGCTGTCACCCGGGTTGATCAGCACCTTGAGGGTGCCGGTCTGCGGCTGGGCGCTGGCCAGCGAGGCCGACAGGCCCAGGGCCAGCAGGCTCCGCTTCAGGAAAGTTCTGTACGAATACGAATGCACCACGACGTCACCTCCAGACTGAGTCTGTGTATATAAGTGACGACTACTTTACCCAAGGGTGCGTCGTTTTCAACAGATACCCCTGCAGGTGTGCTGCCGCGGGGTCTGAGCGGCGCCTTTCAGCGGACGAGCGGCACCATCTTCTGCTCGATGGCGCCGAAGACGGACTGGCCGTCCCGGCCCTTCATCTCGATGCGGATGGTGTCGCCGAACTTCATGTAGTCGGTGACGGGCTGGCCGTCCTGGATGGTCTCGATGGCGCGTTTCTCGGCGATGCAGCTGTAGCCCTTGGTCCATTCCTTCTTGCCGTTGACTTCCGTGGCGCGGTTGCTGACCGTGCCCGAGCCGATGATGCTGCCGGCGCGCACATTGCGCGTCTTGCACAGATGGGCAATGAGCTGGCCGAAATGGAAGGTCATCTCCTCGCCGGCTTCGCACATGCCCACGGTGCGGCCGTTCCAGGCGCTTTGCAGCGTGAGGTGCAGCTTGCCGTGTTGCCAGGCCTCGCCGAGTTCGTCCAGCGTGACGGCCACCGGGCTGAAGGCGGTGGCGGGTTTGCTCTGCAGGAAACCGAAGTTCTTGGCCAGCTCGTCGGGGATGAGGTGGCGCAGGCTGACGTCGTTGGCGATCATGACCAGACGGATGCCGTCCAGGGCCTGCTCGGGCGTGGCGCCCATGGGCACGTCGGCAGTGACCACGGCGACCTCGGCCTCGAAGTCGATGCCGTGGTCTTCACTGATACAGACCACGTCGTCGCGCGGCCCCAGGAAGTCGTCGCTGCCGCCCTGGTACATCAGCGGCTCGGTGTAGTAGTTGGCCGGCACTTCCGAGCCGCGCGCCAGGCGCACCAGCTCCACGTGGTTGATGTAGGCCGAGCCGTCGGCCCACTGGTAGGCGCGTGGCAGCGGCGCCATGCACAGGGCCGGATCGAAGGGAAAGGCGTGGCGCGCCTTGCCCTGGTTGAGCGTGACGTACAGGTCCTGCAGCTGCGGGGAGAGGAAGTTCCAGTCGTCCAGCACCTGCTGCAGGTGGTGGACGATGCCGGTCGCATAATGCGCCGTGCTCAGGTCGCGCGAAACGACGACCAGCTGGCCGTCGCGCGAACCGTCTTTGTAGGTAGCAAGCTTCATCGATGGTTCTCGGATGACGTATCGTTAAACTGGTTCGGCCCATCGAAACGGGCGAGCCTCCAATTACATCATGGACAAGACACGCGCAGGCATCCAGTCGGTCGAGGTGGGCTTTGCCCTGGTCGACGCGCTTGCCCGCGCCAGCGGGCCGCTGATGCTGCGCGACCTGGCCGCCGCCGCCGGCATGAGCGCGGCCAAGGCGCACCGTTACCTGGTGAGCTTCCAGCGCCTGGGCCTGGTCAGCCAGGACACGGCCAGCGCGCGCTACGACCTGGGCCCGGCCGCGCTGCGCATGGGCCTGGCCGCCATCACGCGGCTGGACGCCGTGAAGCTGGCACGCGAACGCCTGCCGGCGCTGATGCAGCACATCGGCCACACGCTGGCCATCGCGGTCTGGGGCAACCACGGCCCGACCATCGTGCACTGGGAAGAATCGCCGCAGTCGGTCACCGTGAACCTGCGCCTGGGCGACGTCATGCCCCTGCTGTCTTCGGCCACGGGGCGCTGTTTTGCGGCCCACGTCTCGCGCGAGGCCATCGCCCCGCTGCTGCGCGCCGAACTCGCGCGTGCACGGCAGCTGGGCCGCACCGACCTGCCACGCAAGCAGGCCGAACTGAGCCAGTTGCTCAAGGACGTGCGCACGCATGGCATGGCGCGGGTGGTCGACACCCTGCTGCCGGGCATCGCCGGCTTCTGCGCGCCAGTGTTCGACTTCGACGGCCACATGGTGCTGGGCATCGTGGCCATGGGCTCGGTGGCCACGGTCGACACCGCCTGGAGCGGCGCGGTGGCCACGGCCCTGGGCCAGGCGGCACGCCAGCTCTCGCACGAACTGGGCCACACGGGATGACCCTGCAGGACCGGAACTGGCCCCCGCCCCATCCCTGGCGCCGGCTGCTGCTGAGCGCCCTGCTGGCGGTCGTCCTGCACCTGCTCCTGCTTTGGCTCTTCGGGCCACGTCCTGGGGCTTATGTCTCGACCATCGTGCGCCCCATCCTCTTCACCATGGCACCGGCCCAGCCGCCTGCCGCCACGCCGACCCCCAGGCACCCTGCAGCCCCCCGTGCGTCACGCCCTGCGCCGCCGCCCATGCCCGCCCCGGAGAGCCCGCCGCCGGACAGCGCGCCTGAGCCCGTGACCGAAACCACCCCCCCGGAGCCGCCGCTGCCCGAACCTGCGACCGAGCGGGAAAGCGCAAGCCCGGCCGAGGCGAGCTCCCTGCCCCTGCCACCCGCAGCGCTGGTCACCATCCCCGGCTCGCAAAGGCTCAGCTACACCATCTCGGGCGAAGTACGCAGCATGCGCTACCACGCCAGCGGTGAACTGCTCTGGGCCCATGACGGCGACAACTATGAAGCCCGCATGGAAGTCGGCGCCTTTTTGCTCGGGTCGAGGGTGCAGAGCAGCCGCGGACGCATCACACCGGACGGACTGCAGGCACAACGCTTTGAAGACAAGTCACGCCAGGAACGCGTGGTCGAGTTTGACCATGAGCAGGCCCAGGCCCGCTTCAGTGATGGCACGCCCTCCACCCCGCTGCTCAAGGGGGCGCAGGACCAGCTCAGCATCTTCGTGCAACTGGCCAGCCAGCTGGCAGCGAACCCCGCGAACTATCCGCGCGGCACCGAACTGGCGCTGCAGACCGTGGGCGTCAAGGGGGCGGACACCTGGCACTTCGTGGTCAACGGCGAGGAAACGCTGAACCTGCCCGGCGGCGAGCAGGCCACGCTCAGGCTCACGCGCCTGCTGCGCCGCCCCGATGACCTGAATGTCGAGCTCTGGCTCGCGCCCGGCCTGGGCTGGCTGCCGGCCCGCATCCGCCTGACGCAACCCAATGGCGACTACATCGACCAGCAGTGGCGCGGCAGCCAAAAGCCCTGAAAGGCCGTCCCGGCCCTTGAATTCGGCCTGGCCAGCGCCAACTGGGACGCAGGAACCTCTTCTCCTGTACGCCATGAACACCCTCTACAACTCGGACGACTTCATCGTGAACCACCTGCTGGCCACAGCGGAAGGCGAAGCCGTCGACGAAGCCGCGCAACCGGCGCTGCTGCGCCACGGCTTCGAGATCGTGGACAAGCGCGTCGGCAAGGGCATCTACCTGGACGGCTCCTGGGCCGAACTGTTCCAGCAGCGCCTGAGCGAATGGCAGCGCTCGACACCGACGCAGGAAGAAGTGGAAGACACCCTGGCGCAATACGCCGAACTGGCCACCATCTCGCTCCACGTGCATTGAGTCCAGCCGCCGGCGCTGTGATTTAGTGCACATCACGGTCGCCCGTCTGCAGGGACTTGGCACAAGCGTGACTTGGATCACTGACATACCAAGGGCTTTCCCTTAGCTTCGGGTCCTGTCACCAGCCTTGTTCCGGAGTCCCCATGCCCACCCCAACACTGACCTTCCGCTCCTGCACCCGGCACGGCCTCCTGCTCGCCGGGCTGCTCCTGCTGGCCGGCACGGTGCTGGCCCAGAACGGCGTCACGCCCAGACAGATCCTGATCGGGCAGAGCATCACCCTGCAGGGCGGCAAAAACGAATACGGCAGCGCCGTGATGGACGGCGTCAGCACCTACCTGCAGGACGTCAACGCCCGAGGCGGTGTCAACGGCCGCCAGATCGTGCTCAAGACCCTGGACGATGACAACAAGGGCAGCCAGGCCGAGGCCAATGCACGCACCCTGATCGAACAGGACAAGGTCTTCATCGTGTTCGGCTCCATCGAGGGCGGCCCGTCCACCGCGGTGATGAAAATCACCAACCAGCTGCAGGTGCCCTTTTTCGGCCCCATGGCCGGCTCACCCACCCTGCGCCGGCCGCACCAGCCGCTGGTGTTTCCGGTGCGCGCCGAACACCGCGACGAATTCCGTGTACTGCTGGAGTACATCCGCTCCACCGGCGGCAAGCGCGTGGCCTTCTTCCGTGCCGACTCCGAGACCGGCCTGCAGCACCTGGAAAACGTCCAGCTGATCTGTCAGGCCCTGGGCCTGGAACTGGCACTGGACCTGCCCTTCAAGTCCGACGTCAGCGACGAGCAGCTCGTGGCCATGGCCGGGCGCATCGCCACGGCGAACCTGCAGGGTGTCATCAACCACGGCAGTGCCGGCGTCTATGAAAAACTGATCCGGCAGACACGCGCCAAGGGCAGTGCCACCCCCTTCATGGCCGTCAATTCAGGTTCGACCCAGCTGGCCCGCCATCTGGGCGAACTGGCGCACGGCATGCTCTTCGCCCAGGTGCTGCCCAGCCCCTGGGAACGCAAGACCGAACTGACGCGCGAGTACCAGGAGGCCTTCAAACGCCTCAAGCCCGGCGTGGATTTTTCCTACGGCAGTCTGGAGGGTTACATGACGGCCAAGGCCCTGGTGGCCGCGCTGCGCGGGGCAGGGCCCAACCCGACGCGCGAGAGCTTCGTGTCGGGCATTTACAAGGCGGGCTCGCTCGACCTCACTGGCCTGCGTGCCAGCTACCAGCCTGGCGACCATGCCGGCCTGAAGCTGGTGGACCTGGCCCTCTACACCCGCGACAACCGCTTCCGGCACTAAGGTCTGCGGCGACGCTGCTGCCAGTGGAACAGGGGGTCGACCAGCACCAGCACGGCAAACAGCCGGCAGATCTGGAACACGGTCACCACCGGCGCGCCGAGCAG
>CAUPQO010000185.1:0-6555 GCA_963513295.1 uncultured Hylemonella sp.
GTACTTCCAGAGCCGCCCGCTCGATTCGCGCATCGGCGCCTGGGCCAGCCCGCAAAGCCAGGTCATCCCCGGACGCGGCGTGCTGGTGGCCAATGCCGCGAAGTACGCGGCGCAGTTCCTGCTCAAGCCGCCGCGACCGCCGCACTGGGGCGGCTACCGGCTGGCGCCCGAGCGCTGGGAGTTCTGGCAAGGCCGGCCCAGCCGCCTGCACGACCGGCTGCGCTACCTGCCCGACGGCAAAGGCGGGTGGGCGCGCGAGCGCCTCGCGCCCTGAGGCCTCAGCTCACAGCTGACCGACCAGGTACATCACCAACGGCAAGGTCAGCAGCGCCACCGCATTGGAAACGATGACACTGGCCGTCACGAGCTCTTCCGCCACGGCGTAACGCTGTGAGAACAGAAAGACGTTGGCCCCCATGGGCAGGGCCGCCGTCACGATCATGACCACCAGAGGCAGGCCCGACAGTCCCATGAGCAGGCCCAGGCCCGCCACCAGGGCCGGCATCAACAGGTTCTTGACCAGCGTGAGGCTCAGTGCACCACGCAGATGCGGCCCCACGGTGGTGCCGGCCAGGGTCACGCCCACGAGCAGCAGGGCCAGCGGACCGAAGGCATTGCCCAGCCACTGCAGGGGCCGGTCCACCACCTCGGGGATGGCCCAGCCGGTCTGGGCGAACAGCAGGCCGGCGATGATGGGCAGGGGCACAGGATGGATCACGGAGTTGCGAACCGCACCCAGCACCGTGCGCCACATGGCGCGGGGTTCGGCCACCGCGGCCTCACGCGCCACGGCCAGCTCCAGGATCACCGTGCCCGCGGTCAGCAGGACCACGGCGTGCAAGGACAACAGGGCCAACAACACCACCAGACCGGCCTCGCCATACGCCAGACCGATGAAGGCGATGCCGATCATCACCGTGTTGCTGAAGGTAGAGGCCAGGGCCAGCACGGCGGCACGCCGGTTGAGCCCCTGCCACAGCAGGTTCACACTGAAGAGTATGAACACGGCGACAAAGTAGGTCGCCAGCGGCAGCAGCTCCAGCTGCTTCACGTCCACCTTGCCCATGGTGCGGAACATCAGCGCCGGTGTCAGCACCAGGAAGACGAGGTTGGAAAGGTCCTTGACCGAATCGCTGCGCATCCAGCGCAGGCGACCGGCCACATAACCCAGGGCCACCAGCAGCACGACGGGGATCAGGGCGGTGAAGACGGGATGATTCATCCCGTCGATGGTAACGTGGCGCGGCAGGCGCTCAGGGCAGTCGCGCCTGCAGATAGTCCAGCACATTGTCCAGCGTGACCAGCCTGGCGTAGTCGGCCTCGGGGATGTTCACACCCAGACGCTGGTGCAGGCCGATCAGGAAGTTGAGCCAGTCCATCGAGTCCAGATCAACTTGGTGGCGCAGCGGCGTGGCCGGCTCGATGTCGTCCGGCCCGACTTCGGGCGCGATCGTATGCAGGGTCTCCAGTGCCACGGCCCTGAGTTGTTCGCGGCTCATGCTCATGAGGTCTCCAGTTTCTCGGGGGACTGCAGCAGTTCGCGCAACTCGGCCAGGAACAGCGCGCCCTGGTGGCCGTCCGTCACGCGGTGGTCGGCCGCCAGCGAGGCGGTGAGCAGCGGCACGGCCCGCACTTCGCCCTCCACCAGCCAGGGCCGCACGCTCACGCTGCCGAAGCCCACCAGCGCCACCTGCGGCGGGTAGATCACCCCGAAGACGGATTCCACCCCCTGGTCGCCCAGGTTGGTGATGGTGATGCTGGGGTCGCTCATCTCGGACGAGCGCAGCGAGCCGGCGCGTGCGCGCTGCACCAGGTCGGCCAGCTCGCGCATCAGCAGGGCCAGCGGCTTGGCCTGCACATCGTGCAGTGCCGGCGCCACCAGGCCGCCGCCGCGCAGGGCGATGGCCACGCCGGTGTGCACGGCCTGCGAGGGTTCGAAAGCATCGTTGCGGTAGAAACCATTGAGCTGCGGCACGCGCCGCAGGGCCAGCGCCACGGCCTTGAGCTGCAGCACCGCCGGCAGGATGCGCTCAGTGATGGGCTGCCCTTCGTTGCGCTGCTGCAGCCAGGCCAGGGCGTTGGCCATTGCGATCGTCTCGCTCAGGTAGTAGTGCGGGATCTCGCGCTTGGAGCGGCTCATGGCCGCCGCAATGGCGCGGCGCATGGCTGGCGCGCGGTCGGCCGGCGCCCCGGCGCCTTGCGCGGCCGCGGCCTCGACGTCCGCCAGCGTGACGGCGCCTTGCGCCCCCGTGCCTTTCAATGCGTCAACCGCAACACCGAGCTCCTGGGCCCGCTTGCGCGCCGAAGGCGACACCGCAGGCCGCGTCGCGGCCGCGGCGACTGGGGCGGCGGCCGCCGAAGTCGCAGCCACCGCCTGAACGGGCATGGGAACGGCAGGTGATTGCGCAGCAGGTGCAGGCGCGGCCGCCGTGGCGACCTCGCCCGGTGCCAGCAACGTGGCCAGCACCGTCCCCACCGGCACGGTCTGGCCCGGTTGCACGATCAGCTGGTGCACCGTGCCGTCGTCCCAGCATTCCACGTCCACCGCAGCCTTGGAGGTGTCGACCACCGCGATGACCTGGCCGCGTTTGACGCTGTCCCCGGGCTTCACATGCCACTGCAGCAGCTTGCCCTCGTCCATGTCGGCGCCCAGTGAGGGCAGCTTGAAATCGATCATGTGTCTTTCCCCAACATCTGCCGTACCGTGGCGACGATCTTCTCCACCTGCGGCAACGCCGCCTCCTCCAGGTGCCGCGCATACGGTATCGGCACCTCCTCGCTGCACACCCGCGCCAGCGGGGCGTCCAGTTCATAGAAGGCCTGCTCCATGATGCGCGCCATCACCTCGGCGGCCAGGCTGCCGGAGCGCCAGGCCTCGTCGATCACCACGGCGCGGCGGCACTTGCGCACCGAGGCCATGATGGTGGCGTCGTCCAGCGGGCGCAGCACCCGCAGGTCCACCACTTCCGCTGAAATGCCCTGCGCCGCCAGTTCCTCGGCCGCAAGCAAGGCCTTGGGCAGCGAGCCGCCATGGGTGATCAGGCTGACGTCCTTGCCCTCGCGCCGCACCGCGGCGTGGGTGATGTCCACCGCCACGACGTCCGCCATCTCCTCCTCGCGGTTGTAGAGCTGCGCGTGCTCGAAGATCAGCACCGGGTCCGGGTCGGCCAGGGCGGGCGCCAGCATGCCGCGCGCGTCCTCGACCGTGGCGGGCGACAGGACCTTGAGGCCCGGCACATGGGCGTACCAGCCCTCGAAACTGTTGGAGTGCTGGGCCGCCACCTGCCGGCCCGCGCCGGTGGCCATGCGGATCACGATGGGCACCGAGAACTGCCCGCCCGACATGTGGCGCAGCATGGCCGCGGTGTTGACGATCGGGTCCAGCGCCAGCAGGCTGAAGTTGACCGTCATGATCTCCACGATGGGCCGCATGCCACCAAGCGCCGCGCCGATGCCGGCAGCGGTGAACCCCAGTTCGGACAAAGGGGTGTCGCGGATGCGCTCGGGGCCGAACTCGGCCAGCAGGCCCTTGGACACCGCATAGGTGCCGCCGTAGCGCCCCACATCTTCGCCCATCAGGAACACGCGTGCATCGCCTGACAGGGCCTCGCGCAGCGCTTCGCGCACGGCTTCGCGGTAGCTGAGGCGACGGCTCATGGCGTGCTCCCCGGGGGCGTGCTGACATCGCGCAGCAGTTCGCCCACCGGCTCCCAAGTGCCGGCCTCGGCGTAGGCCACGGCATCGTCCACCTCGGCCTGGGCCTGGGCATCGAGCGCCAGGAACTCGTCTTCCGTCAACAAGCCCTGCGTCTTCAGGCGCGCCGTGTAGGTATGGATGGGACCGCGCGTCTTCCAGGCCTCGACCTCGGCCTTGTCGCGGTAGAGCTCGGGGTCGAACATGGAGTGGGCACGGAAGCGGTAGGTGCGCAGCTCCAGGAACTGCGGGCCGGCGCCGCCGCGCACCTGCTGCGCGGCCGCCTGCACCGCAGCCTGCACCGCCACCACATCCATGCCGTCGACCAGGGTGGCGGCCAGTCCGTAGGCAGCGGCCTTGGCGCACAGGTCGGTCTGCGCTTCCGAGCGCGCCAGCGCAGTGCCCATGGCGTAGAGGTTGTTCTCGCACAGGAAGAGTACCGGCAAGTGCCACAAGGCGGCCAGGTTCACGGCTTCGTGGAAGGCCCCCTCGGCCATGGCGCCTTCGCCGAAAAAGCAGGCCGTGAGCGCCTCCCGTTTTTGCATCTGGTCGGCCAGCGCCAGACCGGCGGCCAGAGGCAGGCCGCCACCGACGATGGCGTTGCCGCCGTAGAAACGCCGCGCGCGGTCGAACAGGTGCATGGAGCCACCGCGCCCGCGCGAGCAGCCCTCCTGCTTGCCGTACATCTCGGCCATGATGCTGCGCATGGACAGGCCGCGCAGCAGCGCGTGGCCATGCTCGCGATAGGCGGCGACGATGTTGTCTTCGGTCTGCAGGGCTCGCATCACGCCGGTGGCTATGGCCTCCTCGCCGATGTACAGGTGCAGGAAGCCGCGGATCTTCTGCTCGCCGTAGAGCTGGGCGCAACGCTCCTCCATGCGACGGATGCGCAACAGATCCAGCAGGACGCCGTGGGCCTGGTTCCTCTCCCAGGGCACCGGGCCGCTCGGCGGTTCCGGCACGCTGATCGTGTTCATGCACCGCCCTCCAGCGTCGAGGTGTCGCCCTCGGGCAGGCCGAGTTCGCGTGCTTTCAACAGGCGGCGCATGATCTTGCCGCTGCGCGTACGCGGCAGCGTGGGCAGGAAGGCGATTTCCTTGGGCGCCACCGCCGCCCCCAGGCGCTTGCGCGCATGGCCCAGGATGTCCAGGCGCAAGGCCTCGTCGGCCGCGTAGCCGTCCTTGAGCGAGACGAAAGCCTTGACCACTTCCCCCACCACCGGGTCGGGCTTGCCGATGACACCGGCCTCGGCCACAGCCGGGTGTTCCATCAGCGCGCTCTCCACTTCGAAAGGCCCGATCAGGTGGCCGGCCGACTTGATGACGTCGTCGGCGCGACCGACGAACCAGTAATAGCCGTCGGCGTCGCGCCGCGCCAGGTCGCCGGTGAGATACCAGTCGCCCGCAAAGCACTTGCGGTAACGCGCCTCGTTGTTCAGGTAACCGCGGAACATGGAAGGCCAGCCGGCCCGCAGTGCCAGTTCGCCCTCGACATCCGGCTGCTCGATCACCCGCACCCGCGCCGGTTCGCCCTCGGCCTCCAGGTGCTCGACGATGCAGGCCTCGATGCCCGGCAGCGGCCGGCCCATGGAGCCGGGCTTGATGTCGAAGGCCGGGGTGTTGGCGATCATGATGCCGCCGGTCTCGGTCTGCCACCAGTTGTCGTGGATGGGCAGGCCCAGCGCGTCCAGGCCCCACCAGACGGCCTCGGGGTTGAGCGGCTCGCCGACACTGGCGACGAAGCGCAGGTCGGGAAAACGGTGCTGCTGCGCCAGTTCGGCCCCGGCCTTCATCAGCATGCGGATGGCCGTGGGCGCGGTGTACCAGACCGTGATGCGCTCCTGCTCCAGCAGCGTGTACCAGCGCTGCGCGTCGAACTCCTCGCGGTCGACCAGCGAGGTCACGCCCAGCAGCAGGGGCGCAATGATGCCGTAGGACGTGCCGGTGACCCAGCCCGGATCGGCCGTGCACCAGTAGCGGTCCTGCGGGTGCAGGTCGAGCGCGTAGCGCCCGGTGGCCGCGTGCGCCACCACGGCGCCATGCACGTGGATGGCGCCCTTGGGCGTGCCGGTGGTGCCGCTGGTGAAGTGCAGCAGCGCCGGGTCTTCCGGCTCGGTGGCCACGACCGTGAAGTCGTCGGAAGCCGCGCGCAGCAGCGCCGCCAGGTCCAGCGTGTCGGCTTCATTCGTGCTGCCGCCGTCCTCGGCCACCAGCAGCACGTGGCGCAGCGTGGGCATCTGCGCGCGCATGGCCTTGATCTTCTTGCGGTACAGCACGTCGGTGGTCACCAGCACCGAACCGCTGCCGATGTTGATGCGCGTGGCGATGGGCTCGGGGCCGAAGGCCGAGAACATGGGCGTGACCACCGTGCCGTTCTTCAATGCGCCCAGCACGGCGATGTAGAGCTCGGGAATGCGCCCGGCCAGCACGAACAGCCTGTCCCCCTTCGCGACGCCCAGGGAACGCAGCACGTTGGCAAAGCGATTGCTGCGGCGCGCCAGTTCGGCATAACTCAGGTCCAGCGCGGGGCCGCTGCGGCTGACGAAGCGCAACGCCACCCGATCGCGCAGGGCGCCAGCGACGTGGCGGTCCACCGCCTCGTGCGCGATGTTGAGGCCGCCGCCGGGCAGGCCGCCCAGGCGCCGGCGCTCTGCTTCCCAGCGAAAGTTGCGGCATTCGGCTGCGTAATCGGCGAGGTGCGGCGGCTCGCGCAGATCGCGCGCCGTCTTGCGGATCAGCATGGCTCTGGGCATGGGACCTCCGGATCTGGGCCTGCAGGCGCGCGACGTGCATGCCTGCAGGCCCAGCCAGCTTAGTCCGATAGGGGGGGCCGTTTTTGATGCAGATCAAATCATGGGGCCGA
>CAUPQO010000186.1:0-6447 GCA_963513295.1 uncultured Hylemonella sp.
CGGACGGTGTGGCCTACAAGGCCGGCACCTTCCCTTTCCTGGCCAATGGCCGCGCACGCGCGCTGGGCGACACGACCGGCATGGTGAAGTTCCTGGCCGACGCCAAGACCGACGAGATCCTGGGCGTGCACATCGTGGGCCCCATGGCCAGCGAGCTGATCTCCGAAGCCGTGGTGGCCATGGAGTTCAAGGCCAGCGCCGAGGACATCGCGCGCATCTGTCACGCGCACCCGTCCTTGAGCGAAGCGACCAAGGAAGCCGCGCTGGCGGTGGACAAGCGCACGCTGAACTTCTGACGCGCACGGGTACCACGGCTTGGCATCGGTACTCGAGGCCTACGAGGCGGAGCTCAAAACGCGGGGTTACGCGAGTGACCCCGCGCAGCTGCACGCCGTCCATTCGCTGGAGCGCTGCGCAGCGGAGTGGTTCCGCTACAAGGAAAAACGCGCCAATGCGCTGAAGAAGCTGATCAACCACCCCGACATCCCCAAAGGGGTGTACCTGTACGGCGGGGTGGGGCGGGGCAAGAGCTTCCTGATGGACTGCTTCTTCAACGCCGTGCCCCTGGTGCGCAAGACGCGCCTGCACTTTCACGAGTTCATGCGCGAGGTGCACCGCGAACTGGCCGAGCTGCAGGGCACGGTCAATCCGCTGGACGCGCTGGCCGAGCGCATGGCCGCCAAGTACAAGCTGATCTGCTTCGACGAGTTCCACGTCGCCGACATCACCGATGCCATGATCCTGCACCGCCTGCTGGCGGCGCTGTTCAGGAACGGCGTGGGCCTGGTGGCGACCTCCAATTTCAAGCCCGACGATCTTTACCCCAACGGCCTGCACCGCGACCGCATCCTGCCCGCCATCGCCCTGCTGAACCAGACGATGGAAGTGGTGAACGTGGACAACGGCACCGACTATCGCCGGCGCACCATGGAGCAGGTGCGGACCTACCACACGCCCCTCGGGCCTGAGGCCGATGCCGCCATGGCGCAGGCTTTCGATCGCCTGGCCGAGGCGCGCGACGAGGACCCGGTGCTGCATATCGAGTCGCGCCAGATCCATGCCCGGCGCAAGGCCGGTGGTGTGGTGTGGTTCGAGTTCCGCACGCTCTGCGGGGGCCCGCGTTCGCAGAACGACTATCTGGAAATCGCCAGCCAGTTCCACACCGTCTTCCTCAGTGACGTGCCGCACATGCCGGTGCGCATGGCCTCCGAGGCGCGGCGTTTCACCTGGCTGGTGGACGTGCTGTACGACCGGCGCGTCAAGCTCATCATGTCGGCCGCCGTGCCGCCCGAGGAGCTCTACACCGACGGGCCCCTGGTGCACGAATTTCCGCGTACAGTGTCACGACTCAACGAAATGCAGTCGCGCGAGTTCCTGGAGCAGGAACGCCGCGTGGTCGATACCCGCCTGACATGAAACGTTTCCTGATCCTGCTGACCGGCCTGCTTGTCCTGGGGCCGGCCTGGGCCCAGCAGCCCGCTTCCTATGACCCCGAGGTCCAGCTGCGCGAGCGCGCCCGCATCGACGCCGAGCGCAGCCAGGCCCTGGCGCGTTATGGCGAGGAGGAGGTCGACTGTTACCAGCGTTTCGCGGTCAACGACTGCCTGCGCGAGGTGCGCAAGCGCCGCCGCGTGACCCTGGAGGAGCTGCGCCGGCAGGAGATCATCCTCAACGACGAGCGCCGCGCCGCCGCGGCCGCCGAGCAGTTGCGCCGCACCGAGGAGCGTGCTGCCCAGCGCGCCAGCGAGGAGGCGGCCGAGCAGCGCGAGGCGGCGCGCAAGGAATACGAGGCGCGGCAGGCGCGCGCCCGGCAGAAGCAGGCCACGGCGCAGGGTGCACCGGTGCCGGCGGCGTCTGCCTCGGCGCCGGCAGGAGCAGCTTCGGCACCCGTCAGTGCTGCGGAGCGCGCCCGGCTGCAGAAGGCCTACGAGGCCAGGCAGAAGGAAGCCGAAGACCGTCGCCTGCAGCGTGAACGCGCCCAGCCGGGACAGGTGCCACGGACGAGCCGGCCCCTGCCGGTGCCTCCCTAAAAATGTGCGAATAAATCTACTGCGCGGGCCGATGGCGGCGTTGCGCGGTGCTCGCTCTCTCGCTTATCGTCTTGATATGTCTCGGTCGCTGCGCTCCGCGCGCCTTGCCCTCGACCCGCCCGCGACGATTTATTCACACAATTCGATGCGCTATCAGCGCGTGTCGCTCAGTGCTTCGAGCTTGACGATGACCAACGAGAGGTTGTCGCCGCCGCCGTTGGCGCGTGAGCGTGCCTTTTCGATCAGGAACTCGGAGGCCTCGCGTGCCGACAGGCTGGAGAGCACCGAACCCAGTTCATCATTGCTGAAGTAGTGCCAGACACCGTCGCTGCAGGCCATGAGCGTGTCGCCCGGGCGCAGTTGCGGGATGAAGTGGGTCTCCTGCGGCGGGTCGCTCTCGGTGCCCAGGCAGCCCATCAGGATGTTGGACTGCGGGTGCACGGCGGCTTCCTCTTCGGTCAGTTCCCCGCGGTTGACCAGGGTCTGCACATAGGAGTGGTCCAGCGTGCGACGCACCATCTGGTTGGCGTGGAAGTGGTAGATGCGCGAATCGCCGGCATGGATCCAGTGGCAGTCGCCGCCCGGGTTGATCAGGAAGGCGGCCAGGGTGCTGTGCGGTTCCTGCTCGGCCGAGATGGCGGTCAGCTTGATGACGATGTGCGCCTCCTGCACCAGCTGGGACAGCATGGCCGAGGCATCGTCGGTCTCGGGGGCGTAGCGCTCGAACAGCTGCTTGGCGGTGAGCATGACCTGGTCGGAGGCCTTGCGCCCGCCGCTGCGCCCGCCCATTCCGTCGGCCACCACGGCCAGCATGCAGCCGATGTGGCGCGGATGGGTGAACACGGCCACCTGGTCCTGCTGGTATTCGCGATCGCCCTTGTGGATGCCGGTGGCCGCGGTGAGTCGGTAGCCTTTGCTCATGCTTCTGTTTCCACTGTGTCCCCTGGATCCGGCCCGTGAAGGCTGGATGAAAGTCGTATTATCAAACCATTCCTGAAAGCATAGCTGACAAGTATTCCCGCTTTGGCTGTTTTCCCACCGGGCCTGATTTTTGGATTCCAACCTGCATTCGCCGCAGCGCCGGCTGATCGAGCTGCGCATCGAGCATGCCGACCTTGACGCCCTGATCGACCGCCTGGGCGACGAGGTCGTGATCGACGAACTGATGATCCGCCGGCTCAAGAAACGCCGGCTGGTCCTGCGCGACGAGATCGCCCGCCTCGCACACGAACTTACGCCCGATGAACCTGCTTGAAGCCGTGCGCGCGGCTTTCGCGCCCGAGGGCGTGCTGGCGCGCACCGTCGACGAATTCCATCCGCGCAGCGGGCAGACCGATATGGCGCTGGCCGTGGCCGAGGCCATCGAGCAGCGCAGCGTGCTGGTGGCCGAGGCCGGCACCGGCGTGGGCAAGACCTACGCCTACCTGGTGCCGGCCCTGCTCAGCGGCGAACGCGTGCTGCTGTCCACCGCCACCAAGACCCTGCAGGACCAGCTCTACGCGCGCGACCTGCCGCGCCTGATCGAGGCGCTGGGCCTGCCCCTGCGCATGGCCCTGCTCAAGGGGCGCGCGAGTTACCTCTGCCTGCACCGCATGGAGCTGGCCCGCCAGGAAGGCGCCATGGCCGCGCCGCAGGCCGCCTACGCCCTGGCCCGCGTGGAGCGCTGGGCCCAGCAGACCCGCAGCGGCGACCTGTCCGAGCTGCCGGGCCTGGACGAGCGCTCGCCCGTGATCCCACTGGTGACCTCCACGCGCGACAACTGCCTGGGCAGCAACTGCCCGCGTTACCGCGACTGCCACGTGAACCTGGCCCGGCGCGAGGCGCTGGCGGCCGACGTGGTGGTCATCAACCACCATCTCTTCTTCGCCGACCTGGCCGTGCGCGAATCGGGCATGGCCGAGCTGCTGCCCAGCGTGCGCACCGTGATCTTCGACGAGGCGCATACGCTCAACGAGACCGGCGTGCAGTTCCTGGGCCGCCAGCTCTCGACTGCCCAGGTGCTGGATTTCTGCCGCGACCTGCTGGCCTGCGGCCTGCAGCAGGCGCGCGGCCTGGCCGACTGGCAGCAACTGACCGCCGAGGTGGAGCGCGCCGCGCGCGACCTGCGCCTGTGTGCCGGGCGGGCGCCGGCCGGCGGCAGCCGCCATGCCTGGGACGGCGCCGCGCCCGAACGCATCGCCGCCGACGCCTGGGGCCTGGCCCTGGCGGCGCTGCAGCGCGCCTGCGGCGAGGCCCGCGCCGCGCTGGAGCACATGGACGAACTGGGGCCGGATTTCATGCGCCTGGCCGAGCGGGCCCGGGCGCTGGCGGCGCTGGCGGAATTCTTCCAGGCCGAACGCGCACCCGAGGCGGTGCGCTGGCTGGAGGTGTCGCAACAGCTGCGCCTGGTGGAGTCGCCGCTGGACATCGCCGAGGCGGTGCAGACCCGGCTGCTGGCGCCGCGCGAGGGCGAGGCCGCCTCCCGCAGCTGGATCTTCACCTCGGCCACGCTGGGGGACGACGAGCGCCTGAGCTGGTTCACCGAGCCCTGCGGCCTGGGCGAGGCCCGCGTGTTGAGAGTGGACAGCCCTTTCGACTATGCGCGCCAGGCCGCCGTCTACGTGCCGCGCCAGCTCTCCAAGCCCAACGATGCACGACACAGCGAAGAGGTGGCCGCCCTGGTGGCGCGCCTGGCCCCGGTGCTGGGCGGGCGCACCCTGGTGCTGACCACCACGCTGCGGGCCCTGCGCACCATCAGCGAACGCCTGCCGCAGCTGCTGCCGCCGGATGGCGGGCTGCAGGTGCTGAGCCAGGGGCAGTTGCCCAAGCGCGAGCTGCTGGACCGTTTTCGCGAGGGCGTGCTGCCCGGCCAGCCCGGTTGTGTGCTGGTGGCCTCGGCCTCCTTCTGGGAGGGGGTGGACATCCCCGGCGAGGCGCTGCAGCTGGTGGTGATCGACAAGCTGCCCTTTCCGCCGCCGGGGGACCCGCTGGTGCAGGCGCGCAGCCGCCGGCTCGAAGCGGCCGGGCGCAGCCCTTTCAACGATTACCACGTGCCCGAGGCGGCGGTGGCGCTCAAACAGGGGGCGGGGCGGCTGATCCGGCGGGTCTCGGACCAGGGCGTGCTGGTGATCTGCGACACGCGCCTGGCCAGCATGGGCTACGGTCGCCGCCTGCTGGCGGCACTGCCGCCGATGCGGCGCCTGGCCAGCGAGGCCGAACTGGATCAGCGCTTGCTGGAACTCACCACAGCTTCCACCACGGACCCTGTCTGACCGTGGTGGTGTCGCCGCCGCTGCCGCCGATGTAGCGGCTCTGCGGGTAGTTGGACTGCAGCACACGGCGCGTGTCGTCGCGCAGCTGGGGCAGCTGCAGGGCGTCGTAGGACTGCACCATGAGGTAGAGGGCTTCTTCCAGCGCGGGGGCGTCGCGGTAGTCGGCGATGGCCTGCTGGGCGCGGTTGATGGTCGCCAGGTAGGCGCCGCGGCTGTAGTAATAACGCGCCACGTGGACCTCGTACCTGGCCAGCGAGTTGACGATATAGGTCATGCGCGCACTCGCATCGGCGGCGTAGCGGGAATGGGGGAAACGCGTGACCAGTTCCTTGAAGGCGGCGAAGGATTCCTTGGCTGCCTGCTGGTCGCGTTCGGAGAGATCCTGCTGCGTGATGCGGGAGAACAGGCCCAGGTCCTCGTTGAAACTGACCATGCCCTTGAGGTAAAGCGCGTAGTCGATGGCGGGGCTGGCCGGGTGCAGGCGGATGAAACGGTCCAGCGTGGCCACGGCCTGGGCCGGTTCCTCGTTCTTGTAGTGGGCGTGGGCCTTTTCGAGCTGGGCCTGCTGCGCCAGCGGCGTGCCGGCGGCGCGGCCTTCGAGTTTTTCCAGCAGTTCGATGCCCTTGGCGTACTGGAGATTGAAGATCTCCTCGCGGGCCATCTCGTGGATCTGCTCCGGCGTCATCTTGGCGGTCGGATCGACCGGTTTGGTGGAGCAGCCGGCCAGCAGCGCAGCGGCGGCCAGGAGCAGGGCGGAGACGACCGATAATTTGGCGCTGGGCATCAGGGGCAATCGCGTTGAATCAACAGGCATCAATTATATCGGCCGACCCCGTCATCGAGGACTTCGAGGACGCGGCGGAGGAGGCGTCCGAGGTCGAACTGCGGGCCTGGACCATCGGCATGGAGCAGCACGGCCTGCGGCTGGACCGCGCCCTGAGCGCGCTGGTGCCCGAGTTTTCACGCAGTTACCTGCAGCAGCTGATCGAGGCAGGCGCCGTGACCCAGGGCGAGCTGACCCTGCGCAAGCCGGCGCACAAGGTGCGGGCCGGCGAGCGGGGGCAGATCGAGTTGCGCCCCACACCGCAGAGCCAGGCCTTCCTGCCGGAAGCCATGGCGCTGGACATCGTCCACGAGGACGAGCACCTGCTGGTGCTCAACAAACC
>CAUPQO010000187.1:0-6440 GCA_963513295.1 uncultured Hylemonella sp.
AGCACCTCGAAGTCCTCGAACTGGTAATCGAAGATCGAATCCGGCCGGCGCTTGATGTTCAACGTGGGGTAGGGGTGGGGCGTGCGGCTCAGTTGCAGCTCCACCTGCTCGTGGTGGTTGCTGTAGATGTGGCAGTCGCCGCCGGTCCAGATGAAGTCCCCCACCGCCAGGTCACACTGCTGCGCCACCATGTGGGTGAGCAGGGCGTAGCTGGCGATGTTGAAAGGCACGCCCAGGAAGATGTCGGCGCTGCGCTGGTAGAGCTGGCAGCTCAGTCTTCCCTCGGCCACGTAGAACTGGAAGAAGGCGTGGCAGGGCATGAGCGCCATCTTGCTGAGCTCGGCCACATTCCATGCGCTGACGATGATGCGGCGCGAGTCCGGGTTGCTTTTCAGCGTCTTGATGACCTCGGCAATCTGGTCGATGTGGCCGCCGTCGGGGGTGGGCCAGCTGCGCCACTGCACGCCGTAGACCGGGCCCAGATCGCCGTCGGGGCGGGCCCATTCGTCCCAGATGCTGACGCCACGCTCCTTGAGCCAGTTGTTGTTGCTCGATCCGGTGAGGAACCAAAGCAGTTCCTGGATGATGGACTTCAGGTGGACCTTCTTTGTGGTGACCAGGGGAAAGCCCTCGTTGAGGTCGAAGCGCATCTGGTGGCCGAACACGCTGCGTGTGCCGGTGCCGGTGCGGTCGGTCTTGGTGACGCCCGTCGTGTAGACGTGGCGCATGAAGTCTTCGTACTGGGAGCGGACGGGGCGGGTGGTCATAACCCCGATTTTCCTACAAGTCCGGGGCCCGCCCGGCGCGCAGGGAGGACACTCAGGCCGGCTGGTCCAGCAGGGTCAGCAGACGGTCGCGCCCCGAGAGCACGTGGCGCTCGGCCAGGGTACGCGCCCGGCTGGCCGCGCCTTTGGCGATGGCCTCGAAGATGGCGCGGTGTTCGGTGTTGGAGCGGCGCATATTGCCCGGGGCATTGAAATAACGGCGCCGGAACAGGTGCAGTTCCTTGACGTGGTCGTCGTAGGCCTGGTGGGCGCGCTGGTTGCCCGAGAGCTGCAGGATCAGGGCGTGAAAACGCAGATTGTGTTCGTAATAGGCCGTGCTTTCCCCGGCCTCGCAGGCGGCGTCCATCTGGACCAGCAGCTGTTCCATTTCGGCGCGGTGCGCGTCGTCCAGGTGTTCGCAGGCGCGTTCGGCGGCGAAACCGAAGATCAGGGCGCGCAGTTCGTAGATTTCCAGCATTTCGCGCACCGAGATCTGGCGCACGAAAACGCCGCGGTTGGGCACGGCTGTCACCAGGCCCAGGCCGGCCAGCATGCGGATGGCTTCGCGGATGGGGCCACGGCTGGTGCCCATGCGCAGGGCCAGGGCGGCTTCGTTCAGGCGCTCACCGGGCTGGATCTCGCCGCTGTAGATCAGGCGCTTGAGTTCTTCCGCGATGGCAGGGGAGAGACCTTGCTCGGTTTTTTCTTTGACGGAGTCCATGGGGGCAGGTCGGGCGTTGCGCTTCGGGGTGGCTGGATGGTAGCACCCGCGGTGGAGGGTGGATTGGGGAAAACCATTAAAAGTGTCATCTATTCATGAAAAAGTGTTGACACTTTAGGTCATGGGCAGGACACTGCCTCCCAGTTTGACTTGCTGCTCTTTTCCCATGCCCCATCTTCCCGCTTCCCCCGCCCTGGCGCGTTTTCGCGTGATCGACCTGACCCAGGTGCGCGCCGGCCCGACCTGCTGCCGCCAGCTGGCCGACTGGGGCGCCGACGTCATCCAGGTCCAGATGCCCGAGCACATGCGCGGCGACGACACCCTGGGCGGGCAGGACGGCTCCGACTACCAGTACACGCACCGCAACAAACGCTCCATCACGCTCAACCTCAAGGAGGCCGAGGGCATCGCCGTGCTCAAGCGCCTGATCGCCACCGCCGACGTGGTGGTGGAGAACTTCCGCCCCGACGTGAAGTTCCGCCTGGGCATCGACTACGAGACGCTGGCCAAGGAACATCCGCGCCTGGTCTACGCCAGCATCTCGGGTTTCGGCCAGAGTGGCCCCCTGGCCCAGCGCCCGGGTTTCGACCAGATCGCCCAGGGCATGAGCGGCCTGATGTCGGTCACCGGCAAGCCGGGTGACGGCCCCATGCGCGTGGGCATCCCGATTGCCGACCTGTGCGCCGGCATCTTCGCGGCCCAGGGCATCCTGGTCGCGCTGCTGGAACGTGAGGCTTCGGGCAAGGGCCAGTTCCTGCACACCTCGCTGCTGGAGTCCATGGTCTACATGATGGATTTCCAGACCTCACGTGTGCTGATCGACGGCGAGGTGCCCACACAGGCCGGCAACTACCACCCCACGAGCATCCCCACCGGCGTCTACAAGGCGCGTGACGGCTGGATGAACATCGCCGTCTTCGGCTCCAAGATCTGGGAGCGCTTCTGCGACATCCTGGGCGCGCCCGAGTGGGTGACGGATGCGCGTTACCACGACAAGATGGGCCGTTCGGTCAACCGAGACTCGCTCAACGAAGAGATCAACCGCCGTCTGGCTGCGCAGGACCGTGCCTATTGGGTGCAGCGTTTCAACGAGGGCGGTGTGGCCTGCGGCCTGATCAACAACGTCCAGGAAGTGTTCGAGGAAGAACAGGTGCAGCACCTGGGCATGGTCAAGGAGGTGGTCTCGGCGCACCATGGCGCGCAGCGTCTGGTGGGCCAGCCGGTGCAGCTGGAGCGCACGCCCAGCACGATCGCCCGCGCCGCCCCCAAGCGCGGCGAGCACAGTGCGGAGATCCTGCACGAACTCGGCCTGGCCGATGAGGAAATGAAGCGCCTGAAGGCACAAGGAGTTTATTGAAATGGCAGAGATCACGTACCAGTCCCCTACCGAGCGGGTGCAGAGCTGGATGGACGAGGATGGCGGCACGCTGCACATCCGCTTCAACAACCCCGAGCGCCACAACGCGCTCTCGGTCGACATGTGGGAGGCCGTGCCCGTGCTGCTGGCGCTGGCCGAGGCCGACGAGCGTGTGCGTCTGGTGGTGTTCAGCGGTGCCGGCGAGAAGGCTTTTGTCTCGGGCGCCGACATCTCGCAGTTTGAGGACATGCGCGCCGCGCGCGAGGCCGTGGCCCGCTACGAGCTCATGGCCGAGCAGGCGCTGATGGGCATCTACAACTGCAGCTTGCCCACGCTGGCCTGCATCCGCGGTTATTGCATCGGTGGCGGGGTCAACGTGGCCATGAGCTGCGACATCCGTATCGCCAGCAGCGACGCGGTGTTTTCCATCCCGGCCGCGCGCCTGGGCCTGGGGTACCGTTATTCGGCCATGAAGAATCTGGTGGACCTGGTTGGCCCCGGTGTGGCCAAGGACCTGTTCTTCACGGCACGCCGCATCAGCGCCGTGGAGGCCAAGGAGGTGGGCCTGATCTCGCGCGTCTGCGCGCCGGACCAGCTGCCCGCCCTGCTGGCCGAATACACCCAGGCCCTGGCCGCCAATGCGCCGCTGACGGTGCGCGCCGGCAAGGCCATCGTGGCCGAGATCCTCAAGCCTTCGCCCGAGGTGGACTTCGACAAATGCCGCGCGTTGATCCAGGGCTGTTTCCAGAGCGAAGACTATGCCGAGGGCCGCAAGGCCTTCATGGAAAAACGCAAACCCGTGTTCCGCGGCAAGTGAAACAAGCAAGGAAAAAGAGATGAAGTCCTACTGGGCCAAGATCACCGGCGGCAAGATCGAGGTGGAACTGCGCGACATTCCCCGTCCTGATCCCGGGCCGGGCCAGCTGCTGGTGCGCGTGCGCGCCGCCGGCCTGAACCGCGGCGAGTTCATCATCGGCCACAGCCTGCAGGCCGAAGGCAGCGCCAAGGCGGCGGGCATGGAAGCGGCGGGTGAAGTGGTGGCCTGCGGTGCGGGTGTGACGGGCTTCAAGACTGGCGACCCGGTCATGGGCCGCTGCAGCGGCGGTTTTGCCGAAGTCGTGCTGATGGACGCGCGCGAGGCCATGCCCAAGCCCGAACGCCTGAGCTGGGAACAGGCCGCGGCCGTTCCCCTGACCGGTCTGGTGGTGCACGACATGCTGGTACTGCAGGGCCAGCTGCAGGCGGGCCAGTGGCTGCTGATCCCTGGGGTGTCCTCCGGCCTGGGCGTGACGGCGCTGACCATGGCCAAGGCCCTGGGTGCGAAGGTGATCGGTACCTCGGGCTCGCAGGCCAAGCTCGACCACCTCAAGACCCTGGGTCTGGACCTGGGCCTGTGCACCCGCCAACCCGATTTCCATGAGGCCGTCATGCAGGCCACGGGCGGCAAGGGCGTGAACCTGGTGGTCAACGCCGTGGGCGGCACCATGTTCGCCGAAAGCCTGCGTTGCCTGGGTTTCCAGGGGCGGCTGGCGGTGGTGGGTTATGTCGATGGTGTGCTGCACGCCGAGATCGACCTCGACGCCCTGCATGCCAAGCGCCTGACGCTGTTCGGCGTGTCCAACAAGCTGCGCAATGCCGACATGAAGGCCGCGGGTGTGCCGCCTTTCAAGGCGCAGATCCTGCCCATGCTGGCCGATGGCCGCATCGTGCCGCTGGTCGACCGCGTGCTGCCCTTCGAACAGCTGGCCGAGGCCAAGGCGGCCATGGAAGCCGCCCAGCACATGGGCAAGATCGTGCTGGCCGGCCTGCCCTGATTCAGTATTCCGTCACGTCAGCCAACCATAACCAACGAGGAGATACGACATGCACAAACGCAAACTGCTGCTGGTTGCCCTGGTCTTGGGGGCCTGCTCCCAGGCCGCCCTGGCCCAGGCGCCGGCCTACCCGAGCAAACCCGTCAAGCTGATCGTGGGTTTCGCCCCGGGCGGCGCCGCCGACTATGTGGCGCGTTCCGTGGGGGACGCCCTGGGCCGAGCCCTGGGCCAGCCCATCGTGATCGAGAACAAGGCCGGTGCCGGCTCCAGCATCGCCGCCGACATGGTGGCCAAGTCGGCGCCGGACGGCTACACCCTGCTGATCGCAAGCCCGAGCAGTATCTCGGTCAACCCCGCGCTCAATGCCAAGCTCCCCTACAAACCCAGTGACCTGCAGCCCGTGAGCAAGCTCACCAGCTCGCCGCTGGTGATCGCGGTCAATCCGGCGACAGGCATCAACTCGGTCCAGGAGCTGATCGCTCGCGCCAAGAAGGACCCCGGCAAACTGAACTTTGCCACCTCGGGCAACGGCTCGGCCCCGCACCTGGGCGCGGCCCTGTTCAGCCAGGTGGCTGGCGTGCAGATGCAGCACATCCCCTTCCGCGGCGGCGGTCCGGCCATCCAGTCGGTGATTGCCGGCGATACGCAGGTTACCTTCGGTACGCCGCCTTCGGTGCTGCCCCAGGTGACGGCCGGCCGCCTGCGCGGCCTCGGGGTCAGCACGCTGGAGCGCACGCCGCTGTTTCCCGACCTGCCGGGCATGAAGGAAGCCGGTTTGCCGGACTACCTCATCGACTTCTGGTACGGTTTCTTCGTGCCCGCCGGCACGCCGCAGCCCATCGTGCAGAAGCTGTTCGATGCCACCCAGGAAGCGATGAAACAGCCCGGCGTGAAAGCCGCCCTGGCGCGCGAAGGCACCGACGTGTCGGTCTCCAAATCGCCCGCTGACTACGCTGCCTTCCTGGCCCAGGACGAGAAGTTCTGGGTGAACCTGGTCAAGAGCGCCGGCGTCAAGCTGGAGTGAGCAGGCTGATGCGGGGCCTGGGCCCCGCAGTCTCGACAGAAAAACTTGAGGAGACACACCATGCAATACAAATCCATGTTGATGGCCGCCCTGCTGGCCCTGGGCGGCACCACGCCGGTCTGGGCGCAGGCCGCTTATCCCAACAAACCCATCCGGCTGGTGGTCGGTTTCGCCCCGGGCGGTGCGGCCGACTATGTGGCACGCTCCGTGGGAGATGCCCTGGGTCGGGCCCTGGGCCAGCCCATCGTGATCGAGAACAAGGCCGGTGCGGGCTCCAGCATCGCCGCCGACATGGTGGCCAAGTCGGCGCCTGATGGTTACACCCTGCTGATCGCCAGCCCGAGCAGCATTTCGGTCAACCCTGCACTCAATCCCAAGCTGAACTACAAGCCCAGTGATCTGTTGCCCGTGACCAAGCTCACCGCCTCGCCGCTGGTGATCGCGGTCAATCCCAACGCCGGCCTCAACTCGGTCAAGGAGTTGATTGCCAAGGCCAAGGCCGCTCCCGGTGCGCTGAACGTGGCCACCGCCGGCAATGGCTCGGCGACCCATCTGGGCGCCGCGCAGTTTGCCCAGGTCGCCGGGGTCAAGTTCACCGAGATTCCCTACCGCGGCGGTGGTCCGGCCATGCAGTCGCTGATCGCGGGCGATACCCAGATCTACTTCGGCACGCCGCCGTCCACCTTGCCGCACATCCAGTCTGGTCGTGTGCGTGGCCTGGGGATCAGCGCGACCGAACGCAGCGCCCTGTTTCCCGACC
>CAUPQO010000188.1:0-6432 GCA_963513295.1 uncultured Hylemonella sp.
CGCGGCGATGTGGACGCCATCCTCACGTATGAGCCGATGGCGACCAAGATCAGGAAACTCGGCGCCACCCCCCTGCTGAGTACACGCGAGCTTCCCGACACGATCTTTGATGTGCTGGCCGTCCGGCCGGCCACGTTGCTCTCCCATGGCGCGCCGCTGCGCGCTGCGCTGCTTGCCCACTTCCGGGCCTTGACCTACCTGCGGCAAAATCCCTGGGACTCGGCCTACCGGATCGCCACCCGCCTGGAGATTTCGGCCGAAGAACTGATCTCCTCGTTGCGCGGCATGGAGTTGCCGGACCTGATCGGCAACCAGCGCTATCTCTCGGCCCAGGATGGTGACCTGCAACGCGTCACGACCAAGCTCTCGGCCATCATGCTGCAGGCCGGCATCATCCGTCAGCCCGTGGACTTTGACAGGCTCTATACCGGCGCCTACCTACCGGCCAACGCCACCTCATGATGAAGCGGCGCCTGCAAAGTGCATTGACCGGACTGTTGCTGGCCCTGGCCGCCACGTCGCTGCGGGCCAACCCCGAAACCATCGTAGTGGGTGTCCTGTCGTTCCGTCCCGAAGCCCTCGCCCTGGCCCAGTGGAAGCCCCTGACTGACTACCTCAACCGCTCGGTCCCCTCGGCGCACTTCGAACTCAGGGTGCTCGAATACGGCCCCATGCAGGAGGCCGTGCGCCAGCAGGCGGTGGACCTGGTGCTCACCCAGCCCGGCGAGTACGTGCGCATGGTGCATCAGAACGGCCTCTCCACCCCCCTGGCCTCCCTGATCAATCTGGAGAACCGCCAGCCGGTACGTGCCATGGGCGGCGTCATCGTGGCACGCAGCGCGCGCCAGGACCTGCGCAACCTGAAGGATCTGCAGGGCCAGCGCATCGCCACGGTCTCGCGCCTGTCCTTCGGTGGCTACCAGATCCAGGCCACCGAACTGGCGCGCCAGTCGATCAGCCCCGGGCGCCTGGTGGAAACCGGCTTGCCGCAGGACCGCGTCATCGATGCACTGCTGGCCAACGAGGCCGACGCCGCCTACCTGCGCACCGGCCTGCTCGAAACCCTGGTGCGCGAGGGGCGGCTCAAGCCGGGTGAGCTGAAGGTTCTGGGGCAGCAGAACTACCCCGGTTATCCCTATGCCCTGTCCTCGCGGCTTTATCCGGAATGGCCGGTCGTTGCCATGTCGCACCTGCCGGAAGACCTCGCGGTGCGCATCGCCGGCGCCCTGCTTTCGCTGCCGCACGGCGGCGACACGGCGCGGCGCATGGGCATCTACGGCTTCACCGTGCCGGCCGACTATGAGCCGGTGCGCGCCATGATGCGCGAACTGCGCGCCCCGCCCTTCGACAAACCGCCGGTCATCTCCTGGTCCGACATCTGGCAGCAGTACGGCCTGCTGGTCGCCAGCGCGGTGCTGACCCTGCTGCTCATGCTGCTCATGGCGCTGCGCGAGACCTGGCTGCGCCAGCGCATGGACTCGTTCAGCAATGCCATGGGCGAAGGCATGTTCGTGCTGGACCGCCAGGGCTACGCGACCTACGTCAACCGCGCCGCCTGCCGCCTGCTCGGCTACCAGCGCGAGGCCCTGCTGGGCAAGCAGCTGCTGCCGCTGATCCTCTCGCCGGCGAGCCAGCCCCACCACCTGGGCGGCGTGAACCCGCTGCTCGACCCGCAGCGCTGGCAGCAGCCCTACGAAGGCGAAAACGTCTTCGTCAGCGCCAGCGGCAAGACCTTCCCGGTCGAGGTCAGCAGCCGGCCGGTGCGGCGCAAGGACCGTTTCGTGCGCACCGTGACCGTGTTCTCCGACATCTCCGAGCGCAAGGCCCACAGCGAACACGTCTACCACCTGGCCTACCACGACGCCCTCACCGGCCTGCCGAACCGCCGCCTGCTGTTCGAACGCCTGCAGGAGAGCCTGGGGCGCAACAGCGGCGACAGCCGCGGCGCCCTGCTGTTCTCGGACCTGGACCGCTTCAAGCAGATCAACGACACCCTGGGCCACAAGGTCGGCGACGCGCTGCTGCAGGCCGTGGCCGGGCGCATGCTGCGCGTCATCGGCGACCAGGGCCTGGTGGCGCACACCGGCGGTGACGAATTCGCGGTGCTGCTGGAAGGCCTCGACCCCGATGCCGAGCGCGCCAGTGCCCAGGCGCGCAGTCTGGCCGAAAAGCTGCGTAGCAGCATGCACGAGCCCTTCGGCATCGACAGCCAGTACCACCAGATGTCGGTCAGCATCGGCGTGGCACTGTTCGACGGCCCGGACACGGGCGCAGACGAGCTGCTCAAGCGCGCCGACATCGCCATGTACGAAGCCAAGGCCAGCGGGCGCAACGCCATCCGCTTCTTCGACCACGACATCGCCATGCACCTCAGCCAGCGCGTGGCCCTGGAAGCCGAACTGAACCAGGCCCTGGCCCTGCAGCAGTTCCGCGTCTTCTACCAGCCGCAGTTCGACAGCAGCGGCCGCATGGTCGGGGCCGAGGCCCTGGTGCGCTGGTTGCATCCGCAGCGCGGCCTGGTCATGCCGGGGCAGTTCATCCCCCTGGCCGAGGAAACCGGCCCGATCCTGCCGCTGGGCCAGTGGGTGCTCGACCACGTCTGCCAGCAGATCGAGCGCTGGCGCGGCCAGCCCGTGCTGGGCGAGTTGGTGATCTCCGTCAACCTCTGCGCGCACCAATTGCTGCAGGCCAACTTCGTCGAAAGCGTCACCTCGGTGCTGATGGCCACCGGTGCCGACGCCAGCCGCCTGCAGCTGGAACTGACCGAAAGCGTTCTGGCCCACAACATCGACGATGCCGCCGACAAGATGCGCCGGCTGGTCGCGCTGGGCGTGCAGTTTGCGCTGGACGACTTCGGCACCGGCTACTCCTCGCTGAGCTACCTCAAGCGCCTGCCCATCCAGCAGCTCAAGATCGACGCCTCCTTCGTGCGCGACCTGCAGACCGATCCCAACGACGTGGTCATCACGCAGACCATCATCGCCCTGGGCCAGAGCCTGGGGCTGGAGGTGATCGCCGAAGGCGTGGAAACCGAAGCCCAGCGCGACATCCTGCGACAACAGGGCTGCCAGCTCTTCCAGGGCTATTTTTACGCCCGCCCTCAAGCTTTGGCCGATCTGGTCGATCTAGTCCATAAAGTCCATCCGCTTTCCCAGGAGTCTCCCCCATGACCGGTTTTTTCGGGCCCGCCACGGCCCTGATGGCGCGCCTGCGCTTCAGCTACAAGTTCGCCCTCTCCGGCCTGGTCGCCCTGGCCCTGCTGGTCTACATGGGCATCTCCCAGCTCTCGGCCCTGCAGTCCCGCGTGAGCATGATCGCCTCGGAACGCGCCGCCGTCGCCCTGATGGCCGACCTGGTGGAATGGAACAAGGTGCTGATCGAGAGCCGGCGCATCACCATCACGGCTGCTCCGGGGGACCAGGCCGTGCGCCAGCGTTTCAAGGACAACGCCAAGGCCGTGGATGCGGTGCTCAAGCGCATCGAGGACGGCGTGAAGGCCTCCTCCCCCTGGTTCGACATGGGCAAGGAATTCAAGGGCCTGCAGGATGGCTGGGCCGAGTTGCAGAAGAAGGTTGACGCCCTGCCGCTGGACGCCGACTTCGCCCAGAAGGCCTTCGGCGCCCATGCCCCGGAGTACGGCCGCCTGTATGCCTTCATGCGCGACATGGGCAACCGCTCGCGCATGTCGCTGGACCCGGACCTGGACCTGTTCTACCTGGGTTACCCCCTGGCCAACAACACGCCCAGCACCGCCGGCATCGCCGTGCGCATGGCCGCCTATTCCACGCTCAACGTCTCGCGCGGCGAGATCAAGCCTGCGGACAAGGTGTTCTACGAGGTGACCGAGGCGCGCCTGAGCGACACCTTCGGCACGGTCGAAACCATGCTCTCCCAGGCCATGAAGGCCAACCCCGAGGTGGAGAAGAAGCTCAGCAAGAACTTCGACACGCTCAAGTCCAGTGCCAAGGAATTCATCGCCTTCACGCGCAAGAACTTCACCACGGCGGACACCATCGGCGTCACCCAGCAACAGGCCGGCCAGGCGGCACAAGCCACCATCGACGCGGCCTGGGCGCTGGTCGAGCAGAACCGCAAGGTCATGGATGAGCTGCTGGCCGAGCGCTCCAGCAGCGCCGCCACCAAGCGCACCCTGCTGGGCCTCGTGCTGGGCCTGGGCATCCTGGTCTCGATCTACCTCTACATGGGCATGTACTACGGCATCACCGGCGCCATGCAGCAGGCCAAGCAGGCAGGCCGCGCGATTGCCGCGGGCGAACTGGGCACCGTGCCCGAGCCGAGCACCAGTGACGAATTCGCCGACCTGATGGACGACCTGCGCCGAGCCGACCGCTCCCTGGTGGGCATCATCAGCAACGTCAAGGGCGCTGCCGAGTCCATCGCCACCGCCTCCTCGGAAATCGCCCAGGGCAATGCCGATCTCAGCCAGCGTACGGAACAGCAGGCGGGCTCGCTGGAGCAGACCGCCTCGGCCATGGGCAGCCTGACGCAGACCGTACAGCACAGCGCCGACAATGCGCGCCAGGCCTCGCAGCTGGCGGCCACCGCCTCCGAGGTGGCCGCGCGCGGCGGCCAGGCCGTGGGCGAGGTCGTGAGCACCATGGCAGGCATCCAGCACGCCTCGAAGAAGATCAACGACATCATCGGTGTCATCGACGGCATCGCCTTCCAGACCAACATCCTCGCGCTCAATGCCGCGGTGGAAGCCGCACGCGCCGGCGAGCAGGGCCGCGGTTTCGCCGTGGTGGCCGGTGAAGTACGCTCGCTGGCGCAGCGCAGTGCCGAGGCGGCCAAGGAGATCAAGGCCCTGATTTCGGACAGCGTGGGCCAGGTGGACAAGGGTTCGCACCTGGTCGGCGACGCCGGCCAGACCATGGGCGAGATCGTGGCCCAGGTCCGGCGCGTGACCGACCTGATCGGCGAGATCAGCGCCGCTACGGTGGAGCAGTCCTCGGGTATTGCCCGCGTCAACGACTCGATCACCGGCATCGACCAGATGACGCAGCAGAACTCCGCGCTGGTCGAGGAATCGGCCGCGGCTGCGGCCAGCCTGCGCGATCAGGCCAACCGTCTCAACGAGATGGTCAGCGTGTTCAAGATCACCAGCTGATCAGCGCCCGCGAGAGCCGGTCGGCTCCCGTGCCTCAGGCCAGGAAACGTCGCTCGGGCAGGGGAATGAACTCGGTCTCGCCCGGCACCTGGCCCAGGCGCTGGGCCTCCCAGTCGTCGGCCGCCTTCGTGATGCGCTCGCGGCGAGCGGAGACGAAGTTCCACCACATATGGCGCGGTGCATCCAGCGGCGCGCCGCCGATCAGCACCAGGCGCGTGTCCTCTCCGGCGACCAGCGCCGCGCCCGCCGGGCCCAGCACGGCCATCTGCAAGGCCGGCACGGCCTGGCCATCGAGTGCCAGCGCACCCTGCACCACATAGACCGCCATCTCGGGCGCCAGCGCGGGCAACTGGATGCGGCCGCCGGCCGGCAGCTGCACATCCAGGTAAAGCGTGGGCATCAGCGTGTGCACCGGCGAGCGCAGGCCGAAAGCCTGCCCCACCAGCACACGCACGGTCGCATCGTCCACCCGCCCTTCAGGGATCGCCGCCGCCGGTGTGTGCTCGAACGATGGTTCGGCCTCCTCGTGTTCGCGCGGCAGGGCCACCCAGAGCTGCAGGCCATGATTGGTGTAGGTGCTGCTGCGCAGCGACTCGGGGCGGCGCTCGGAATGCACGATGCCGCGCCCGGCCGTCATCCAGTTGATGGCGCCCGGCTCGATCAGCTGCGAAGATCCCAGGCTGTCGCGGTGCATCATGGCGCCCTCGAACAGGTAGGTGACCGTGGCCAGGCCGATGTGCGGATGCGGCCGCACATCGTGCTCGGTCTCGGGGGTCTCCAATGCTGGACCGAAATGGTCAAAGAAGATGAAGGGCCCGACCGAACGCTGCGCCGCCGCCGGCAACAGGCGCCGCACCACGAAACCGCCGCCCAGGTCTTTCTGGTGACCGGTAAGGATGTGGTGTGGCGTCGTCATGGTCGGCCCTCCTGGAGCCTCAATGCATCAGCCGCGGAACTTGACGGCGACCGCAGCCACGCGCTGGCCGAACTGCTTGGCGGTCTCCAGATCGCCCGGCAGCATCTCGGCCACCGAGGCGTCCGACGGCGTGGTGGCCATGGCACCGGCCGAGGAACCGACGTAGTTCAGGTCATTGCGCTGCGCGGCCTTGGCGTTGTTGGGCATCATGCCGGTGCCGACCCAGATGCCGCCGTGCTGCATCGCCAGGGTGAACAGGTAATGCAGGGTGGAATGCTTGTCGCCGTTCATGGTGGCGCTGTTGGTGAAGCCGGCCATGACCTTGTCCTTCCACTGCTGGCTGAACCAGGGTTTGCTGGAGGCGTCGGCGAACTTCTTGAACTGCCAG
>CAUPQO010000189.1:0-6417 GCA_963513295.1 uncultured Hylemonella sp.
ACATGACTGACTCCTTTTGAGAGTGTTCGGCATTGCATCATCAGCAGAATCCCCTGGCCCGTCTAATGAAATCCGGTTAGGCTATTGATTCCATAAACGCATCAATCAACCCCCCACGGTATTTCCATGGCCAGCCCCGATTTCGCGCCCCGCACCCGCCCCATCGGGGTGGGCCAGTTGCGTGCCTTCGAGGCCGTCGCGCGGCACCTGAACTTCCGCGCCGCCTCGGAAGAACTGGCGCTGACGCAGAGCGCCGTGACGCGACAGATCCAGGCCCTGGAGGACGAGGTGGGCGTGAGCCTGTTCCTGCGCCACACACGTGCAGTGGAGCTCACGGCCGCCGGCGCACAGCTGCTGCAGGCCCTGCTGCCCTCGCTGGAGCGGCTGGACAGCGCGGTGCGCCAGATCCGCCGCAGTGCCCGGCGCAAGAGCGTGGCCATCAGCACCTGGGCCTCCTTCGCGTCCATGTGGCTGATCCCGCGGCTGGAGGCCTTCCAGAGCCAGCACCCCGACATCGACATCCGCATCGACGCCTCGGATGCGCTGGTCGACCTGGACACGACCGACGTCGACCTGGTGCTGCGCTACACCCAGGCCTCCAATGTGCCGGCACACGCCGTGCACCTGTTCGGCGAACAGCTCACGCCCGTGGTCAGTCCCTGGCTGCTCCAGAACCGGCCCCTGCAACGCGCCGAAGACCTGGCGCATTTCACGCTGATCGAGGCCAACGAGGCCCAGCACAGCCACCCCATGGCCTGGCTGACCTGGCGGCACTGGCTGGACGTCTACCGCCTGCGCAAGCTCGAACCCAAGCGCTGGCTGCACTTCGGTTACGCCTACCAGATCGCGCAGGCCGCGCTGGCCGGCCAGGGCGTGGCGCTGAGCCGCATGCCGCTGGTGGCCGACAGCCTGATTTCAGGGGATCTGGTGGAGGTGCTGCCCGGCATGCGCCTGGACTCGCCCATGGCCTACTGGCTCATCCTGGGGCCACACAGCCAGGCGCGACCCGAGGTGCAGGCTTTCTGCGAGTGGCTGACGGCCCAGGCGGCGCTGACGCGCCAGGCGATCGGCGACGAGCGCTGACTGCGCGCTGAGCGACTCAGGCCGCCGCGCCCACCAGCACCGAGAGTTCGCGTGCCAGCAGGGCCGGGTCCTGGGAGTTGCGCTCGATCAGCTGGCGCAGGTGGGTGACACTGTCGAGGTCGATGTGCAGGCACTGCAGGCCCAGCTGGCTGCCCCGCACACGCGTCACCGCCACGTCCATGGCGATGAAAACGGTGGGCGAGAGCAGCAGACGCAAGCGGCCGCGCACCCCGACCGGACAGGGCAGGGCGGCGCCCATGTCGACCAGCGCGCCCTTGAGGGAGACATCGAGCACCTGGACCTCGCGCATATACCCCGCAAGATTGAGCCGGGCCGGCGCCTGGTAGACCGAGCGCAGGAAACGGCGGTAGGCCGTCGAACGGTTCAGCACCGGCACCGCCTCCAGCACCTCGACCGGTTCGGGGCGTGTCGCGAATTTCTTCCAGGTATCAAACATGGTGTGTCGCCCTTTCTGTGATGTGCGGGTGATGTCACGCTGCCGCTTTGCTGCGCTTATTGTCCGGGCTGCACGCCCCAAAACCTCCCGAAACTCCAGTCGAAAACACAGAAAAATCAGGCTGTTACGCGCGCGTCACGGCAGCCCATGCGCTTAGGGCCGAGACTTGAGAAATCGCTTGAAGTGTGGCGTCTTCCGAGCGCAACACTCCCAAAATGGGCTCTTGCGTTAAGCCCTGTGATGACCTATGAACGAGGTTTTCGCTTCAGGGATATGCATCGGATCGGCCCGCACCGCGACGCGCCACAGGCACCCCCGGCGACACGGCTGCATTTCGGGTCAAATACGCTGATGGACGCCACCCAAGACACCGACACCCGTCTGACCGAGCTGGAGATCAAGGCCAGTTATGCGGAAGACCTGCTGGACCAGCTGAACCAGACCGTCTATCGTCAGCAACAGCAGATCGACCTGCTGCTGCGCGAAGTCATGAGCCTGCGCCAGCAGCTGCCAGAAGGCAGCGCGCCCGTGCAGCGCAACCCGCGCGACGAGCTGCCGCCGCACTATTGATTCAGGACAGGGGCGGGGCTGCGTAACGCACCGTGTCCTGCGGCCGGCCCTGGCGGTCCACCCGCACCAGCACCATCTCGCTGCTGGCCACACCACCGCCTGCATAGGCGCTGATGTTCACCTGGTGTGTGACCAGGATGGGCGCGCGGCCCGGCGGGCCGCTGAGCAGGCGCGCCACGAAAGCCTGCAACTCCTCCTTACGCCGGGACTCCAGTTCGTAGCGGCCGAAAAAGGAGCCCAGGCTTTCTTCCACACGCACGGCGCCGAAACCGAGCAGCTGCGCCGTTTCCAGGCAGCGGCACCAGGGACTGGAATAGACCTGCGCGCGTAACACGCCCTGGCTGCGCAGCCAGCGGCCGGCAGTGCGGGCCTGCTCACGGCCGGCCGCACCCAGGTTGCGCTGCGTGGCACAGTCGCCCCGGCGAAAACCCGGCGGGTCGCCCACGCCCGGGGCATCGGCATGGCGCATCAGCAGGATGTGGCGGCCCGAGGCCAGCAACTCACCGGGCGTGGCCGCGTGGCCCGGCGGCGTCAGCAGCAGGGCAGGCAGGCCCAGAGCGAGACGGCGTCGCATCGAGGGGGCGGGGCTCAGTCGGTGGCGGCACCCTGGGCCACCAGGGTGGCGAGATCGCGCTCGAGCAGGGCCGGGTCGTCGGCATTGTGCTCGACCAGCTGGCGCAGGTGCGTCATGCTGTCGAGGTCCAGGCGCTCGCAGTACAGGCCCACATGGCGGCCCTCGATGTGGGCCACGGTGGTCTCCATGGTGATGGCCGCGTCGGCAGCCAGTTCCAGGCGCAACAGGCAGGTATCGCCCACGCGCCCGCCCCAGTCGGCCGGGACCTCGACCAGCGCGCCCTTGAGCGAGACATCATGCAGAAAGGCCTGGCTCTCGCGTTCACCCAGCCGCAAGCGCACCGGGGCGTGGAACACGGAGCGCAAGAACTGACGGCGGTCGGTGGAGGTATTCAAGGGCGACTCCTGTTCCAGGAACGGATAAGAGAAGTATCGGCAGCCCCGGCGGGGCTGTCAAACCGGCGTCGTCGGGCTTGTGGCGCGCAAGCCCATCTGCGCCAGCCAGTCTTCCAGCGGCTGCGGCTGGGCAAACAGGTAACCCTGCAGGCGGTCGCAGTGGCTGGCCAGCAGGAATTCGGCCTGGGCGCGGTTCTCCACGCCCTCGGCCACCACCTCCAGCCCCAGGTGCTGCGCCATCGAGAGGATGGAACTCACGATGGCGGTGTCGTTGACGTCGTGCGGTGTGTCCTGCACGAAGCTGCGGTCGATCTTGAGCTCGAACAGGGGCAGGCGCTGCAGATAACTCAGGCTGGAATAACCGGTGCCGAAATCGTCGATGGAAAAGCGTATGCCCATCTGCACCAGTTCGCTGATGCGTCGCAGGGAGTGCTCCCAGTCCTGGATGAAAAGGCTTTCCGTCACCTCGAAGATCAGCTGGCGCGCCGGCGCCCCGGTGCCCTGCAGGATGGCCCGCACACGCGGGACGAAATCGTCACTGCGGAACTGGCGCGAACTGACGTTGACCGAGAGGGACTGCGTCAGCCCGCCGTGCCGCATGCGTGCCAGCGTCTGGCAGGCCTGTTCGATCACCCACTCGCCCAGCGGCAGGATCAGGCCGGTCTCCTCGGCCAGCGGAATGAAACGCATCGGCGGCACCAGGCCGCGCGTGGGATGCAACCAGCGCACCAGCAGCTCGCCGGCCACCACCTGGCCATGGGCGTCGACCTGGGACTGCACGTGCAGGCGCAGTTGCCCGGTGGCCAGCGCCTCCTTGAGCTCCTGCTCCAGGGCCAGCCGCTCCTCGACCTCATGCTGCATGGTCAGCTCGAAGAAGGCGATGCGGTTGCGCCCCGCGGACTTGGCGCGGTACATGGCGGTATCGGCTTCGCGCAGCAGGTCGTCGATCTGCTGGCCGGCCTTCGGGAACAGGCTGATGCCGATGCTGCCCGTGCTGGTGTAGCTGAAGTTGTCGATCAGGTGCGGCCGGTCCAGCACGGCGCGTACCTTGTCGGCCACGGCCATGGCCGCACGGGCGCTGGCCTCCACGTCCTGGCCCAGTTCGTTGACCAGCAGCACGAACTCGTCGCCGCCGATGCGCGCCACCGTGTCCTCGCCGCGCAGCAGGATCTGCAGGCGCTTGGCCACTTCGGTCAGCAGGTGGTCGCCGACCGAATGGCCGCGTGCGTCGTTGATCTGCTTGAAATTATCGAGGTCCACGAACATCACGGCCCCGTACTGGCGGTTGCGCCGCGCCAGCGCCAGCGCCTGCTCGACACGGTCGCGCAGCAAGCTGCGGTTGGGCAGACCCGTGAGCGCGTCGAAATAGGCCAGCTGAAAGGTATAGGCCTCGGCCTCCTTGCGCTCGGTGATGTCGGTATTGAAACCATGCCACAGGGTGCTGCCGTCGGCCAGGCGTTCGGGCTGGGCATTGCACAGGCGCCAGCGCAGGCCCTGCTCGGGCAGGATCACCCGGTACTCCACACGCCAGGGCTGCAAGGTCTCGGCCGAGACCCGGATGGAATCGAGCACCAGCTGCAGGTCATCGGGGTGGATGCGCTGCAGGACCATGGCCGCATCCTCACGCACCGACTCGGGCGTCACCTCGTAGATGGTACGGATGCCTTCGCTGGAAAACGGAAAGCTCAGGTGGCCATCAGGGTCCAGGCGGAACTGGTACAGCGAGCCCGGCACGTGCAGGGCCAGGTTGTCGAGCAGCGCCACCTGGGTCTGCAGCTGCTGCTGCCAGCGCAGGCGTTCGGTGATGTCGCGGAACACGATGCTGCTGAGCCACTGGCCGTCGTGGTCATGGTAAAGCGCGGAGGTGATCTCGACCTCGAACAGCGTGCCGTCGCCGCGCCGCATGCGCAGCTCGCCCCGGGCCTGGCCCTCGCGTTGGCGCAGATCCAGCAGGAGCGGCAGGCGGGGATCGCCCAGGTCGAGCACCCCTTCGCGCCCGCGCTGGCGAATCTCCTCCTCGCTCATGCCCAGCATGGCGCAGGCGGCCGCATTGGCCGCCAGCACCTCGCCGCCGGGCCGCGTCTGCAGCACGCCGTCCAGGGTGTGGTCGAACAGCTTCTGGTAGCGGTCCACGGCCAGCTGCAATTGGGACTGCTTCTTGCGCAACTCCAGCTGCGCCACCACCTGGCGCGCCAGCAGGGCCAGGGTCTCGCGCTGCTTCCCGGAAAACTCGCGCGGCTGGCGGTCGATCACACACAGCGTACCCAGGGCCCGGCCATCGGGCATGACCAGGGGAGCCCCTGCATAAAAACGGATATGGGGATCGGCCGTGACCAGCGGGTTGTCGCGAAAGCGCGGATCAAGGCTGGCATCCGGCACGACCATGACCTCGTCCGGCTGCTGGATGGCCACGCTGCAAAACGACATGCTGCGCGGCGTCTGGCTCGGATCGAGGCCCACGCGCGACTTGAACCACTGCCGCTCCTCGTCGACCAGACTGACCAGCGCGATCGGCATGCCCAGCCACTCGGAAGCCAGGCGCGTGAGTTCGTCAAAGTCGAGCTCTGGCGGCGTGTCCAGCACGGCATAACTGTGCAGCGACTGCAGACGTCGCTGTTCGGCCATGAACTCGTCACCGGGACCAGGGGGACCAGGGCTGACCGGATCCATGCGCTAGGACCGCGCGGCCAGTGTGTCTGGTGGCAGGCGATCGATCTCGGCCAGCAAGGCGGCCAGCGCGCGGCCGGCAGCATCGAGCACGGTACGACCCTGCTCGGCCGTGGCGGCCGCCGCGTTGCCGACAGCACCGGCCGGGTTGTAGTCCTGCATCTGCCAGCCCAGCTTGGCGCTCCGGCCGTTGCCCAGGATGGGAAATTTTTCCGCGCGCTGCTGCGAGGCCGAGGCAAAGTTCCGCGCCTGCGCCATCTGCACCTGGGCGGGCTTGAGCGCCAGCATCATGGCGGTCTCGATCTGGCCGGCGTGGATGCCAAAGCGGTGCTCCTCGGCACTGAACTGGCCCTCAACCTCAGGCCCCAGGGGCAGGTTGAACCAGTTGACGCTGTAGACCAGCATCCCCAGGCGCGTGCGCAGGTCGCGCGCCACGATGTCCATCACCCCGACCTGGCCACCATGCGCATTGAGCAGCACCAGCTTTTTCACGCCGGCGCGCGCCACCGACTCGCCGATCTCGGTCCACAGGCTGATGACGGTGTGCGAGGACAGCGTGAGCGTGCCGGGGAAGGCCTGGTGCTCGGGGCTCAGGCCCACGGCCTGGGTGGGCAGAAACAGCACCGGCAAATCAGCCGCGATGTGCGGCAGGGCCGCGGCCACCACGCCAT
>CAUPQO010000190.1:0-6388 GCA_963513295.1 uncultured Hylemonella sp.
CAATGCCTTCCGCTTCCAGGACACCTTCGACAACCGGCACCCGCAGTACGCCGGCGACATGGGCATCGCGCCCAACCCGAAGCTGGCCCAGCGCATCCGCGAGAGCGACCTCATCCTCGCCATCGGCCCGCGCCTGGGCGAGATGACCACCGGCGGCTACACCCTGCTCGAGGTGCCCAAACCGCAGCAGAAGCTGGTGCACATCCACAGCAGTGCCGAGGAGCTCAACCGCGTCTACCAGGCCGACCTGGCCATCCACGCCACCATGAACGCCGCCGCGCGCTCGCTGGAGGTGCTGACCGCCCCACCCAGCCTGCCCTGGGAAGCCTGGACCCAGGCTGCCAACGCCGACTACCTGGCCAACCTGCAGCCGCAAGCCCTGCCTGGCGAGATCGACATGCCGGCCATCGTCGCCCTGGTGCAAAAGCACCTGCCGGCCGACACGGTGGTCACCAATGGCGCCGGCAACTTCGCCAGCTGGGTGCACCGTTTCTGGCGCTACCGCGGCCTGGCCCATGGGGACAAGACCCAGCTGGCACCGACCAGCGGGGCCATGGGCTACGGGGTGCCCGCCGGCATCGCCACGGCCATCACCACCGGGCGCATGGCCTTCACCATCGCGGGCGACGGCGACTTCCTCATGAACGGGCAGGAACTGGCCACTGCCGTGCAGCACGGCGCCAAGACCCTGATCGTGCTGCTCAACAACGGCATGTACGGCACCATCCGCATGCACCAGGAGCGCGAGTACCCGCAGCACGTCAGCGGCTCGCAACTGAACAATCCCGATTTCGTGGCCCTGGCGCGCGCCTACGGTTATGCCGGCGTGCGCATCACACGCACCGCCGAATTCGAGGCGGAACTGAAGGCCGCGGTGGCCCGGCCCGAAGGCACCCTGATCGAGGTCATGCTCGACCCCGAGGTCATTACCACCCGCGGTACCCTGGGCGCCATCACGCAGGCGGCGCTGGATCGTCAGAAGAAGTGAGGGTGGGGCAGGCCGCGGCGAGCGCCGCAGCCAGGCATAAAAAAAGCCGGCTTTGCAGCCGGCTTTTTCGTAAGCGGGGTGAACCGATTACTTGAGGTGCTTGCCGATCAGGGCAGCCATCTCGAACATCGAGACTTGCGCCTTGCCGAAGATCGCCTTCAGCTTGTCGTCAGCGTTGATGTTGCGCTTGTTGACGCTGTCCTGCAGCTTGTTCTTCTTGATGTAAGCCCACAGCTTGCTCACGACTTCCGTACGCGGCAGGCCAGCGGAACCCACCACGGCGGCCAGGGCCGGGCTGGGGGTCAGGGGCTTCATGAAGGCTGCGTTGGGGGTGCGCTTCTTGGCAGGAGCCTTTTTCTTCGCAGCGGCCTTTTTGGCCGGAGCCTTCTTGGCAGCGGCTTTCTTCGCCGGAGCCTTCTTCGCAGCCGGCTTCTTGGCCGGAGCCTTCTTGGCAGCGGCCTTCTTCGCCGGAGCCTTCTTCGCTACCGCCTTTTTAGCGGGAGCCTTTTTCGCAGCGACCTTCTTGGCCGGAGCTTTCTTGGCCGGAGCCTTCTTTTTCGCAGTTGCCATGATTGAATTCCTCTTCTAGAAGTTGATTAATCACCAGAGGGAACTGCTTCCTCTCTGGTATTGCGGATGCTATAGGAGAAAAAACGCATCTCCAAGCGAAAAGTGCGTTTTCTCCCTCGGAGATGTTGTTTTTTTCATCGCGATTTTCAGACGACGCCCCTCTGAAAATCGCTTCTTCTCCTCTGGGAGTGCTGTTCGGGGGCGCAGATCACGCTCTGCCGCGAGAGGGAAAACGCCATGCACACGCCCCTGCGCACCCCCGTTTTCTCCTCTGGGAGTGGTGTTTTTCGCTGCTGAGCCTCGGGGCAACACAGGGCGGACGGCGGCGGCAAGCTGTCCGTGTTGTCTGCGCTGTTCCGGTCGCCCGCACCGTGCACACCCCCTGCGGTCCGCTACCCTCTCGTCTGAAGAGGCTCGCCGAGCCGCTTGAACATCCTCAGGAGCCGCCCCGGGGCGCTGCCCATGACTACCCAGCCCGACCGTCATGTTTTCGTCTATGGCACGCTGCGCCGTGGCGAGGCCAATGACATCAACCGCCTGCAACCGGCGCCGCTCTACCTGGGGCCGGCGCGCGTCAGCGGCGTGCTCTACGACCTGGGGCCTTATCCCGGGATGGTCCTGGGCGGCGCGGATTGGGTGTGGGGTGAGGTCTATGTCATCACGCCCGAACTCGAGCACCAGCTCGACGTGATCGAGGAAGTGGCGCCCGTGCCCAGCGGCGAGTACGCGCGCCGCCACGTCGAGCTCGAATTCGACGGCCGGCTGCTGCGCTGCCTCGTCTACGAAATCGCTGCGCAGCGTGTGCAGGGCAGGGCGCGCATCCGAACCGGCGACTGGTTGCGACGTCGCTGAGGCCTGCGTCCGCGAGGCGTCAGCCGATGGTTGGTGCGGTGGCAGCGTGATGTGGTGTGCCCACGTGCCGTGGCATTTCAAAACCAGCCTATCCGATTTCATGATTTGAAATTCATGGCTGACGCATCGCAGCAAATTTTCTCAATACGAGATATTGAATTCCACATTGCGAATGAATATGTCTAAGTGATTGATTTTGAATGAAATAAAAAATGTCTTGTATAAGACACAAGATGATCTTTAAGTCTTCTATAAGACTTAAAGTAGACCCATCGAACCAGGCCGCACCGCAGCCCCGGGATCGAAAGGTTTCATCCACTGCTCTAGGAGTTACACCATGCCGCAAACCCTGACCGAACAGCTCAGCCGTGAGCAACAAATCGCCGCCCTGGAAAAAGACTGGGCCACCAACCCGCGCTGGAAAGGCATCGAGCGCGGCTACAGCGCGGCCGACGTGGTGCGCCTGCGCGGTTCCTTCCCCATCGAGTACACCATCGCCCGCCGCACTTCCGAGAAGCTGTGGGACATGCTGCACAGCGAGCCCTACGTCAACTGCCTGGGCGCGCTCACCGGTGGCCAGGCCATGCAGCAGGTCAAGGCCGGCGTGAAGGCCATCTACCTGTCGGGCTGGCAGGTCGCCGCCGACAACAACACCTACTCGTCCATGTACCCGGACCAGTCCCTCTACCCGGTGGACTCGGTGCCCAAGGTCGTGGAAACCATCAACAACACCTTCCGCCGTGCCGACGAGATCCAGCACTCCAAGGGCATCGACGCCGGCCACAAGGACTACATCGACTACTTCGCACCCATCGTGGCCGACGCTGAAGCCGGTTTTGGCGGCGTGCTCAACGCCTTCGAACTGATGAAGGCCATGATCAAGGCCGGCGCCGGTGGCGTGCACTGGGAAGACCAGCTGGCCTCCGTCAAGAAGTGCGGCCACATGGGCGGCAAGGTGTTGCTGCCCACCCGCGAGTCCTGCCAGAAGCTGATCGCCGCGCGCATGGCCGCCGACGTCATGGGCGTGCCCACCCTGGTGATCGCCCGTACCGACGCCGAAGCCGCCGACCTGCTGACCTCCGACTACGACGAGATCGACAAGCCCTTCCTGACCGGTGAGCGCACCGCCGAGGGCTTCTACAAGACCCGCAAGGGCCTGGACCAGGCCGTCGCCCGCGCCAACGCCTACGCCCGCTACGCCGACCTGGTGTGGTGCGAGACCGGCACGCCCGACCTGGACTTCGCCAAGAAGTTCGCCGACGCCGTGCACAAGGTCCACCCGGGCAAGATGCTGGCCTACAACTGCTCGCCTTCCTTCAACTGGAAGAAGAACCTGGACGACGCCACCATCGCCAAGTTCCAGCGCGAACTCGGCGCCATGGGCTACAAGTACCAGTTCATCACGCTCGCGGGCATCCACTCCATGTGGTACAACATGTTCGACCTCTCGCAGGACTACGTGAAGCGCGGCATGACCGCCTACGTCGAGCGCGTGCAGGAACCCGAATTCGCCGCCCGCGACCGTGGTTACACCTTCGTGTCCCACCAGCAGGAAGTCGGCACCGGCTACTTCGACGACGTCACCACCGTCATCCAGGGCGGCAAGTCCAGTGTCACCGCGCTGACCGGTTCCACCGAGGAAGAGCAGTTCCACTAAGCGCCAAGTAACTCACTCACCGGCCAACGGGGCTGACGCGCCTGCGATTTCGCAGGTCCGTCGGCCCCGTGCAATTTCCGGGACGAGTTTGATTACTTTAAGAAATGTAGTCATTCAATAAAATTAATAAAAAGTTTTATTCGATGACAGCATAAGAAATGAATTTACCTTATTAGTGGCTGTTTATATATTTGCGCCATACCTAGCCGGTTGCCTGGTTTTTCACTTGGGCAGCCCCTGCTGAAACGATTTCTAAAACTACGGTCCCGCAAGGGCATCAATCATCATGAGCAAGAAATTCAACATCCTGATCCTGGGCGCCTCTTATGGCTCCCTGCTCGCCAGCAAGCTGCTCATGGCGGGCCACTCCGTCAGCCTGGTGTGCCGTCGCGAGACCGCCGACCTGATCAACCGCGAAGGCACCCGCGTGCGCATGCCGGTCAAGGGCCGCGAAGGCATGGTCGAGATCGACTCGCGCCAGCTGCCCGGCAAGCTCGACGCGGTCTCTCCCTCGCAGGCCAAGGCCGAGCAGTACGACCTGGTCTGCCTGGCCATGCAGGAGCCGCAGTACAGCGCCCCTGGCATGCGTGAGTTGATGAAAGCCATCGCCCTGGCCAAGGTGCCCTGCATGTCCATCATGAACATGCCCCCGCTGCCCTATCTGGCCCGCATCCCCGGCCTGGATGCCAGCGCCCTGCGTGCCTGCTACCACGACGCCACCGTCTGGGACCACTTCGAGCCCGGCCTCATGACCCTGTGCAGCCCCGATCCGCAAGCCTTCCGTCCGCCGGAAGAGCAGCCCAACGTGCTGCAGGTCGGTCTGCCCACCAACTTCAAGGCTGCCGGTTTCGCGAACCCCGCGCACACCGCCATGCTCGAGCAGATGGAGGCCGACATCACCGCTGCCCGCCTGACAGTGGACGGTGAAGCGCTGGACATTCCCGTCAAGCTCAAGGTGCACGACTCCATCTTCGTGCCGCTGGCCAAGTGGGCCATGCTGCTCACCGGCAACTACCGCTGCGTGCAGGCCGACGGCATGCGCGCCATCAAGGACGCCGTGCACGGCAACCTGGAGCAGTCGCGCCAGGTGTATGAGTGGGTGGTGGACCTGTGCGTGCAGCTGGGGGCTTCCCGTGACGACATGGTGCCTTTCGAGAAATACGCCGCCGCCGGCCAGGGCCTGCTCAAGCCGTCCTCGGGTGCCCGCGCCCTGGCGGCCGGCGCCACCGACATCGAGCGCATCGACCTGCTGGTCAAGCTGGTGGCCGAGCAGCAGGGCCTGAGCAACGACTCCGTCAACGAGACCGTCAAGGTGGTCAATGGCTGGCTGGACCGCAACCGCAAGGCAGCCGCAGCAAAAAAAGCGGCTGAGGCCGTCGCTGCCTGAGCGGCGCGCCTCCCGACTGTCGCAACCACGCCAAGGGCCAGCCCCTTGGCGTTTTTGTTGGTGGCCCTCGGGTTAGAATGGCCGCCTTGGACGCTGCGTCCGTTCACAAGAGCGAGAACGGCACCCCGGTTATGACACCGCGAACTACCACCGCCAGCGAGAAACGCCACAGGGGTTGCTAGTCCGCGCGCCCCCGGGCGCAGGTGCTACACATACAAGACAAGGCGCGGTTTCTACCGCGCCTTTTTCATTTTCTGCGAGTGAGAGATATGGTTCAGATCACGCTACCCGACGGTTCCAAACGCGATTTCCCCGGCCCGGTCACCGTGGCCGAAGTGGCCGCCTCCATTGGCGCCGGCCTGGCCAAGGCCGCGCTGGGCGGCAAGGTGGGCGGCAAGCTGGTCGACACCAGCTACCAGATCACCGCCGACAGCCCCCTGTCCATCGTCACCGCCAAGGACGCCGACGGCCTGGAGATGATCCGCCACTCCACCGCCCACCTGCTGGCCTATGCCGTCAAGGAGCTGTTCCCCGACGCCCAGGTCACCATCGGCCCGGTCATCGAGCACGGTTTCTATTACGACTTCTCCTACAAGCGCCCCTTCACCCCCGAAGACCTGGCCGCCATCGAGAAGAAGATGGCCGAGCTCGCCGCCAAGGACGAGCCCGTGCAACGCCGCGTGCTGCCGCGCGACGAGGCCGTGGCCCACTTCAAGGGCATCGGCGAGCACTACAAGGCCGAGATCATCGCCAGCATCCCGGCCGATCAGGACGTCAGCCTGTATCGCGAAGGCAAGTTCGAAGACCTGTGCCGCGGCCCGCACGTGCCCAGCACCGGCAAGCTCAAGCACTTCACGCTCATGAAGGTGGCCGGCGCCTACTGGCGCGGCGACCACCGCAACGAGATGCTGCAACGCGTCTACGGCACGGCCTG
>CAUPQO010000191.1:0-6388 GCA_963513295.1 uncultured Hylemonella sp.
AATGTGGACCAGGTCCACCTTGGCCTGGTTCTCCAGGTACTCCATGATGAGGTGCGTGGCCGAGCCGCTGCCGGCCGAGGAGAAGTTGAGCTTGCCGGGGTTGGCGCGGGCCAGCGCCAGGAAGTCCTGGAAATTCTTCGCGGGATTTTTCTCGCCCACGACCAGCACGTTCGCGGTCTGCCCCATCATGCCCACGGGGGCGAAGTCGGCGATCGGGTCGTAGCGGATCTTCAGCACCGCCGGGTTGGTGCTGTGGGTGGCCACATAACACTGCATGAGGGTGTAGCCATCGGGCGCGGCGCGCGCCACGTCCATGGCGGCGATGGTGCCCGAGCCCCCGGCCTTGTTCTCGATGACGAACTGCACGCCCAGGCTCTGTCCCATCTTTTCGGACACCATGCGCGCCACCTTGTCGGCACCGCCGCCGGCCGCCACGGGCACCACGATGCGGATGGGCTTGGTGGGGAAGGCCGCCTGGGACCAGGCGGTCCCGGCAACGAGGAGCAGGGACAGCAGGGTGGCGATGCGGGTGAGGGCGGGGCGATGGCTCATGGTCGGGCGGGGCTGCAGGGTTGGGACCTAACCATCCTAGGGGGCGGGACATCCCGCCAGCCATGTGAAAACCCTAAACCCGGGACGATACGCCGTGAAGGCAGCGCAGGGGCAGGCCCTGAGTTGGCGCCGGGCCGGATTTCGCAGAGAATGTGGGCGCGCACTGATTTTCCCCGATCCAGCATGGCATTCCCACCGACCCCCGCCTGGTCCCAGGCAGCATGGCCATCCCCGCTGGCCATGTGCCGGGTGCTGCCTGTGCTGCTGCTCGTCCTGGCGGCGCCGGTGCTTGCGCAGGGCGTGCGCGCGCCGGCCGACGACGCGGCGCCCATGGACCTGCCCAAGCCTGCCACCCGGATCTACAAATCCCTTTCGGGCGGCACCACCTCGTTTTCCGATCGGCCGCCCAGCCACGGGGCCTACGTGGTGATCAGGCCGCAGTGTTTTGCCTGCAGTCCCGAGTCCACGGTGGACTGGCATGCCACCCGCCTGTACCGTGATGCTTTTGCCTCCGAGATCGAACAGGCCGCGCAGCTGTACAACGTGGATCCGGCCCTGGTGCGCGCCGTGATCCATGCGGAGTCGGGTTTCAACGTGCATGCGCGTTCCCCCAAGGGGGCGATCGGCCTGATGCAGCTGATGCCGGCGACGGCACGTCAGCTGGGCGTGGCCAACCCCCGCCACCCGCGCGAGAACATCCACGGCGGGGCCCGTTACCTGGCCGAGATGCTGGTCCGTTTCCGCAATGACCTGACCCTGGCCACGGCCGCCTACAACGCCGGACCGCAAGCCGTGCAGAGATACGCCGGTGTGCCGCCCTATGCCGAGACCCGGGTCTATGTGCAGCGCGTGCGCATCCTGCACCAGCGCTACAAGGGCAGCCCGCAGGGCTGAGGCCGGGCCGGCCCCGGTGCCTGGCCGATAGACCGGGCCCGGCACGGGTTTCGGGTCTCGCCGAGAATAGGCCCATGAAAGCACTCAAGGACATCGCCCTCTCCATGCTGGACCTGGTGGCCGTGCGCGAAGGCGGCACGGTGGCCGAGGCGCTGGGCATCGCCCTGCGCACGGCGCAGCACGCCGAGGCGCTCGGCTTCACGCGCTACTGGCTGGCCGAGCCCCACAACATGCCGGGCATCGCCAGCTCGGCCACCGCGGTACTGGTGGGGCACATTGCCGGCGGCACGCAGCGCATCCGTGTGGGTTCGGGCGGCATCATGCTGCCCAACCATGCTCCGCTGGTGGTGGCCGAGGCCTTTGGCACGCTTGCCGAGCTCTACCCGGGCCGCATCGACCTGGGTCTGGGCCGCGCGCCCGGCACCGACCCCATGACCATGCGCGCGCTGCGGCGCGACCGCGTGGAGACCGAAGAGGATTTCCCGCGCGATGTGGCCGAGCTGCAGCGCCTGCTGGGGCCGGCCCAGCCCGGCCAGCGCCTGATCGCCATGCCCGGTGCCGGTACCCACGTGCCCATCTGGCTGCTGGGCTCAAGCCTGTTTTCCGCCCAGCTTGCGGCCGAGCGTGGCCTGCCCTATGCCTTTGCCTCGCACTTCGCGCCGCGCCTGCTGCTGCAGGCCATCGAGTTGTACCGCCGCCGCTTCCAGCCTTCGGCCGCGCTGGCGCAGCCCTACGTGGCCATCGGCGTGCCGGTGATCGCCGCGCCGACCGACGAAGAGGCCGAATTCCTGGCCAGCAGCACCTACCAGCGTGTGCTGGGTATCATCACGGGCAAGCGCGGCCGCCTGGCGCCGCCGGTGCAGGACTTCATGGCCCAGCTGCACCCGCAGGAGCGCGCCGCCATTGCCGACTTCCTGGCCATGGCCGTGATCGGCGGGCCGCAGACCGTGCGCGCCGGTTTCGAGCAACTGGCCCAGGCCACGCAGGCCGATGAGTTCATCCTGGTTTCGGACGTCTTTGATGCCGACCTGCGCCTGCGCTCGCTGGACATCGCGGCCGCGGCCCGGGCTGCCGAGCCCCAGGCCGCCTGATAGACCGCCTGTACGACAATACGTCCCCATGAACGATACGACGCAACGCCCCGAACTCCCCGACCACCTCTCCATCGATCCGCGCAGCCCGCACTACGTGGCGGCGGTTTTCGAGCACGATGTGGGCATCACCTTCAACGGCAAGGAACGCAAGGATGTGGAGGAATACTGCGTCAGCGAAGGCTGGGTCAAGGTGCCCGCCGGCAAGACGCTGGACCGCAAGGGCAACCCCCTGATGATCAAGCTCAAGGGCAAGGTCGAAGCGTTTTACCGCTAGCGAGAACTGGCCGGCTGGCGGTGTTCAATCCTCGCCGACCAGCCTGGCCTTCACGCTCTTGCCCTTGACCTTGCCCGCATTCAGCCGGGCCACGGCCTCGGCCGCAATGCTGCGCTCCACGGCCACGAAGGTGCAGAACTCGGTGACGTTGATCTTGCCGATCTGTTCGCGGGTGTAGCCGGCCTCGCCGGTCAGCGCGCCCAGCACGTCGCCGGGGCGGATCTTCTCCTTGCGCCCGCCCAGGATCTGCAGCGTCGTCATGGGCGGCAGCAGCGGCTCCTTGCTGGCCGGTTTCAGTTCGTCCAGCTTGTGCCAGACGGATTCCTGCGTCTGGTACTGCTCGATCTTGCCCACCGCCCCCATCTCGTCCATGCTGGCCAGGCTCAGGGCCAGGCCGGACTCGCCGGCGCGGCCGGTGCGGCCGATGCGGTGCACGTGCACCTCGGGGTCGGGCGAGATGTCCACGTTGATCACGGCTTCGAGCTGCGTGATGTCCAGCCCGCGCGAGGCCACGTCGGTGGCCACCAGCACGGAGCAGCTGCGGTTGGCGAACTGCGCCAGCACCTGGTCGCGTTCGCGCTGTTCCAGCTCGCCGTACAGCGCCAGCGCGCTGATGCCCTGGCCTTGCAGCAGCGTCACCAGTTCCTTGCAGCGTTGTTTGGTGTTGCAGAAGGCCAGGGTGCTGACCGGGCGGAAGTGCAGCAGCAGATGGGCCACGGCCTGCAGGCGGTTGGCGCGTGTCACCTCATAGAAGCGCTGCTCGATCTTCGGCGCGCTTTGCTTCGTCTCCCCTTTCACCTGCTGCGGATCGCACAGGAACTGCCTGGCGATCTTGTCGATGCCTTCGGGGTAGGTGGCCGAGAACAGCAGGGTCTGCCGCTCCTTCGGGCACTGTTTGGCCACGGTGCTGATGTCATCGAAGAAGCCCATGTCCAGCATGCGGTCCGCCTCGTCCAGCACCAGGGTGTTGAGGGCCGCCAGGTCCAGGGTGCCGCGCTGCAGGTGGTCCATGATGCGCCCCGGTGTGCCCACCACGATGTGGGCGCCATGCTCCAGGCTGGTGCTCTGCATGCGCAGCGGAACGCCGCCGCAGAGGGTGACGATCTTGACGTTGTCCTGCGCGCGCGCCAGGCGGCGCAGCTCCACGGTCACCTGGTCGGCCAGCTCGCGCGTGGGGCACAGCACCAGGGCCTGCACGGCAAAACGGCGCGGGTTCAGGTTGCTCAGCAGCACCAGGGCGAAGGCAGCGGTCTTGCCGCTGCCGGTCTGGGCCTGGGCGATCAGGTCCTTGCCCAGCAGGGCGATGGGCAGGCTGGTCGCCTGGATCGGCGTCATCGCGCTGTAACCAAGCTGCTGGAGGTTCTCCAGCATGGCAGGGCTCAGGGGCAGGGTGCTGAAGGCGGGGGGTGTGGACATGCCCGATTATCGACGCCCTGCAAGCCATAGGGGCAATGCGCCCGTTCGCAGCCGGCACTAGACTCGGCCTTTTTCCAACCCCATGACGAGGACCTTCCGATGATGAACCGCGACCTGGAAACCGAATTCAAGGCCCTGCTGCCGGGCCAGAGCACCGAGCTGGGCGCCACCCGCCGCACCGCGCTCAAGGCCACGCTGGGCGTGGGTTTTGCCGCCTCGGCCCTGCCCATCATGGCGCAGACCGTCATCAAGACGCCCACCGACGGCCTGACCGCGGGTGAGGTCAGCATCGACGTGAAGGGTTTCAAGATGCCGGCCTACCGTGCCATGCCGGCCGGCGGCAAGAACCTGCCCGTGGTGCTGGTACTGTCCGAGATTTTTGGCGTGCACGAGCACATCGCCGACGTGGCCAACCGCTTCGCCCGCGCCGGTTACCTGGCCATCGCCCCCGAGCTCTTCGTGCGCCAGGGCGATGCGCAGAGCTACGGCGAGATGGCCAAGCTGATTGCCGAGGTGATCTCCAAGGTGCCGGACGCGCAGGTCATGGCCGACCTGGACGCCACCGTGGCCTGGGCTGGCGCCAACGGCGGCGACCTGGCGCGTGTGGGGGTCACCGGTTTCTGCTGGGGTGGGCGCCAGACCTGGCTCTACACCGCGCACAACAAGTCCATCAAGGCCGGCGTGGCCTGGTATGGCCGCATCGTCGGCGCCCAGAACGAGCTGACGCCGAAGAACCCGATCGACATCGCCGGCGAGTTGAACGGCCCGGTGCTGGGCCTGTACGGCGAGGCCGACACCGGCATCCCGCTGGACTGATTGGAGAAGATGAAGGCAGCGCTGGCCGCGGGCAACGCCAAGTCCAAGGCCTCGCAGTTCGTGGTCTACAAGGATGCGCCGCATGCCTTCCATGCCGACTACCGCCCCAGCTACCGCAAGGAAGCGGCCGAAGACGGCTGGAAGCGCTGCCTGGAATGGTTCAAGGCCAACGGCATCTGAGAACTCGCGAATAAATCTACTGCGCGACCCGATAGCGGCGTTGGGCGGTGCTCGCCATCCTCACGTACCCTAAGTACGTTCCGGTGGCTGCGCTCCGTCCGCCTTGCTCTCGGGCCGCTCGCTACGATTTCTTCACGAGTTCTGGCGTTTGCCTGCGGGCCCCTTGACACGTCTGAGAGAATCGAGGGCATGACCCTGATCGCCATTCTTCTCGGCACCCTGGCGGCCGGCATCGGCAGCGTCTGGCTGGCCGCGGCCCTGAGCTTCGGCGTGCTGGCGCGTTACACCCAGCACATGCTCAGCCTGGCGGCCGGTGCCCTGCTGGGCACGGCCTTTCTACATCTGCTGCCCGAGGCCTTCGAGAGCGGCGTCGAGCCGCAGGCGCTGTTCCTGACGCTGCTGGTAGGGGTGGTCTTCTTTTTCCTGCTCGACAAGGCCGAGCTCTGGCACCACGGCCACGAACACCACCACGACGATGCAGAACACGACCATGCGCACGATCATGGGGACCACCACGGCCACGGGCATGGACCCAAACGCATGGCCGGCGGCTGGAGCGTGCTGGCCGGCGACAGCGTGCACTGCTTCGGCGACGGCATCCTGATCGCCTCGGCCTTCGTGGCCGACCTGCGCCTGGGGGTGATCGCCGCGCTGGCCGTGCTGGCCCACGAGGTGCCGCACCACATGGGTGACCTCATGGTGCTGCGCCAGAGCAGCGGCACGCGCAAGGCGGCGCTGCTCAAGGTCACGCTGGCCGGCGCCATCACGGCCCTGGGCGGCCTGGTGGGTTACTGGCTGGTGGACCTGCTGCACGACTACCTGACCTACTTCCTGGTCGTGGCCTCCAGCAGCTTCATCTACGTGGCCCTGGCCGACCTGATCCCGCAGCTGCAAAAGCGCCTGAGCCTGGGCGAGACCCTGGCCCAGATCGCCTGGCTGCTGGCCGGCATCGTCCTGGTTACGTTGGCCAGCGTGCTCGCGCACACCCACTGAGTCCTGTTGCCATGGCTTTCAAGTTCAAGATGAACGAGCGTTCGCTCTTTGCCGTGCTGCTGCGCTCGCCCTGGTGGATCAGCCTGCTGATCTCCGTGCTGATGTCGGTGGGCGCCTTTTCCCTGCTGCCGCGCGAGTACGCGGTGGTCGTGATGCTGGGCACCTTTCC
>CAUPQO010000192.1:0-6366 GCA_963513295.1 uncultured Hylemonella sp.
GGGATGTACGCGGCGGGCTCAGAGGTTGCTGTCCACGTCGGGCGCTTCGGCCAGCCCCGACTGCATGGCGTAGGCCGCGATTTCGGCGCCGTTGTGCAGGCCGAGTTTGAGCATCACGTTCTGCCGGTGTTTGCGCGCGGTGAGCACGCTGATGTGCAGTGCATCTGCGATTTCCTGGTTGCTGCCGCCTTTGGCGATCATGCGAACGATCTGCTGTTCGCGCTGGGTCAACGTCTGCGAAAGACCCAGGCTGCTCGCTCGGACGTTGGCCGTGCTGTCCAGGCTCTTGGACACCTGCTGGCTGATGTATTGGCGGCCCGACAGCACAGCCTGGATGGCGTCCAGCAGCTCGGACCCTTGCTCGTGTTTGAGGACGAAGCCATCAGCGCCTGCTGCAAACGCGTTGGCGACCGAGCCCGGGTAAACATTGCCTGTGACGATCAGCACCTTGGTCTCGGGCGTGAGCTTCTTGACCTTGCGGGCGACTTCGATGCCCGAGCTGTCGCTCAGCGCGAGGTCCAGCAGCAGCAGGTCCGGCTTGTGAAAGCCCACCAGCGCCTCGACCTCACTGCCCAAGGCGGTTTCCGCCACCAGCTGGAATCCGCCGGTGGCCGACAGCAACATGCTGATGCCCTGACGGACCAGTGCGTGATCTTCTGCAACAACAACTTTGACCATGGTGAGCACCGGTTGAAGGAATGAACACCCTGCCGTGTGCCGACGACACGGCCGACCTGCGTCAGAACGGGATGTCGTCGTCCATGTCGTCGAAGCCGCTGGACTGCCGCGCGGGTGCGGCGGCCGGGGCCTGCCGCGCGGCGGGTGCCGGTGCCCGTGGGGCTGCAGCGGGCGGGCGGGCATAGCCGCCGCCACCGCCGCCCTCTTCGTTGCCGCCCATGCCTTCACGGCCGCCCAGCAGCTGCAGTTCGGTGGCGACGATGTCCACCGTGTTCTTCTCCACGCCCGCCTGGTCGGTGTACTTGCCGTATTTCAGGCGGCCTTCCACGTAGATCGGACGGCCCTTCTTGACGTATTCACCCGCGATCTCGGCCAGTCGGTCGTAGAAGGTGACGCGGTGCCACTGCGTGTCTTCGATCATCTCGCCGCTGTTCTTGTCCTTGCGGCGGCTGGAGGTGGCCACGCTCACGTTGGCCACAGCCTGACCCGAGGGGAGGTATCGGATCTCGGGGTCTCGGCCGCAATTGCCGACGAGGATGACTTTGTTGACGGATGCCATGGTGATGTCCTGTAGAGGGGTGGGGCGGCCCGTGCGGGCCGGCCCGAAAAACGGTCAGTCATTGTGCCGCAACTGACCGTCAGCGGGCCGTTGGCGCAGGCGAGGCGCAACCCGTATACCCCTGGCCCTACACTGCCACCCCATGAAAGGCGAACCGGACTTCCTGCAGAACCTGCGCGACGAAATGGGCGGCGGTCGGCAATGGCTGGACCGGGCGGTGGTGATCGCCTACGCCGTGCTCGCGGGTCTGGCGGTGGTGGGCTTCACCCTGCTGGCCGATGCCGCCATCGACCTCTACAGCCGCCTGCGCAGCGGCTGGTGGTGGGCCCCCCTGATCTGGACGCCGGCCCTGACCGCCTTGATCGTCTGGACGATCCGGCGCTGGGCGCCCGGCGCGGTGGGCTCGGGCGTGCCGCAGGTGCTCACCGCGCTGGCGCCGGAGACCCCGCTGAGTGAGCGCTCGCGTTTTGTGTCCTTGAAGCTGAGTGCAGCCAAGGTGCTGGGCGTGTCGGGCGGGCTGCTGGCGGGCTTGTCGGTGGGTCGTCAGGGGCCGTCGGTGCAGGTGGCGGCCGGGGTGATGCTGCACGCGCGGCGCTGGCTGTCGCCGGCCTCGGGCATCAGCGACCGCGAATTGCTGGTGGCCGGCGGCGCGGCTGGTATCGCTGCGGCCTTCAACACGCCGCTGGGCGGCATCGTGTTTGCCATCGAGGAGCTTTCGCGCCGCCTGCAGGACCGCAGCAGCGGCCTCATGCTCGCGGCCATTGTGGTCGCCGGTCTGGTGGCGGTGTCGGCGTTCGGCAACCTGTCCTACTTCGGACGGGTGCGGGCCGACGCGCTGTCGTGGTGGAGCCTGCTGGCGCCGGGTGCGCTGGTGGCGCTGACTTGTGGCTTGCTCGGGGGACTGCTCTCCCGGCTCATGCTCGCCTCGTTCACCGGGCTGCCCGATCGCTTTTGCGCCTACCGGCGCAAGCGCCCGGTCACGTTTGCCGCCCTCTGCGGGCTGGTGGTGGCCGTGATCGCGGTGGTCAGCGACGGCGCGGCCGTGGGGGTCGGGCACGAACACACCAAAGACCTGCTGGATCAGGCCGCCGACCCGGGCGCCACGCACCAACCCCTGGTGTTCACCGGCCTGAAATTCGTGGCGTCGTGGTTGTCGGCCTGGGCCGGTGTGCCCGGCGGCATCTTCGGACCCAGCCTGTCGCTGGGCGCTGGCGTGGGCGCCGACGTGGCCTGGCTGCTGAACTCACCCCACGGTGCGGCCCTGATCGCGCTGGGCATGTGCGGTTTTCTGGCCGCCGTGACGCAAACGCCCATCACCGCCATGATCATCGTGATGGAGATGACCGATGGCCACAGCATGGTGCTCAGCCTCATGGCCTGCGCGCTGCTGGCCAGCCTGGTCTCGCGCATGATCAGCCGGCCGCTCTACAGCACGATGTCGCTGTTGATGATGCGGTCGCTGCGGGATCGCACCGACCCGGCTCCCCAGCCTGAACCCCTTGGACGTTAGACGCGAGCGGTCGAGCGCATCGGCCAGGCCAGCGCCATCCACAGCAGCATCAGGCCGGCGCTGACGAAGAAGATGCCGGTGCTGCCCCAGGTCTTGATCACCAGACCGCCCAGGCTGCCGCCGGCGAAGATGCCCAGCGACATCAGCGTGTTGTAGACACCCAGCGCCGCCCCGCGCTGGCGCGGCTCGGCCAGCCGCGACACCAGGCTGGGCTGGCTGGCTTCCTGGGTGTTGAACCCGACGAAATACACACACAACAGCGCGCCCACCGCCCACAGCGAGGGCGCTTGCAGGTTGAGCCAGAACCCGAGCTGGGCCAGCACGATGAGCGCGATCGACCCCAGGTAGACCTGTTTGAAGTAGCCCATGCGCTCCAGCCGGAAGAGCAGCCCGCCCATGACGAGCAGCGATGCCAGCACGGCCGGCAGGTACACCTTCCACTGCTCGGCGCTGGTCAGGCCGGCCTCTTGCAGCAGGGCGGGTACCGACATCCACATGGCGATCTGCACCGCGTGCAGCACGAACACGCCCAGGTCCACGCGCAGCAGTTCCACATCGGCCAGCACCTCGCGCAGGCCGCCGCGGGTCTGCGGGTGCTGCACCGGCGGCTCGGGCGGCACGACCCAGGCCACCACGGCCATGCCGATGGCGGCCAGCACCGCGGTGAGGGCAAACAGGCCGGCGAGGCCAATAAGGGGCACCAGCAGCGGCGCCAGCACCAGCGACAGCGCGAACATGAGCGCGATGCTGATGCCCACCAGCGCCATGGACTTGGTGCGCACCTCGTCGCGTGTGAGGTCGGCCAGCAGGGCGGTGACGGCGGCAGAGATCGCGCCCGAACCTTGCAGGGCCCTGCCGATGGCCAGCCACACCATGGTGGGCGCCCAGGCGGCGATCAGGCTGCCAACGACAAAGAGCGCCAGACCCGCCTGGATCACGGGTTTTCGGCCCAGCCGGTCGGAGGCGATGCCGAACGGCACCTGGAACAGGGCCTGCGTCAGCCCGTAGATCCCCATGGCCAGGCCGACCAGAAAGGGATCGTCGCCACCGGGGTAGGTGGGGGCCTGCAGCACGAAGACCGGCAACACCAGGAACAGCCCGAGCATGCGCAACGCGTAGATGGACGCCAGCGCGCCGCTGGTGCGCCGCTCGATCGGCGTCATGCGCGTTGCCGCCCCTGGGGCGGGCGTGTCGGAGGGGGCTGTGCTGAGGGAGGACAAGGCGGCGCCGGACAAAGCCGGTATTGTGCTTGAAGGGCTTGCGCGCGCCGGACGGCCCGGCGCAAAAACGCTCGGCGGCTTATCATGCCGGGTTGCCCTGAACACACCCACCGCGCCTTGAACCAGAACCTGCCCCCGGACCTGAATCTGCCGAGTTTGCCCGGCGCCCATATGCCGGAGACTGTGCCGGTGGAGCCCGACGAACAGGCGCTGTTGAATCGCATCAACGCGGCCCACCTGCGCCACGCCAGCCCCTTTTTGTCGGTGCGCGGTGCCCGCACGCACAACCTCAAGAACATCGACCTCGACATCCCCAAGCACTCGCTGGTGGTGATCACGGGGCTGTCGGGCTCGGGCAAATCAAGTCTGGCGTTCGATACGCTGTACGCCGAGGGCCAGCGCCGTTATGTGGAAAGCCTGTCGGCGTACGCGCGACAGTTCCTGCAGCTCATGGACAAGCCCGACGTGGACCTGATCGAAGGCCTGTCGCCGGCGATCGCCATCGAGCAAAAAGCGACCTCCCACAACCCGCGCTCCACCGTGGGCACGGTCACCGAGATCCACGACTACCTGCGCCTGCTGTTCGCCCGCGCCGGCACGCCGCATTGCCCCGAGCACGACCTGCCGTTGGCCGCGCAAAGCGTGGCGCAGATGGTGGACGCCGTGTTGTCCCTGCCCGAAGGCACGCGCCTGATGATCCTGGCGCCGGTGGCGCGCGAGAAGAAGGGCGAGTTCACCGAGTTGTTCGCCGACATGCAGGCACAGGGCTACGTGCGTTTCCGCATCAACCAGACGGTGCTCGATTTCGACGCCCTGCCGGCCCTGAAGAAAACCGAGAAGCACAACATCGACGTGGTGATCGACCGGATCAAGGTGCGCACCGATGGTGAGGAGGAGGGCGTGAACCCGCTCCGTCAGCGCCTGGCTGAGAGTTTCGAGGCCGCACTTCGCCTGGCCGATGGCAGGGCACTGGCCGTGGACATGGACACCGGCGCGGAGACCACGTTCTCCGCCAAGTTCGCCTGCCCGCTGTGCAGCTACACCGTGGGTGAGCTGGAGCCGCGCCTGTTCTCGTTCAACTCGCCCATGGGCGCCTGCCCGACCTGCGACGGCCTGGGCCACACCGAGTTCTTCGATCCGGCGCGCGTGGTGGCCTTCCCCACGCTGAGCCTGGCCAGCGGCGCCATCAAGGGCTGGGACCGGCGCAACGGCTACTACTTCGCCATGATCGAAAGCCTGGCGGCGCACTACAAGTTCGACGCCGAAGGCCCCTGGGAAGCGATCCCGGCACCTGTGCAGCAGGCCCTGCTTTACGGCTCGGGTGAGGAAGAGATCAAGTTCAGCTACGCCCTCGAGTCGGGCGAACGCGCGGGCAAGAAGGTCAGCAAGACGCACCCCTTCGAAGGCATCATCCGCACCTTCGAACGCCGCTACCGCGAGACCGACAGCCCGGCCGTGCGCGAAGAGCTGGCGCGCTACCGCGCGGTGCAACCGTGTCCTGATTGCGGCGGTGCGCGCCTGCGCCGCGAAGCGCGCCACGTGTTCGTGGGTGAGGGTGAGCACAAGCAGCCCATCTACAAGATCAGCCACGTCACGCTCGGTGATGCGTTGGCGTATTTCCAGAAGCTGGAGCTGCGTGGCACCAAAGGCGACATCGCGGCGCGCGTCATCAACGAGATCCGCCAGCGCCTGAAGTTTTTGAACGACGTGGGTCTGAACTACCTGAGCCTGGACCGCAGCGCCGACACGCTCAGCGGCGGCGAGGCCCAGCGCATCCGCCTGGCCAGCCAGATCGGCAGCGGCCTGACGGGTGTGATGTACGTGCTCGACGAGCCCAGCATCGGCCTGCACCAGCGCGACAACGACCGCCTCATTGCCACGCTGCAGCACCTGCGCGACCTGGGCAACACGGTGCTCGTGGTCGAACACGACGAGGACATGATCCGCACCGCCGACCACGTGATCGACATGGGCCCGGGTGCCGGGGTGCACGGCGGGCGCGTCATGGCGCAGGGCACCTGCGCCGCCGTCATGGCCACGCCGGGTTCGCTCACCGGCGAGTACCTCAGCGGGGTGCGCAGCATTGCGGTGCCGTCGCGGCGCACGCCCTGGCTGCCGGTGGTCAAGAGCACGGCGCCCGCCTTCAAGCCGCGTTTTGCGCCCAGCCCGGCGGCCGAACGCCGCGCTGCGCGCGAGGCCGCGCACCAGGCCTCGCTGGGCGAGCTGCAGGAGATCCGCGTGGTCAACGCCACCGGTCACAACCTCAAGGGCGTGAGCGTGGCGTTTCCGGTGGGCCTGCTCACCTGCGTCACCGGCGTGAGCGGCTCGGGCAAATCCACCCTGGTCAACGACACGCTCTACGCCGCGGTGGCGCGCACGCTCTACCGCTCGCACGACGA
>CAUPQO010000193.1:0-6307 GCA_963513295.1 uncultured Hylemonella sp.
CGCGTCGTTCAGCGGATCGGTCTCGCCGGCCGGGATCAGGGTGGTGGCCAGCAACGGGCCGCCGCTGTGCTGGGCCAGCAGTTCGTGCAGCACCGGGTGCTCGGGCACACGCAGGCCGATGGTCTTGCGCGAGGGATGGCTCACGCGGCGCGGCACTTCCTTGGTGGCTTCCAGGATGAAGGTCCAGGGGCCGGGGGTGGCGGCTTTGAGCAGGCGGTACTGCCGGTTGTCCACGCGGGCGTAGCTGGCCAGTTCGGCCAGGTCGCGGCACAGCAGGGTCAGGTGGTGCTTGTCGTCCACGCCGCGGATGCTGCGCATCTTGTCGGCCGCGGCCTTGTCGTCCAGGTGGCAGACCAGGGCGTAGCTGGAATCGGTGGGCACGGCCACCACGCCGCCTTTTTCCAGCAGGGCGGCGGCCTGCCGGAGCAGGCGGATCTGCGGGTTCTCGGGGTGGACGTCGAAGTACTGGGCCATGGGCTTGCGTGCGTGTTCACACTTCCATCGGGTCGAGCTTCAGGCGGCTTTCCCGCAGGGCCAGCCAGGCGCTGGTGGCGCCACAGCCGGCGATCAGGACCATGCCCAGCAGGGACCAGCCGTCGGCGATGTGGCCGAAGACGACCCAGCCCGCGAACATGGCAAAGGCGATCTGGACGTACATCAGCGGCATCAGCGTGGCGGCCGGTGCGCGCCGGTAGGCCAGGATGAGCACGAAGTGCCCGATGGTGCCCATGAGGCCCATGAGCGTGAGCGCGGTCCACTCGGTCAGGGTCTGCGGTGTCACCCAGATGAAGGGCAGGGCCAGCGAGGCCAGCAGGGCGCCGACCCAGCCGGTGTAGAAATGCATGGTCACGGTGTCCTCGGTCTTCACCATCCTGCCGGTCAGGATCTGGAAGGCTGAATGGGTGGTCACCTGGGCCAGTGGCAGCAGGACGTGCCAGCCGAACAGATCGCCACCGGGCCGGATGATGACGAGCGTTCCGACGAAGCCGCCGGCCACGAGCACCCAGCGCAGGCGCGAGACGTGCTCGCCCAGCAGGGTGGCCGCCAGCAGAGTGACCACCAGCGGCGCGATCATGGCGATGGCCGTGAATTCGCCCACGGGCATGTAGGCCACGCTCAGGAAGGTCAGCAGGCTGGTGGCTGCGAGCAGCGCACCCCGCAGGACGTGCAGGCCAGGGTGTCGCGTGTGGAAGATCGCACGCCCGCGCTGCGGCATCATCACGGCCGTGGTGATCACGGCCTGGAAGATGTAGCGGAACCACAGGCCCAGCAGCACGGGCAGGGTGAGGGAGACGACCTTGGCCGAGGTGTCCAGCGTGGCAAAGCAGGCCAGCGCGGCAAGCGCAAACAGCATGCCGCTCAGCGTGTGGGGATGTTTCATTGCTGGATGCGATCTGCCAGCAATTCCCACACCGGCGTGAGCTGGCCGGGCAGGAATGGCAGGGCGCCCAGGTCGGTGTGTGATTCGTCCGGGCTGTGGAAGTCGCTGCCGCGCGAGGCGGCCAGGCCGAATTCGCGCGCCATGTCGGCGTATCTGACGTACTCGGCTGCGCTATGGCTGCCGGTGACCACCTCGACGCCGCGCCCGCCATGGGCCTTGAACTCGGAGAACAGGGCGTATTCCTCGGTGGGGCTGAAGTTGTAGCGCGCCGGGTGGGCGATCACGGCCAAACCTCCGGCATCCCCGATCCAGCTGACGGCGTCGCGCAGCGTGGCCCAGCGGTGCGGCACGAAACCGGGTTTGCCTTCGGTCAGGTACTTGCGGAAGACTTCATTGGTCTCGCGGCAGACACCGGCTTCCACCAGGTAGCGCGCGAAGTGGGTGCGCGAGATCAGCTCGGGGTTGCCGGCGTATTTGAGCGCGCCCTCATAAGCGCCCTGGATGCCCACGGCCGCCAGGCTGGCCGCCATTTCGCGGGCGCGCTCGCCGCGGCCGCCGCGTGTCTGGCGCAGGCCGGCCTGCATGCGCGGGTCTTCGGCATCAAAGCCCAGGCCCACGATGTGCACGGTTTGGCCGGCAAAGGTGATGGAGATCTCGGTGCCGGTCAGGTAGGGCAAACCGTGCGCGCGGGCGGCCGCCAGGGCGCGCTGCTGGCCGCCGATCTCGTCGTGGTCGGTCAGCGCCCACAGTTCCACCCCGTTGGCGTGCGCGCGTGCGGCCAGTTCCTCGGGTGTGAGGGTGCCGTCGGACACGACGGAGTGGCAATGCAGGTCGGCGTTGAGGATGGAGCTCACGAAGGGCATTTTAGGCGCAGGGGCGTTTCCCCGCCCGCAGCGGCGGTGCTGGCACAATGGCCGCATGGTGTTTCGTCGAACATCCGATGCACTGTCAATGTGGGCATCCACCTTATTTTCTGACCGTACCACGGGGGTCGTGCATGGCCTCGCTTGATCTTCGTTCCCTGATCGTGATGAGCGGCATCCTGAGCCTGCTGCTGGCGGTCATGCTGTTGTTCCTGCAGCGCAGCTATCCCCGCAGCATTCGCGGGCTCGGCCTGTGGGCGGCTGCCCATGCCTGGGCCTTCCTGTCCGCCGTGCTGTTTGCCGGGCGGGGTTTCCTGCCCGAGTTCATCACTGTCGTGGTTGCCAACCTGGTCTTGCTGACCGGCATGGTCTGTTATCACGCGGGTGTCGATCAGTTCTTCGGGCGGCGGCCGGCCTGGGGGCGCTGGATGGCCCTGCTCTTGCTGCTCTTGCCTGCGCTGTACTGGTACGCGCTGGTCGAACCCAGCTACAACGCCCGCCTGATCCTGGTCTGCCTGGCCTGGGCCGGCATCTTCCTGTCCATGGCCTGGCAGATCTGGCGCCAGGGCCCCGAGAATTTTTCCACGCGCTTCACGGTCGTGGTGCTGCTGGTGCACATCACGGTGCTGCTCTTGCGTTTCTTTTCAGCCTGGATGCCGCTGGCCGAGGAAGGCTTGCTCACCCCCACGCGGGTGCAGTCTCTTTACGTCGGGTCCAACGCCGTGATGCTGCTTGCCTTGGGCATGGGGATGATCCTCATGGCGGGCGACCGCCTGCGCGTGGAATTCGAGCACCTGGCCTCGTACGACCCGCTGACCAATGTGCTGACGCGTCGCGTTTTCCTGGAGGCCTGCGAGCAGGAACTGGCGCGCTGCCGCCGCCATGGGCGCAGCATGGCCCTGCTGCTGCTGGACATCGACCACTTCAAGACGATCAACGACACCCATGGGCACCAGACGGGCGACCGTGTGCTGGTGGACCTGGTGGCGCGCATCGCGGCCCTGCTGCGCCGCCCCGATCAGCTGGCGCGTTTCGGTGGCGAGGAGTTCGTGCTGCTGCTGCCGGAGACCAGCCAGGAGGAGGCCATCACCGTGGCCGAGCGCATCCTGGCCCATGTGGCCGCGCCGCGCGAAGGACTGCCGCCCATCACGGTCAGCATCGGCGTGGCGACCAACCGGCCCGATGAGGACCAGATCGACGCCCTGCTGGCGCGCGCCGACCGGGCGCTCTACAAGGCCAAGGCCGAAGGGCGCAACCGCATCGAAGTGGCCTAGACCTCGGCGCCCTCGACCAGGAAGCGCACCCGGCGCAGGCCCTGCCACTCGTCGGCATCGAGCCGGAAGGCCAGCAGCACGCGCGACGGCAGCGGGTCGGTGTGGCCGAACCAGATGCCGTCCACCGGCTGGCCCTGGTGCTTGAGCTTCAAGGCCAGATGCTTCTCGCCGACCAGGCGCTGTGACAGAACTTCCACTTCCTCGCTGAAGGTGGGCGGGGCAAAACCCTGGCCCCAGACTTCGCGCTGCAGCGTGTCCACCATGTCGGCTCGGCGGTATTCCACCGGCAGCGCGCCGTCGGTTTCCAGCCGGCGCGTCAGCGTGGCGGCGTCCAGCCATTCCTGCGCCACCTCGGCCAGGCCCTGCTCGAAGCGGTCCAGGTGTTCCTCGGCGATGGTGCAGCCGGCCGCCATGGCGTGGCCGCCGAAGCGCAGCAGCACGCCGGGGTAACGCTTGGCCACCAGGTCCAGCGCGTCGCGCAGATGGAAACCGGGGATGGAGCGGCCCGAGCCCCTGAGCTCGTGTTCCTTGCCCGGCGCCTGGCTGGCGGCGAAGACAAAGCTGGGGCGGTGCAATTTGTCCTTCAGGCGTGACGCCACGATGCCCACCACGCCTTCGTGAAAGTCGGGGTCGAACACGCAGATGGCCGGCGGCGGCTCCTCCTCGGGGTCGTAGAGCGATTCGACGATGTCCATGGCCTGCTCGCGCATCTCGCCCTCGATCTCGCGCCGCTCGCGGTTGATGCCGTCCAACGTCTGCGCCAGCTCGGCCCCGCGGGCCGGGTCGTCGGTCAGCAGGCATTCGATGCCCAGGGTCATGTCGGCTAGGCGGCCGGCGGCGATGATGCGCGGGCCCAGGGCGAAGCCGAAGTCGAAGGTGGGGGCCACGGTCGCCTTGCGCCCGGCCACCTCGAACAGCGCGGCCAGGCCCGGCGGCAGGCTGCCGGCGCGCACGAGCCGCAGGCCCTGCGCCACCAGGCGGAGGTTGTTGGGGTCGAGCCTGACCACATCGGCCACGGTGCCCAGCGCCACGAGGGGCAGCAGCGTGTCCAGCTTGGGCTGGTTCTCGGCCGTGAAGACACCACGCTGGCGCAACTCGGCGCGCAGCGCCAGCAGCACATAAAACATCACGCCCACACCGGCGATGGATTTGCTCTCGAAGCTGCAGCCCGGCTGGTTGGGATTCACGATCACCTCCGCCTCGGGCAGGGCCGGGCCGGGTAGGTGGTGGTCGGTCACCAGCACCTGCAGGCCCAGTTCGCGCGCCAGGGCCACGCCCTCCACGCTGGCGATGCCGTTGTCCACGGTGATCAGCACGTCGGCGCCGCTGTCCTTCACCCGTCGCGAGATCGGCGGGGTCAGGCCATACCCATCGACCACGCGGTCGGGCACCAGATAGCTGATGTGCTGCGCGCCCAGCATGCGCAGGCCGCGCACACCCACGGCGCAGGCAGTGGCGCCGTCGCAGTCGTAGTCGGCCACGATGCAGAGTTTCTTGTTCTGCGCAATCGCGTCGGCCAGCAGCACGGCGGCTTCGGCCGCGCCCTTGAGGAGGGTGAGCGGCAACAGGCGGGCCAGCCCGTCGTCCAGCTCATCCTTGCTGGTCACGCCGCGCGCGGCGTACAGGCGCGCCAGCAGGGGGTGCACACCAGCCTGCTCCAGTGTCCAGGCGGCGCGCGGGGGAATGTCGCGGGTGACGATTTTCATGGGGTCAAGAGTATGTCAGAGGCCTGCTGCGGCCTGAAACGCTGTACGAGGCGGGTCCAGGCGCTACGGGGCGCGGGCGTGTAGCGTCGCGCGATGAGCTCGCTACAGAGCGTGAGTGTGACGTCCTTGCCCGCGTCCAGCGCGGCGGCCAGCGGCGCGAGCTGGGCGTCCAGCCCCTGCCAGGCGCGGGCCCAGGCGGCCCAGTCGCCGCGCACGGCGGGCTGCACCAGCGCATCAAGCACGGTCAGCTTGTGCGCCGGGGCGGGTGGCGCAGCCAACGCGCCACAGCCGCTGAGCCAGAAGGAGTTGACGGCCAGGGCCCGGCGTTCGGCGCGTGCGTCGCTCACGGCGTGCGTATAGAGCAGCATCTGCATCTCGTTCTGCAGACGGCGTAGCAGCGGCGAGGCCGGCAGCCAGGCTGCCACGTTGCGGCCGATCACGCGTTCAACCGCGGCGCCGACCAGGCCGCGCAGCGGCTCACCGCTGACCAGCCAGCGCAGGGGCTGGTCGTAATGCAAAGTGAGGCCGTCCTCGGCAAAAAAAGGCGCCATGGCTGCCAGCAGCGCGCGCGCTTCGTCCTCGCGCAGGTCCAGCTCCTGCGGGTCGCGCAGGCTCACGCGGGCCTGGCCCACTTCCCAGTGCACGGGGGTCAGGTAGCCCCAGGCCTCGGTGTCCGCGTCGGGCAACTGCAGCTCGTGTGCGCGTAGTGCGGCCCAGGCAGGTGCTTGCGGGTCCAGGCCGCGTGCGGCGGCGAGCAGTTGTCCGTGGGCGTCGAGCGGGTTGTCTTCAGGCAACTGCAGCAGGGTCTGCGGCGTCAGCCGCAGCAGCAGGCCCTGCAACTGGGGGAGCTGCAAGGCACGCAAGGGCGCGCGTGCGGCCTCGTCGTCGCTCAGCGCGTGGGGGATCAGAAGGTGCATGGGGGTATTGTCGGTTTCTTTCTTCCTGCGGTTGTGCCTAGCGGCGCTTTTGTAGTCCCCCCCTATCCCCCCCGCCCCAATACACCCCCCCCCGGGGGGGAAGGGGGGCCCGGGATAGGGAAATTATACCCCGCGAACCGAATAACGCGCCGGAGGTCCCCCCCCC
>CAUPQO010000194.1:0-6285 GCA_963513295.1 uncultured Hylemonella sp.
CAGCAGAAGGAGCATGGGCTGGCGCAAAAAGTGACGCCAGGCCCCCGGGCGCCAGGCCAGCAGGGCTAGCAGCACCAGCGCATAGATCAGGAAGGTGGACCACAGCGGGTGCAGGCCGTCGGCTTCCAGCAATCGGAAGGGGTACCAGGAGACGCCCCAGATGAAGGCGTTGAGCACCAGGGCCCAGGCGGCGAGTTGTCGATTCATGGGCTACTGCCGCCATGCGCCTGCGAAGGAGGCGCGCCTAGCCGTGGAGGTGGTCGTTGCGGGCGATCTCGATGAGGTGTTCCACCTCCTCGGGATAGTTCTTGCAGTTGTTCTCGTGCCAGCGCTTGATCAGCCACATGAAACCGGCCACCAGGACGCCGAAGCCGGTGATGGCGGCGAAGGCCGACAGGCCCATGCCGGTGGAGAAGCTGTAGAGAAAACCCAGGCCCAGGATGCAGGCCTGTTCGTTGAAGTTCTGCACGGCGATCGAGCGGCCGGCGCCCATCAGGTTGTGGCCGCGGTGCTGCAGCAGCGCATTCATGGGCACCACGAGGAAACCGCCCAGGCCGCCCAGCAGGATCAGGAAGGGTGCGGCCACCCAGACGTTGTCGATGAAGTTGAGCAGGATGACCAGCAGGCCCATGGCGATGCCCAGGGGCATCAGGCGCGGCGCGTCTTCCAGCCGCATGCGCACCGAGGCCACCACGGCGCCCACGGCAGTGCCGATGGCTACCACCCCGACCAGCGAGGAAGCCTGCGTGACGCTGTAGCCCAGCGCCGCCGCGGCCCAGGCCAGCACGATGTAGCGCAGGTTGCCGCTGACGCCCCAGAAGAGCGTGGTGGTCGAGAGCGAGATCTGGCCCAGGCGGTCCTGCCAGAGCCGGGTGTTGCATTTCCAGAAGTCGGGCAGCAGGGCCAGCGGGTTCTTCGGCATGGGGCGCATCTCCACGCCGGTGTGCGGGATGCGGGTGTTGAACCAGGCGGCCAGCAGATAGACCAGGATGAGAACGCTGATGGCGGCTTCCGGCGCGCTGTCGATGCCGGTGTTGATCAGCGGCAGGTCAAAGGACAGCAGGGTACTGGAGATGGCCGCGCCGACGAGCTGGCCGCCCAGCAGCACGCCCAGGATGATGGAGGCGATGGTCAGCCCTTCGATCCAGCCGTTGGCCTTGACCAGCTGAGAGGCCGGCAGCAGTTCGGTGAGGATGCCGTACTTGGCCGGCGAATAGGCCGCCGCGCCCAGGCCCACGATGGCATAGGCCATCAGCGGGTGGGTGCCGAAGAGCATCATGAGACAGCCGATGATCTTGATGCCTTTGCTGACCAGCATGACCTTGCCTTTGTGCAGGGCGTCGGCAAAAGCGCCCACGAAGGGCGCCAGGATCACGTAGAAGAGGGCAAACATGGGCACCAGGGCCGCCTGCTGCCATTCAGGTGCGCCCTCGCTGCGCAGCAGCTGCACGGCCCCGACGAACAACGCGTTATCAGCCAGCGAGCTGAAGAACTGCGCCGACATGATGGTGTAGAAACCGCGTTTCATGGGCAGGGGGACCGGGGGCTCGTACTTGTTATGAAAATCCAATCGACGTCGGGTTATAGCATGGTGGGCAATGTCACAATTCAAGCTACGGGGTTGACGAAAACCCCGCCCAGAGATAGTTCGCACCAGCATGTCCCGCCCGATCCAAGCCCAGATCCACGTCGAAGCCCTGCGCCACAACCTGGCGCGGGCGCGCCAGTCCAGCCCCGACGCCAGGGTGTGGGCGGTGGTCAAGGCCAATGCCTATGGGCACGGCATCGAGCGCGTCTACGAGGGGCTGCGCGGTGCCGACGGCTTTGCCCTGCTGGACCTGGCCGAGGCTTCGGCGCTGCGGGCCCTGGGCTGGCGCGGGCCCATCCTGCTGCTGGAGGGCGTGTTCGAGCAGCGCGACCTGGAGCTGTGTTCGCGCCTGGACCTGTGGCACGTGGTGCATTGCAGCGAGCAGATCGACATGCTGGCCGTGCACAAGACGCATGCGCCGCACCGGGTCTTCCTCAAGATGAACAGCGGCATGAACCGCCTGGGCTTCAAGCCGGATCAGTTCCGCGCGGCCTGGCACCGCCTGAACGCGCTGCCGCAGGTCGATGAGATCTCGCTCATGACGCATTTCAGCGATGCCGACGGCGTCAAAGGCGTGGCTCAGCAGCTGGCCGCCTTCAACACCGCCACGCAGGACCTGCCGGGCGAACGCTCGGTGAGCAACAGCGCGGCGGTCCTGCGCCACATGGGGTCGCAGGCCGCCGCCAGCCTGCGCTCGGACTGGATCCGCCCCGGCGTGCTGCTCTACGGCGCCTCGCCCGATTTCCCCGAGCACAGCGCCGCCCACTGGGGGCTGCAGCCGGCCATGACACTGCGCTCGCGCATCGTCGGTGTGCAGCAGCTGGCCGTGGGAGACAGCGTGGGCTATGGCTCGGCCTTCACGGCTGCCCGGCCCATGCGCATCGGCGTGGTGGCCTGCGGGTATGCCGACGGTTATCTGCGTGCCAGTGCCGGCACGTCCGAGCGCGGTACACCGGTGCTGGTGGACGGCGTGCGCACGTGCCTGGTGGGGCGTGTCAGCATGGACCTGATCACGGTGGACCTGACGCCGGTGCCCGCCGCGGGTATGGGCTCGGAAGTCACGCTCTGGGGCCGCGCCTCGAATGGCGCGCTGCTGCCCATCGACGAGGTGGCCCAGGCCGGTGGCAGCGTGGGTTACGAGCTGATGTGCGCGCTGGCCGCGCGCGTGCCGGTGGAGCTCGCATGAAGTACGTGCCCATCCCCATCGCCATGTTGCCGGTGGGCAAGCCGCTGCCGGTCAATGTCTGGAACCCCGACGGCCTGCTGCTGCTGCGCAAGGGCCAGCCCATCGTCTCCGAGCAGCACCGCGACAAGCTCTACGCCCACAACGCTTCCACCACCGAGGCCGAGGCGCAAGCCTGGCAGCGTTCCTACGAGCGCATGGTGCATACCATGCTGATGGAAGGGGTGGAGGTCGAGGCGATCGCGCGCCTGCCCATGCCCAGCGCGATCCGCGAGCGCGATTACATGGTGGGCGAGCAGCTCAACGGCGGCTGGATGGACCTGCAGGAGGTGCTGCGCGGCATCCTCTACCAGGGCGGGTTGGCGCTCAATCCCCTGCCGCGCCTGGCGGCCCTGGAGAACAAGGCGCGCGCCCTGCTCCAGGCGGACGCCGACGACAGCCTGTTCTGCCTGTTCCAGGCCCTGGCCGACAGCAGCCTGGGCTATTGCGCCACGCATGCCCTGCTGTGTGCCTGCGTCTGCGAGCTGGCGGCGCAAAAGCTGGGCCTGAACCCGCAGCAGCGACAGTCGCTGATGAGCGCGGCGCTGACCATGAACATCGGCATGGCCCGCGAGCAGGACGTGCTGGCCCGGCAGAACGAGGCACCCACGCCTGAACAGCGCCAGCTGATCCAGGACCATCCGCAGCTCAGCCTCAAGATCCTGGTCTGGCTGGGCATCGAGGACGTCGAGGAGCTGGACCTGGTGCGCTGGCACCACCAGCCCGACAGCGCCGAAGGCCTGCCGCACAATCTGCAGGCGCGTCGGCTGCTGAGCATGACCGACGTCTTTGTTGCCAAGATGGCCGCGCGCCGCACGCGCGAGGCGCTCTCGCCGCTGGAGTCGGCCAAGTCCATCTACCTGCAGACCGAGAAGGAAGTCACCGCCTCGGTCGGTGGCGCCTTGACCGCGGCGGTCGGTTTTTATCCGCCGGGGACCTATGTGCGTCTTGTGAGTGGCGAGACCGCGGTGGCGGTACAGCGTGGCCAACGCGCGAACACGCCCTGGGTCATCGTCATCGTCGACAAGAACGGCATGCCGGCCTTCAACTACCACTGCCTCGACACCGCGGACCCGGCCTACGCCATCGCCTCCCCCATGCTCTTTCGCAGCGGCAAGGTGACGATCAACGTCGAGCGCGTGCGGCGCGCGCGCGAGAAGATCCGGCGCTGATTCGAGGCGCAGGCCCGTGGCCGCGCCAGTGCAGTCCAGGCGCGCTCAGCGTTTGCGCAACCCCAGCACCATCACCGTGCCAACGACGATGAGCGCACCGGCCACCTGCACCGGCGCGATGGCCTGGCCCAGCAGGGCCCAGGCCAGCACCAGTGCGGCCACCGGCTCCACGTTCATGATGGGTGAGCTGCCCACCACGCCCAGCCTGGGCAGCAGCGTGAACATGATGGTGAAGGCCGTGCCGTAGCACAGCGTCAGCCCGGCCAGGCCCCACCAGCCGGCGGCTGCCTGCGGCAGGTGCAGGCCGCCCTGCAGCGGCACGACCACCAGGGCCAGCAGGCCGACCAGGGCCATGGTGATGGCGGTGCGCAGGCGCCCGTCCACACCGGCCGCCTCGTGTTGCGTGAAGACCAGCGCCGCGCCGAACACGGCCGCCGCGGTCATGGCAAAAGCCACGCCCGCGCCGATGCGGCTCCATTGCCCGGCAGCCCCCAGACCCGAGGCCGCGCCCAGTGCATCGAGCGCCAGGGCCAGGCCGAAGAGCAGCACGGGCATGGCCAGCAACACCGCGCGCTCCGGTCGGTGGCGATACAGCAGCCAGGCAAACAGCGCCGTCCAGAGCGGGTAGGTGTTGAAGGTCAGCAGGGCCAGGGCCACGGGCAGGCGCACCACGGCGGCATAGAGGCACAGGCTCTGCACGGCGACCAGGGTGCTGATCAGCAGCAGGAAACCGCGCTGGCGCGAGGTGATGGTGAGAGGCACGCCCTGCAGCCAGACGATGCCGCCCACCATGGCGGCGGTGACGAAACTGCGCACCAGCACGGCGGTCGCCACGTCCAGCCCGTGGTTGAAGGCCAGGCGTGCGGCCACGTGGTTGGCGCCGAACAGGCAGGCCGTGAACAGCAGGGTGAAGAAGGCGGCGCGGCTGAGCGCCAGCGGAGCAGGCAGCATGGGGAGGGGCGGCTCAGTAAAGGCCGCGTACGCGCGCCTGCAGGCGGCTCATACCCAGCAGAATGTCGGTGCAGGGTGTGGGCACGCCGGTCAGCGCACCCAGTTCCTGCACCACGGTGACCAGGGCGTCGATCTCCACGGGCCGGCCGGCTTCCACGTCCTGCAGCATCGAGGTCTTGAAAGCGCCCAGCTTCATCGTGACGGCGTGCCGGTCCTCGGGCTGCTGGAAGATCGGGATGCCGATGCGCGCCCCGATCTCCTTGGCTTCGAGCATGATTTTCGAGATGAAATCGCGCACCAGCTTGTCGCCCAGGATCCTGTCGGTGGTGGCGCCGGTCAGCGCGCTGACGGGGTTGACCGTCATATTGCCCCAGAGCTTGTACCAGATGTCCTTCTGGATCTGGGCCGAGAGCTCGACCTCGAAACCCGCCAGCCCCAGCAGGGCGATGAGCTGCTGCACGCGCTGGGTCTTCTGGCCCGAGGGCTCGCCGATGATGAGGCGGTTGCCGAAGTGATGCTGCGCGCAGCCCGGCTCTTTGATCGAGCAGCTGGCATGCACCACGCCGCCAACGATCTGCGCCGCTGGGATGTGGGCGGCGATCTCGCCCCTGGGATCGATGGCCTTGAGCTGGGTGCCGGCAAACTTCTCGCCAAAACCCTGGAAGAACCACCAGGGCACACCGTTCATGGCGGTGAGCACTACGGTCGAAGGATCCAGCAAGGGCTTGATCTGGCGCGCCACGTCGGGCAGGGACGGGGCCTTGACGGCGAGGATCACCAGGTCCTGCGCGCCCAGGTCGGCCGGGTTGGCGCTGGCCCTCACCGGCACGCTGAGCAGTTCCCTGTCGATCTGGCAGCGCAAGCCGTGCTGTTGCAGGGCATGGAGCGTGGCGCCGCGCGCGACCATGCTGACCTGGCAGCCGGCACGCGCCAGCCGCACCCCCATCCAGGCGCCAATGGCGCCGGCACCATAAATGCAAACCTTGCCGTAAGGCGTGTCGTTCATGCTGTCCCTCTCCCCGTGGGCCCTAGTTCTTGTAACTGGCGTCCAGACGGTCCACCTGCCGCACCAGCGCGTCGAACACATCCTGTCCGGCGCCGTGGTTCGGGTTGAACTGTAGCGCGTCGCGTGTGCACCTGGCGGCGATGGCCTCGGGCACGGGGATGGCCGGGCCCATGCTCAGGGTGGCCAGCTGGATCTCGCAGGCGCGCTGCAACGTCCACAGGATGGCAAAGGTCTGCGGCAGCGTGGCGCCCCAGGCCAGCAGGCCGTGGTTGCGCAGGATCACGGCCGGTCTGCTGCCGATGCTCTTCAGCAGGCGTGGCGCCTCCTCGGCGTGGATGGTGATGCC
>CAUPQO010000195.1:0-6279 GCA_963513295.1 uncultured Hylemonella sp.
CGAAGACCTTGTAGCTGCCGTCGGGCTGCGGCTCGGCACGGCTGCGCACCAGGGCCAGGTCCGAGCCGGCCTGGGGCTCGGTCAGGTTCATGGTGCCGGTCCACTCGCCGCTCACCAGTTTTTCCAGATAGGTGGCCTTGAGATCATCACTGCCCGCGGTCAGCAGCGCTTCGATCGCGCCGTCGGTCAGCAGCGGGCACAGGGCAAAACTCAGGTTGGCGCTGTTGACCATCTCGATGCAGGCCGCACCGATGGTCTTGGGCAGGCCCTGGCCGCCGAAGTCGGCCGGATGCTGCAGGCCCTGCCAGCCGCCTTCGCCGAACTGGCGGAAGGCGTCCTTGAAACCCGGGGTCGTGGTGACCACGCCGTCTTTCCAGCTCGAGGGGTTCCTGTCGCCATCCCAGTTCAGGGGGGCGACCACCTGCTCATTGAACTTGGCCGCCTCTTCCAGAACGGCCTGGGCCGTGTCGTAACCCGCGTCCTCGAAGCCGGGCAACTTGGCGATCTCGTCGATCTGCGCCAGGTGCTTGATGTTGAACAGCATGTCCTTGAGGGGGGCGGTGTAGCTCATGGAAGACTCCGGGGACGAATCAGGTACAAAAAAAGGGCGTCACCACGTGACGCCCTTGGTTCAGCGGATCAAAGGGCCTTGACCAGCTCGGGCACGGCCGTGAACAGGTCCGCCTCCAGGCCGTAGTCGGCCACGCTGAAGATCGGCGCCTCGGGGTCCTTGTTGATGGCCACGATGACCTTGCTGTCCTTCATGCCGGCCAGGTGCTGAATGGCGCCGCTGATGCCGCAGGCGATGTAGAGCTGCGGGGCGACGATCTTGCCAGTCTGGCCGACCTGCAGGTCGTTGGGCGCGTAGCCCGCGTCCACCGCAGCGCGGCTGGCACCGATGGCGGCGCCCAGCTTGTCGGCCAGCGGAGTCATGACCTCGTTGAACTTCTCGCTCGAACCCAGGGCACGGCCGCCGGAGACGATGATCTTGGCAGCGGTGAGTTCGGGGCGGTCGTTCTTGGCGATCTCGGAACCGACGAAGCTGCTCTTGCCGCTGTCAGCGGCGGCGGCGGCGGTTTCCACGGCGGCGCTGCCGCCGGTGGCAGCCGCGGGGTCGAAGCCGGTGGTGCGCACGGTGATGACCTTCTTGGCGTCCGTGCTCTGCACGGTGGCGATGGCGTTGCCGGCGTAGATCGGGCGCTCGAAGGTGTCTGGGCTGTCCACCTTGGTGATGTCGGATATCTGGCCCACGTCGAGCTTGGCGGCCACACGCGGGGCCACGTTCTTGCCCGCGGCCGTGGCCGGGAAGAGGATGTGGCTGTAGTTGCCGGCGATGGCCAGCACCTGGGCAGCCACGTTCTCGGCCAGGCCATGCGCCAGCTGGGCACCGTCGGCATGGATGACCTTGCTCACGCCGGCTATTCTGCCGGCGGCGGCGGCGGCACCGCCCGCGTTGTGACCCGCCACCAGCACATGGACGTCGCCACCGCAGGCCAGCGCTGCGGTCACGGTGTTGAGGGTGGCGCCCTTGATGGACGCGTTGTCGTGTTCGGCAATAACGAGAGCAGTCATTTAGATCACCTTGGCTTCAGTCTTGAGCTTGGCCACCAGCGTGGCGACGTCGGGCACCTTGATACCGGCGCTGCGCTTCGGGGGCTCCGTGACCTTGAGGGTCTTGATGCGCGGGGCGACGTTCACGCCCAGGTCTTCAGGCTTGAGGATGTCGAGCTGCTTCTTCTTGGCCTTCATGATGTTGGGCAGCGTGACGTAACGCGGCTCGTTCAGGCGCAGGTCGGTGGTGATGACGGCCGGCAGGCTGATGGAGAGTGTCTCCAGGCCGCCGTCCACCTCACGCGTGACCAAGGCCCGGCCATCCACCACTTCGACCTTGGAGGCGAAAGTGGCTTGCGGCAGGTCGGCCAGCGCGGCCAGCATCTGGCCGGTCTGGTTGCAGTCGTCGTCGATGGCCTGCTTGCCCAGGATCACGAGACCGGGCTGTTCCTTGTCGACCAGGGCCTTGAGCAGCTTGGCCACGGCCAGGGGCTGCAGTTCCTCGCTGCTCTCGACCAGGATGGCGCGGTCGGCGCCGATGGCCATGGCGGTGCGCAGGGTTTCCTGGCACTGGGCCACGCCGCAGGAAACGGCGATGACCTCGGTCACCACGCCCTTTTCCTTCAAGCGCACGGCCTCTTCGACGGCGATTTCGTCGAAAGGGTTCATGCTCATCTTGACGTTCGCAATATCCACACCGGTGTTGTCCGACTTCACGCGGACCTTGACGTTGTAGTCGACCACGCGTTTGACGGGGACGAGGACTTTCATGGGAGCCACTCCTGCTGGTTGCAAATTTGTTGCTGGTGATTGACGTACACGTCAATCAAAGGATTCTAGGCGCACCCACCTCAGACGATGGGCGCTTGCGCGACACAAAAAAGAACGATCGTGCTTTTTTGCGATTATACGCGGAGAAATATGTCGTCTTTCAGGTTTTCATGTGGACGACACGCTGGGGATACGGAATCTCTATGCCCGCCTCGCGCAGGCCCTGCAGGATGGCCAGATTGATCTCCGACCGCAGGCTGAGCTGGCCGTTTTCCGGATCGATGATCCAGATCGCCAGCGAGAATTCCAGGCCATCTGCACCGAAATTGGCCAAGTAGGCCGCGGGCGCCGGCTCCTTGAGCACGCGCTCGCAGGATGCGCCTGCTTCACACAGGATCTGGCGCACGCGCTCCACATCGCTGTCATAGGCGACAGACACGTTCAGTGTCAGGAGTACCCGTGGATCGGCCAGGGAGAGATTCTCGACACGCTGAGTGATGATCAACTCATTGGGCACCACCGATTCCCGTCCGCCCAGTGAGCGGATCAGGGTGTAGCGCGTCTTGATGTCGGTCACCACGCCTTCGAAATTATCCACCCGCACCATGTCGCCGATGCGCAGCGAACGCTCCAGAAGGATGACAAAACCGCTGACGTAATTGGCCGCCAGCTTCTGCAGGCCGAAACCCAGGCCCACACCCAGCGCACCGCCCAGCACCGACAAGGCTGTCAGGTCCACCCCCACGGCCGAGAGCACAAAGAGCAGGCCCACCAGCAGCAGGCCGGCACGGATGGCGTTGGCCGCCACCTTGCGCATGGACAGGTCGCCCACGGCCTCGCGCAGGATGCGTCTTTCGATGGTGGCCGAGATCCACAGCACCACCACCAGCATCACCCCTGCCGACAGCAGCCCCTCCAGCAGGGTGCGCACACTGATGCGCGATTTGCCGAAGGCGAAGGAGATCGAATCCAGCTCGGCCAGCACGGCCGGCAGCAGGCCGGTGATCCAGAGCACGGCAGCGCCCCAGGCCAGCCAGGACACCAGGCTCTCGATCAGCTTGACCGCGGACGACTCGGGAAAGGACGCCCCCAGCACGCGCACGAAGAGGCGGATGGCCGCCAGCGAAGTGAAGATGGGCAGGGCCACCTTGAGCACGGCCACGGGCTGGTACAGGGCCACGCCATAGCGTGCAGCATAGATCAGCACGAGGGCCAGCACCGGAAACAACAGGCCATCGAAGACATGGCGGCCGAACCAGACCGAATCGGTCCCGTGCCCGCGGCGCACATAACGCGCCACCGCATAGGCCAGGGCCAGGCAGGCCAGCAGCACCAGCACCTCGATCCAGACGCGCGCGCTGCCCAGATCGTGCAGAAGATTTTGGAGTTCGGTCATGGGAAAGGATTTTCACCGAATTGCGCCGGGAACCCGGCGTCACATCAGCTAATCTATGGTCCAACGCACGGAGAATCCCCACCATGTCCCATTCCTCCCCCTTCGCCCGCCGCCAGCTGCTTGGCGCCGTGGCCGCAGCCGCCACGGCCAGCGCCGCGCTACCGGTCCAGGCTGCCACAAGCCCAGGCCCGGCTACCGCTGACGGCCCGCCGCACAAGGTCGTCTACCAGATCAACCGGCACGAACCCGAGTACCAGGAAGCCATCCTGAACTCGATCAGTGCCATGCTGAAAAAATACGTGGACGACGTCACCATCGTCGTCGTGGTCTGGGGCCCGGGCATCCACCTGCTGGCGAAAAAACCCAAGCGCCCGGTGCCCAAAACCCTGCAGCAGCGCGTGCGCGGCATGAGCGAGTCCTATGGCATCGAGTTCATTGCCTGCGGCAACACCATGCACACCATCGGCTGGGAGAAAGAAGACATGCTGGACTTCGCCAGGGTCGAAGAGGTCGGCGCGGCCGCCATCATGGAGTTGCAGGAAAAGGGTTACGCCTACATCGCCTGGTAGGGCGATGCCCCCTGCGGGGCGTTGTTCAGACGTCCGCCAGTGCGCGCAAATGCGCTTCCACGCTGCGCCCCAGGGCGCTGAGGTTGTAGCCGCCCTCCAGGCAGGAGACGATGCGCCCCTTGCTGTAACGACGCGCCACGTCCTTCATCCGTTCGGTGATCCAGGCGTAATCCGCCTCCACCAGGCCCAGCTGGCCCAGGTCATCCTCGCGGTGCGCATCGAAGCCGGCGCTGATGAAGATCATCTCGGGCTTGAAGGCTTCCAGACGCGGCATCCACAGTATGTCGATCAACTCCCGCACCGCCATGCCCTTGGTATAGGCGGGCACCGGCACATTGACCATGGTGTCGGTATCCGGCCGCGCACCACCGTGGGGGTAGAAGGGGTGCTGGTAGATGCTCACCATCAGGATGCGCTCGTCGTCGGCCACGATGTCCTCGGTGCCGTTACCGTGGTGCACGTCGAAGTCCACGATGGCCACGCGCTTGAGGCCATGGCGCTCCACCGCGTACTTGGCCGCCAGCGCCACATTGTTGATGAAACAGAAACCCATGGCCTTGTCGCGGCAGGCATGGTGGCCCGGCGGGCGGATGGCGCAAAAAGCATTCTCCAGCTCACCGGCCACAACGGCATCGGTGGCCGCCATCGCCGCCCCGGCGCCGCGCAGGATGGCGTTCCAGGAATTCACGTTCATGGCGGTGTCCGGATCGACGTGGGCGTAACTCGGCCCCCCTGCCTCCACCTCTTCACGCAAGGAGGCGCTGAGGCCGCGCAGCGCAGCGATGTGCATGCGTCCGTGGGCCAGCTCCATCTCCTCGACCGAGGCCAGCGGCGCCTCCAGGCGCGTCAGCGCCAGGTCCAGACCGGACGCCAGTAGGCGGTCCTCGATGGCGTCGAGCCGCTCGGGGCACTCGGGATGACCCGACCCCATCTCATGCTTGCGGCAATCACGGTGAGTGAAATATCCGGTCTTGCTCATGACGGCACCCGTCTCCTGGAAAATTCAGTTATGGTCATGTCATGGATGCACAAGCCAAACTCAAATTATTGCTGGATCAGCTTAACACGGTGATCGTGGGGAAACCAGCGCAGGTGCAGGATGGCGTGGCCTGTCTGCTGGCCGGCGGCCACCTGCTGATCGAGGACGCGCCCGGCGTGGGCAAGACCACGCTGGCGCACGCACTGTCCCGCAGCTTCGGCCTGCAGTTCTCGCGCGTACAGTTCACCGCCGACCTGATGCCCAGCGATCTGTCGGGCGTGTCCATCTACGACCGTAACCAGAATGCCTTCGTCTTCCACCCCGGCCCTATCTTCGCGCAGGTGCTGCTGGCCGACGAGATCAACCGTGCCAGTCCCAAGGCACAGAGCGCCCTGCTCGAAGCCATGGAGGAAAAGCAGGTCAGCATCGAGGGCGAGACGCGGCCCCTGCCCTCGCCCTTCTTCGTCATCGCCACGCAGAACCCGCAGGAACAGCTGGGCACCCATCCGCTGCCCGAGTCGCAGCTGGACCGCTTTCTCATGCGCATCTCGCTGGGCTACCCGGACCGTGCCGCCGAGCGCGAGTTGCTGGCCGGACGCGACCGCCGCGAGATGGTGGACCACCTGAGCGGCCTGCTCAGCGCCGCCGAACTGCAGGCGCTGCAGCAGCAGGTGCTGGCCATCCACGCCGCCGCGCCGCTGCTGGACTACCTGCAGGACCTGATCGCCGCCACGCGCAATGGCCGCTGGTTCGTGCAGGGCCTGAGTCCGCGCGCCGGCCTGGCCGTGCTGCGCGCCGCCAAGGCCCAGGCCTTGCTGAGCGGGCGCGACTACGTGGCCCCCGATGACGTGCAGGCCATCCTGCCGCAGACCACGGCGCACCGCCTGGTGCCCGTGGCCAGCGCCGGGCGCGGCCCCGCGGAGCAGGTGCGCGCCATGATCGAGGCCGTGCCCCTGCCCTGAACTCATGGCCCCCCCCCGAAGCGCCTTCGGCGCCCCCCCCTCCCGGGGGCG
>CAUPQO010000196.1:0-6261 GCA_963513295.1 uncultured Hylemonella sp.
AACCCGCAGCGGGTGCTCTCCAAGACGCAGCTGCAGGAGCAGCTCTACGACTGGAGCGGTGGCGAACCCGAAAGCAATGCGCTGGAGGTGCACATCCACCATCTGCGCCGCAAGATCGATCCGGGCATCGTGCGGACCATCCGCGGCCTGGGTTACGCGCTCGGTGCGCTGGAGGACAACCAATGAGTTTGCGTCGTCGTCTGATGCTCTACCTGCTGGTCTGCGCGCCGCTGGTGTGGCTGATCGCCGTGACGGCCTCGACCTTCCGCGCGCGAGCCGAGGTCAATGAACTGTTCGACACCGAGATGATCCGCCTGGCGCGCCAGGTGCAGCTGACCCTGGTCGGCGTCAGCGCTGACAGCGAGGCGCCCGCTGTGCCGGCCTCGCCGCTGGGCGGCGAGGCCGATCTGGACGACCTGGCCATCGCGGTCTGGGACCGGCAAGGCGAGGTGGTGCTGGTGGACCGCGAGGGCGCGCAACTGCCCCTGCGGCCCGACGGGGTGGGTTTTGTGGATCTGATCGTCAATGCGCAGCCTTGGCGTGCCTACTACCTGCAGTCGCCCAATGGCCAGTGGGTGGTGGCGGCCGGGCAGAACCTGCACGAACGAGACGAACTGGTCTACGACCTGATCGGTAGCCAGCTCATACCGTGGCTGCTGATGCTGCCCATCCTGCTGCTGGCCATGGGCTGGGCGGTGCGCGAGGCCCTCGCGCCCATGCGTGCCGTGACCACGGAACTGCAGCAGCGCGGCGCCGACGACCTGCAGGCCATCCCCGTGGCCAGCGCCCCGGTCGAGTTGCAGCCCATGCTGCTGGCCATGAACGGCCTGTTCGAACGCATTGAAACCACGCTGGCGCGCGAACGCCGCTTCACGGCCGATGCGGCCCATGAATTGCGCACCCCCCTGGCCGTGCTCAGCGCCCAGTGGGACCGCCTGCACGGTGCCAGCGCGGCGGCCGAGCGGGAGCAGGCCATGGTCGCCCTGCGCGCGGGCATCGAGCGCATGAGCCGGCTGGTGGACCAGTTGCTCAGGCTCTCGCGCCTGGAGGCGGCCAGCGGCCTGCCGCAGACCGCGCCGCTGGACTGGCCAGAACTGGCGCGTCAGGCCATGAGCGAGGTGCTGCCGCTGGCCGAGCGGCGCCAGATCCAGCTCGATTGCCTGTGGCCGCAGGCGCCGCAGACCGCACCGGCCTGGTCGGGGGATGCCCACCTCATGACCGTGCTGCTGCGCAACCTGCTGGACAACGCCGCGCGTTATGCGCCGCAGGGCAGCACGGTGACGCTGCGTTTCGGGCCGGATGGTCTGACGGTGGAGAACGAGGGGCCGGCCCTGCCGCCCGAGGTGGTGGCGCAACTCGGTGAACGGTTCCACCGGCCCGAGGGGCAGATCGAGAGCGGCAGCGGCTTGGGTGTGTCCATTGCCCGGCGCATCGCCGAGCTGCACGGCCTGGCCCTGACGTACCACGCGCGTGCCGACGGCACGGGCGTGGTGGCGGAACTCGTCAGGAATTGATCAGATCACTGCCCTTTGGCCTTGGCCAGCAGGGTGCGGATTTCCTCGCGCCGGCCGGTGTCGGCGATCTGGCGGGCAGGCCGTGGCGGCGCCTGCAGCGCGCGTTCGAGGAAGGCGATGCCTTCGGCGTTGCGGTCGGTCTCGATCAGGAATTCACCATAAAAGAAGTTGGGGTCGATGCCGGCGGGGTTGATCTCCAGCGCCTTCTTGAGCATCTCCTCGGCCTTGGCCTTGCTGCCGAAGCCGATGGGCCAGCCCGGCACCTTGTAGTACAGCACGCCCAGGCTGCCGTAGGCCGAGCCGTCGAGCACACGGCCGTCGATGGCGATGGCCTGTTCGTACAGCGTCTTGGCCTGCTTGACCAGGCCCAGTGCACCCAGGCCGCCCTTTTCACCGGCCAGCGTGCTCACGATGATGCCCTCCCAGACCAGGGGCTCACTGCGCCCCGCGTGGGCCAGGCTGACCTGGTGGGCCTTCTCGGCCAGCAGCTCGAAGCGCTTGAGGCGGTCCGCGGGCGGCGTCTGGTAGCGGATGACTTCCCAGTCGCGCTGCAGTTCAGCCACCGCATCGTCGACCGGTGCGGCCATGCCCGTCAGGGGCAGGAAGAGGGCGCAGGCCAGCAGGCCTGTGAGCATTTTTTTCATGGGGTGACTCCTTGGGTGGGGGTGGGGATGGCGACCTGGCGCCGGTGTTTGGCGAAGCTGCCGTCGAGCAGCGGACCGATGAGGCTGTTCAGGCGCACGGCCAGGCGTTCCGGAAAACCGAGGTAGCGTTCGGCGGCCTCGCTCTCGATCAGCGCCAGCAGGGCTTGCGCCACCACGGCAGGGGCGTCGCTGCCCGTGCCGGTGGCCGTGTTGTAGGCCTGGGCGGCGGCGTCGTTGAAGGCGGTGCGGGTGCTGCGTGGTGCCAGCAGCTGCACGCGCACCGGCGTGTCGCCCAGTTCGCGGCGCAGCGCTTCGGCAAAACCGTGCAAGCCCGCTTTGCTCGCCGTGTAGAGGCTGAAACCCGGCAGGCCGATGCGGCCCAGGGCCGAACCCACGAAGACGATCTGGGCGTGGGGCAGCTGGCGCAGCCGCGGCAGCAGCGCCTGCGTGAGCTGCATGGGCGCCAGCAGGTTGGCCTGCAGCACGGCCTGCATCTGCGCGGCCTCCAGCTGCGGCAGCGCGCCGAAGGCCGGCAGGCCGGCCGCGTGCACGACCACGTTGGCCCCCCAGCGGTCGGCGGCCTGCGCGATGCGGGCCACGTCGGCGGTGTTGCCGAGGTCGGCCGTGATCCATTCGAGTCCGGCTTGCGCCGGTTGCGGCGTGCGGCTCACGCCCAGCACCTGGGCGCCGGCCTGCAACAGGGCCTGCACCATGGCCTGGCCGATGCCGCCGCTGGCGCCGGTGAGCAGCACGCGGGCCTGGGCGGCCTTCATGCCAGGGCCTCCGCCCGCACCGGCATGGGCAGGCCACGGAACACATCGCCATACAGGCGGTAGAAGGCGCGCGCGGCGTGCACGATGGCGGCCTGGTCGGCCGCGTCGGTGATCTCGTCCATCAGCAGCGCGAAATGCGCCGTGTGCTCCTGATCCAGCGTGCCGTGCGAGCGCAGGTAGCTGAAGGCCGCATCGGGCAGGCCCAGCGGCTGCTGGATGGCATCGGCTGCCTGCAGGGCCAGGGCCACGCTGGTGCCTTCGAGCACGTGCACCATGCCGAAGAAACCCAGCGGGTTGCCGCGGGCGATGGTGTCGTAGGCATAGGCCACCATGACCTCGGTGGCGTGCGCGGGCTGGCCGTGGCGCACCGCTTCGGCGTCGCCGCCGCAGGCCCGGATGTCGTCCAGGATCCACTCGTCATGGCCGGCTTCTTCCTCGATGTACTCGTCCATGGCCGGGTTCAGCCAGGCGTGCCGGGCCGGCAGTGCGGCCTTGGCGGCGCGCAGCAGGGGCACGGTGTGCTTGACGTGGTGATAGGCCTCGGTGAGGAAGGCGATGTAGCTGGGCAGCGAGACCTCGCCGCGTTGCAGCACGCCCTGGATGATGGGGGCGCTCAGCAGGCCCATGCGGGCGCCGCTGCTTTCCTGGATCAGTCGTTGGTAGAAGCTCATGGGGTGCTCATCAGTTGGGAAAGGGGTTCAGCGGGCATCGCATCGGCGTGCGCCGCGAGGATGACCGCGCGTTGCGGGCGGCCGTTGGCAGTGGCGTAACCGCTGGCGACGTTGAAGGGAGCGCGGGCGCGGGTCCAGCGGGCGATGCGCGCGTAATCGGGCAGCGTGGCATTGGCCGCATCCACGGCCGCCTGCAGCGCGCTGTCGGGGGTGCTGTCCTGCAGCGGCCAGAGCACGGCCCACAGGCTGGGTTCGCCGTCGCCGTAGACCACGGCCTGCCGGATGGCCGACTGGCTGCCCAGCGCGGTCTCGACCCATTCGGGCGAGATGTTGCGGCCGTAGGAGCTGATCAGCAGGTTCTTCTTGCGGCCCTGGATGTGCACAAACCCTTGTGCATCGATGTGGCCCAGGTCGCCAGTGGGCCACCAGTCGGGGGCGGGAGTCCCGTCGCCCAGGTAACCCGCCATGAGGCTGCCGGCGATCTCGAGCTCGCCGTCGGGCGCCACGCGCATCTGCGCATGCGGCAGCAGCCGGCCGGCGCTGCCGTGCCGGTGGGCACCGGGCAGGTTCAGCGTTTGCACCGACGCGCCTTCCGAAAGGCCGTAGCCCTCGTAGGCGGGGATGCCCAAGGCGTGCGCTGCCGCCATCAAAGGTGCACCCACGGCTGCGCCGCCGACGGCGACAAACTTCAGACCAGCCGGTGCGGCTTGCCGGGTCTGCTGCAGGTAAGCGCACCAGGCGCGCAGCATCTGCGGCAGCAGGATCATGCTGTCGGGCCGGTAGTGCAGCACGGCGGCATGGAAGGCGACCACGTCGAATTGCGAGGAGCCGCGCCAGCCCAGTTCGGCCAATGGCGGCGTGAGCAGCGTGGCGCCTTGCCGGCGGGCTGCCATCTGGCCGGCCACGTTTTCGAGCAGCACGGCAAAGGGCAGGGCGCTGAGGTGGCGCGTGATACCCAGCGGGCCCAGCGCCTGCACCACACCGTCGGCCACGCGCTCCATGGTCGCCTGGCGCAGGCAGACGCCCTTGGGGCTGCCCGTGCTGCCCGAGGTGTAGGTGATCTTCGCCGTGCCCTGCGGCATGGTGATGCTTTGTGCCGGCAGGCGCGCGGCGCGCAGTTCCAGGCCCGCCAGCGTCAGTGGCAGCCAGGGCAGGCCCGGCCAGGCGGCGGCCGTGGCGGGTGAGGTGAGCAGCGTGTCCACACCGGCCGACTGCAGGGCGTGCTGCAGCTGCGCGGGGGTGAAGAAGGGCGGCAGGGGGATGTGCACCAGGCTGGCGCCGGCGGCGGCCTCGTCCAGCACCACGAAAGCGGCGCCGTTGTCCAGCAACGTGGCCAGTACACGGGTGTGCTGCGCCTGCAGCCAGTGCTGTGCCGCGCGGCCGGCGTCATGCAGTTCGGCCGCGCTCCAGTCGCGCTGGCCGTCAAACAGGGCCGCGCTCATGCGGCGCTCCGGCGGCGGGCCAGCATGCGCAGCGCCAGGTCGATGCGGCCGGCCACGACGACGGGGCGGTGGTCGTAATAACTGCCCCAGTCCGCCGCCGCGGCGCCAAGCTGGGCCGCATCGGCCACGCCCAGGGCCAGGGGCGTGATGCCTAAGCGCACGAAGAGGTGCTGCAGTTCCTGCGTCAGCGTGCTGACCACCCATTCCAGGCCCAGACCCGCCAGCTGCGGCCCCATGAGATGGATCAGGCGCTTGCCCGCGCCGGCCTGCACGGCCGAGAGATGGCCGACTTCGGCGATCCGCGCGCGCTGCACCTGGCCGCTGCCTTGCCCCAGCAGGACTTCGACCGGCTGCTGCAGATAACGTTCGAGGAAGAGCGGGCCGGCATCGGCCACGCGGTAGCCGGCGGCGGCGATGATCTGGTCGTCTTCGTCACGCAGGCTCACGAGCATGGGCGCGTAGTGGCGCACCTGGGCGCCGTAACGGGCCTGGTAGACCGCGTGGATGAAACGCTCGACACGCTCGCGCTGTCCATCCTGCGTGTCATGGACGGCGAGGCGATGCCGGCCGGCTGGCAGGGTCGCCACGGATAAACCTGAACTGTGAGGGGACGTGGCCAGGGCCAGCATGCTTGCTCCTTGCGGCTCCATCGAGCCTGTGCATGGGTGCTGATCTTGGCGGGGGCGAATTAAGCGGACCTTAAGCGCCGCGGTCCGGGCCCGGGGCCCGGGCGGCAGAACGTGTGCATTTGTTAACGCAGCGGGCCAGCGCTCACATCCTGTTGCACAAGGCGCGGGTCTGGCCGGAGCGCGCTAGAATGCAGGCAGGTCATGCAAATGGCCAGACCCGATCGGGAGAGACTGCCGCAGCTGGCAGCGCCGAAGGAGCAACCGCCCCGGAAACTCTCAGGCAAAAGGACCGAAAGGGAAGTTCACACTCTGAAGAGCGGCCGGATCTCGTCACCCGGCCCACCGCAGGAGCAAGCGCAGCCGACACGGTTGCGTGAATCTCTCAGGTACCAAACAGAGGGGGCGTGTTTCGCACATGGTGTGCGGGGCACCCACCCCCATGACGTTTGGAGCCTGTCCTCATGAAGTCGATCGCCGTCATCGGCGCCGGTATCACCGGCGTCACCACTGCCTACGCCCTGGCCAAACGCGGTTTTGCCGTCACCCTGTTCGAGAAACACCGCTACGCGGCGATGGAAACCTCCTTCG
>CAUPQO010000197.1:0-6246 GCA_963513295.1 uncultured Hylemonella sp.
CCCCAGCACCGCCGCCAGCACCCCCAGGCCCTGCAGCACCGCCTGCACCAGCGTGCCGCCGGCAAACAGCGGGGCGGCCGGGTCACGCGGCGGCTGGCGCATCACGTCCTCGTCCGCAGGCTCGTTTTCGAACACCATGGCGCAGGCCGGGTCGATGGCCAGCTCCAGCAGCGCGATGTGCATGGGAAACAGCACGATGGGCCAGCCCAGCAGCAGCGGCAGCAAGGCCATGCCGGCGATGGGTACGTGCACCGCCATGATGTAGCTCATGGACTTGCGCAGGTTGCCGAAGATGCGCCGGCCCTGGCGCACGGCACGCACGATGGAGGCAAAGTTGTCGTCCACCAGCACGATGGCGGCGGCCTCGCGCGCCACGTCGGTGCCACGCGCACCCATGGCCACGCCCACATGCGCGGCCTTGAGGGCCGGCGCATCGTTGACCCCATCGCCCGTCATGGCCACCACCGCGCCGGTGGCCTGCAAGGCCTGCACGATGCGCAGCTTCTGGGCCGGTGTGATGCGCGCACAGATGCTGGCCGTGCGCAGGTACTGCTGCAGTTCGGCATCCGGCAGGCGCTCGAGTTCGTCGCCGCTGAGCACCTCCTGCGCGTCCAGTCCGGCCTGGCGTGCGATGGCGCGCGCCGTGACCGGGTAGTCGCCGGTGATCATCACCACGCGGATGCCGGCCTCGCGGCATTCGCGCACGGCCTGCGGGATCTCCTCGCGCAACGGGTCCGCCAGGCCCAGCAGCCCGATGAACTCGAAGTCGAAATCATGTTCCCCCGCCGGCCAGGGCGGGCCGGGATGGCGCGCGCGCGCCACGCCCAGCACGCGCAGGCCGCGCGCGGCCATGGCATCGGCGGAGGCGGCCACCTCGCCCCGACGCGGCGTATCGAGATGGCAGAGATCGACGATGGCTTCTGGCGAGCCCTTGGCCGCCACCACATGGAAGTCCTGCGCTTCGCCTTTCCAGACGTGGGCCATGGCCCGCAACTCCGGTGTCAGGGCGTATTCGTGCACCAGTGACCAGCGAGCGTGCAGATGCTCGGTCTGCGCCAGAAACTGCCGGCCCAGGGCATGGAAGGCCTGCTCCATCGGATCGTAGGGGTCGATGCGGCTGGCCAGGATGGCGTACTCCACGAGCGCATGGAAGTCCTCGGGCAGGTCGCTGCGCAGCGCCCCGTCCAGGGCCAGTTCGGCGCCGCCCGCATGCAGGCTGGCCACGCGCATGCGGTTCTGGGTCAGCGTACCGGTCTTGTCCACGCACAGCACCGAGGTGGCGCCCAGGGTCTCGATGGCCGCGATGCGGCGCGTCAGCACCTGCTGGTGCGAGAGTCGCCAGGCCCCCAGCGCCGGCAGCACGGTCAGCACCACGGTGAACTCCTCGGGCATCATCGCAATGGCCAGGGCAATGCCGGCCAGCAGGGCCTGCAGCCAGTCGCCGCGCGTCAGCCCCTGGATGAGCACCAGCAGCAGGCACAAGCCCAGGCCCAGCCAGGCCAGCCGGTGCACCAGGCTGCGGGTCTGGCGCCGCAGCGGCGACTCCTCGGCCTGCACGGTCTGCAGCGCATGACCGATCTGCCCCATCTGGCTGCGCGGCCCGGTGGCGCTCACCCGCGCCAGGCCCTGCCCCTGCACCACCAGCGTGCCGGCATGCAGCACTGGCGCCTCCGTGTTCTTGCTGACCGGCACCGACTCGCCCGTGAGCAGGGATTCGTCCACCTGAAACTCGCCGGCCGAGAGCAGCTGGGCATCGGCCGCCACGCGGTCGCCTTCGGCCAGCAACATCAAGTCACCGCGCACCAGTTCACGGCCGGCAAGGGTCTGCGCCTGGCCGTCGCGTATGACACGTGCGCGCGGGCTGGACAGGTCACGCAGCGCCTGGATGGCGCGCTCCGTCTTGCCTTCCTGGTACAGCGTCAGGCCGATCACCACGCACACCATCAGGGCCAGGCTCAGGCTCTCCTGCAGCTCCCCCAGCAGCAGGTAGAGGCCGGCGGCGGCCAGCAGCAGGGAGAACATGGGGTCGCGCACGGTCTCGCGCACGATGTGCAACCAACTGCGGCCGCCGTCGCCCGGCATGGCATTGGGGCCGTCTTCGGCCAGGCGACGAGCGGCTTCGGCGGAACTCAGGCCGGGGTCATCGGTGGAGGGCAGGCTCATGCCGCTGATTGTGCGGCATGGCCCGGGATACCGGCTACTTGGCGACCAGCTCGGTTTCGTGCGCGGCGGCCTCGCGGACCGTGCGCTTGTCGGCCCCGGGCGCGTGCTTGCGCGCCAGCAGGGTATACATGGTGGGCACCACGAAGATGGTCAGCAGCGTGCCCAGCGTCATGCCGCCCACGATGACCCAGCCGATCTGGATGCGGCTCTCGGCCCCGGCACCCGTGGACAGCGCCAGTGGCAGGGCCCCCAGCACCATGGCGCCGGTGGTCATGAGGATGGGACGCAGGCGCTGGCTGGAGGCCTTGACCACGGCCTCGACCATGTCCATGCCCTGCTCGCGCATCTGGTTGGCGAACTCCACGATCAGGATGCCGTGCTTGGTGATCAGGCCCACCAGCGTGATCAGGCCGATCTGGGAATAGACGTTGAGCGAGCCGTTGCTCAATTTCAAGGCCAGCAGCGCCCCGATCATGGACAGCGGCACCGAGAGCATGATGACCAGCGGATCGACGAAGCTTTCGAACTGCGCGGCCAGCACCAGGAAGATGAAGAGCAGGGCCAGCACGAAGACGATGGTGAGCGAGCCCTGCGAGTTCCTGAACTCGCGCGAGGTACCGTTCAGATCGGTGGTGTAACCGGGCTTGAGCACCCGGGCACTGACCTGGTCCAGGAAATCGAGCGCCTGCCCCAGGGAGTAGTCGGGCGCCAGATTCGCGGTGATGGTGACCGAACGGCGCTGGCTGAAGTGGTTGAGCTCGCGTGGCGACACCGATTCACGCACCGTGACCAGCGAAGCCAGCGGGATCATGGTGTCGTTGCGGCCGCGCACGAAGATGCGCTCGATGTCATCGGGTGTGTCGCGCCCCAGGGACTGGGTCTGCACGATCACGTCGTACTGGTCGCCACCCTTCTTGTAGCGTGTCACCAGGCGACCGCCGAGCATGGTCTCGACGGCGCGCGCCACGGCGTCCACGCCCACCCCCAGGTCCGAGGCCTTTTCGCGGTTCACGTCGATCTTCAGCTCGGGTTTGTTCAGCCGCAGATCCACGTCGGCCCCCTGGATGCCCGGGTTCTTGGCGATCTCGTCGAGGAACTGGCGCACCACCTGGTTCAGGTTCTCATAGCTCTCGGAGGTCAGGATGACGAAGTTCACCGGCCGCTCGCGGAAGCCCTGGCCCAGCGAAGGCGGGGTGATGGGAAAAGCCGCCACCCCCGGCAGCGCGGCGATACGAGGCTGTATTTCGCGCGCCATCTCCAGCGTGGTGCGCTTGCGTTCATCCCAGTCGACGGCGCGCAGGGTCACGTTGGCCTGGCTGACGGTCGGATTGCCGAGCACGACAAAGACCCGGTCGAACTCCGGGTACTGGCTGCCGATCTTCTCGATGGCGCTGGCGTACTTGTCGGTGTAGGCCATGGTGGCGCCGTCGGGCGCATTGATCACGTTGAGGATCACGCCACGATCCTCCAGCGGCGCCAACTCGCGTTTCAGTCCCGGCAGCACGGCCGCGATGGCCAGCACCACGCCGGCCATCACCGCCAGCACCAGCCAGCGCATGCCCAGCACGCGGCGCAGCAGGCGCTCGTAGCCATTGCTCAGGGCCGTCAGACGCAGCTCCATCCAGCGGTCGAAGAAGGAGGGATTGGGATTGTGCTTGAGCAGACGCGAGCACATCATCGGAGAGAGCGTCAGGGCGATGAAGCCCGAGACGATCACCGCACCCGCCAGCGCCAGGGCGAATTCGACGAACAGACGGCCGGTGCGCCCCGGCGTGAAGGCCAGCGGCGCATAGACGGCGGCCAGCGTCAAGGTCATGGCCACCACAGCGAAACCCACCTCCTTGGCCCCCTTGATGGCGGCACTGAAAGGCTCCATACCTTCCTCAATGTGGCGGTAGATGTTCTCCAGCACCACGATGGCGTCGTCCACCACCAGGCCGATGGCCAGCACCAGGGCCAGCAGCGTGAGCGTGTTGACGGTGAAGCCCGCCAACGCCATCAGGGCGAAGGTGCCGATCAGGCTGACCGGGATGGTGACGATGGGAATGATGGAGGCGCGCAGGGTGCGCAGGAAGACGAAGATCACCAGGGCCACCAGCAGCACCGCTTCCAGGATGGTGGTGAACACGTTCTTGATCGAGCGGTCGATGAAGACCGAGTTGTCATTGGCAATGGTGATGCTGATGCCCCTGGGCAGGTCGGCCTCCAGCCGGGGCAGCATCTCGCGCACGCCCTGGCTGAGCTCCAGCGGGTTGGCCGTGGCCTGGCGGATCACGCCGGCGGAAATCGCCGGGCGACCGTTGATGCGCACCGAGGTGCGCTCCTCGGCCGCGCCCTCCTCGATACGCGCCACGTCGCGCAGCTTGACCGGAAAGCCGTTGACGGTTCGGATCACGATCTCGCCGAACTGCGCCGGTTTCATCAGATCGGTGTTGGAGGTCACGGAGAACTCGCGCTGGCGGCTTTCGATGCGGCCGGCCGGCACTTCCAGATTGCTGCGGCGGATCGCGTCCTCGGCGTCCTGCGTGGTCAGCTTGTAGGCGGCTAGGCGGTCCGGGTCCAGCCAGACCCGCATGGCGTATTTGCGCTCGCCGAAGATGCGTACGTCGGCAGCACCGCTGACGGTCTGCAGGCGCGGCTTGACCACGCGGTTGATCAACTCGTTGAGCTGCAGCGGCGTGTGCGTGTCACTGGAGAAGGCCAGCCAGATCACGGGGAAGGCATCGGCCTCCACCTTGGCAATGACCGGCTCGTCGATGGCCTGCGGCAGCTTGTTGCGCACGCGCGCGGTGCGGTCGCGAACCTCGGCGGCGGCGGCATCGGCGTCCTTCTCCAACCGGAAACGAACGGTGATCTGCGCCTGCTCGGCACGCGAGATCGAGGTAAGGACGTCCACCGCGTCGATGCCGGCGATCGAGTCTTCCAGCGGCTTGGCCACCTGGGACTCCACCACCTCGGCCGAGGCACCGGCATAACGCACCGTGACGGTCACCACCGGTTCGTCGATCTTGGGGTACTCGCGCACCGGCAGCTTGGTGAAGCTCACCGCACCGATCAGCAGCACCAGCAGCGAGAGCACGGTGGCGAACACCGGGCGGCGGATCGCAATTTCGGGCAGTTGCATGGTGACTCCAGAGGCCTCTTCAGTTCACCTGGCGGTTCAGTTCCAGCACCCGGACCGGACTGCCGTCACGCTGCAGGCGCTGCTGGCCGGCCGTAACCACGGTGTCCCCCTCCTTGAGCCCTTCGAGGATCTCGACCTGGCCCGGACGGCGGATGCCGACCTTGACCGGCACACGCTGCGACACCAGGGTGTCGTTGTCGGGCCCGGGCACCAGCTTCATGACGAACTGCCGTCCCGCCTGCGGCACGATGGCCTCCTCCGGGATCACCAGGGCCTTCTCGCGCACGCCGAACACGGTGCTCACCCGCGCAAACATGCCCGGACGCAGCTGGAGCTGCTGGTTGGTGATGCTGGCGCGCACGCCGACGGAACGCCCATTGGCATCGATCAGCGGATCGACGGCCTGCACCCGCGCCTCGAACCTGCGCCCCGGCAAGGCGTCCAGCTCGACCGTGGCCCGCTGCCCGGAGCGGACCTGCGTCTGGAAGCGCTCGGGCAGGCGGTAGTCGACGTAGACGGTGTCGATGTCTTCCAGGTTGACGATGTCGGTACCGTCTTTCAGGTAGTCGCCCACGTTGACGTTGCGGATGCCGGCGATGCCGTCGAAAGGCGCCAGGATCTTCAGGCGTGCCGCCGTGGCCTGCGCCAGCGCCAGCTTGGCCTGCGCCACCTCCAGGTTGGCCGCGCTCTCGTCCAGGGAGCGCTGGCTGACGAAGTTCTGCGCCAGCAGCTCCTGATTGCGCTTGTGGTTGGCCTGGGCAATGGACAGCTCGGCCTGGCTCTGCTTGATCTGCGCCAGTTGCAGCTGGTCGTCGAACTGCACCAGCAGCTGGCCCCTGCGCACGCGCTCGCCATCACGGAAATTGAGCTGGGTGATGCGCCCGCTGACCTCGGGGCGCAGCATCACGCCCTGGCGCGAACGCAGGCTGCCCACGGCCTGCACATCATCGACCAGCTTC
>CAUPQO010000198.1:0-6199 GCA_963513295.1 uncultured Hylemonella sp.
CGCGTCAATGAGGAATTGCAACACACCGCCTCCGCACTCAACCGTCTGGCCTATTTCGACGAACTCACCGGCCTGCCCAACCGGCGCATGCTGATGGACCGCCTGGGCCAGGCCCTGGCCGCCGCCCGCCGCAGCCCGATGAGCGGCACCCTGCTCTACCTGGACCTGGACCGCTTCAAGAACATCAACGATGCGCGCGGTCACGCCGCCGGCGATGCCCTGCTACTGGCCGTGGCACAGCGCCTGGGCGGCCTGATGCGCGAAGAAGATACCGTGGCGCGCCTGGGCGGCGACGAATTCGTGATCCTCTCGCCCCGCTCGGCGCAGGAACACGATGGCGATGCGCGCGCCGCCCGGGTCGTGGCGGGCAAGGTGCGCGAAGCCTTCGAGCAGCCTGTCATCCTCGACGGCCCGCCCTACAGCGCCAGCGCCAGCATCGGCGTGGTCGTGCTGGGGCCTGCCGCACAAAGCGCCGAGGAACTGCTGCGCAACGCCGACACCGCCATGTACCGTGCCAAGACAGCAGGCCGCAACCGCATCGCCTTTTTCGAAGCAGCCATGCAGAGGGAGGTCGAAGAGCAGCTGGCGCTGGAGAGCGAGCTCGCGCTCGCCATCGCCCAGGACCAGCTGGCGCTGCACCTGCAGTCCCAGGTGGACGCGACCGGCACGGTGGTCGGGGTGGAAGTGCTGCTGCGCTGGACGCACCCGCTGCACGGCGCGGTGCCGCCAGCGCGTTTCATCCCCATCGCCGAGGAGAGCAGCCTGATCCTGCGCCTGGGCCGTTGGGTGCTGGAACAGGCCTGCCACATCCAGCAGCAGTTGCTGGCCGCAGGCCATGCCATCCCGGTCTCGCTCAATGTCAGCCCGCGCCAGTTCCATCAGGCCGATTTTGTCGAACAGGTGCTGGCCGTGCTCGAGCACAGCGGCGCCCGCGCGGATCTGCTGGTCTTCGAGGTCACTGAGGGCCTGCTGCTGGAAAATCTGGAGCGCACCATCCCGCGCATGGACGCGCTGGCCCTGCTCGGCATCCGCTTCTCGATCGACGACTTCGGCACCGGCTATTCCAGCCTCGCCTATCTCAAGCGCCTGCCGCTGCATGAGCTCAAGATCGACCGCAGCTTCATCGAGGACACACCGCACGACCCGGGCGACACTGCCATCGTCGAGATGATCCTCTCCATGGCCCAGCATCTGGGCCTCAAGGTGGTGGCCGAGGGCGTGGAGACGCGCGCGCAGGCCGACTTCCTGGCGGCCCACGGCTGCGACGCCCTGCAGGGCTTTCTCTACGCGCATCCGCAACCACTGGACGCCTGGCTGCGGGTCACGCACAGCAGCTCCAGTATCTTCGCCCCCCTGTGAACCCGTCCTTCCAGCTGCCGCCCCCCCTGCGTGATCCGGCCCCCATGCTGGCCGCGACGCTGAGGCAATGGGGCGGCCACGGTGATCTCTGGATCTTCGGTTACGCCTCCCTGATCTGGCGGCCCGACTTCGCTTTCGAGGAACGGCGGCCGGCCCATGTGCGCGGCTGGCACCGTGCGCTGAAGATGTGGAGCCGGGTGAACCGCGGCACACCAGAACGGCCCGGCTTGGTCTTCGGCCTGCTCACCGGAGGCAGTTGCCATGGCGTGGTGTTCCGGGTGCACCGGCAGCAGGCCCCGGCCGTGCTGTCCACCCTGTGGGAACGCGAGATGCCCACCGGCGTCTACGACCCGCGCTGGCTGCGCTGCGAAACGCCGCACGGCCCGGTCTCGGCCCTGGCTTTCACGCTGTCACGTCGCAGCCCCAACTACACCGGGGCGTTGAGCCCGGAACAGTACCGCCAGATCTTCGCGCAAGCCATCGGTCGCTATGGCAGCACGCACGACTACGCCCACCAGACCTATGTCAGCCTCAAGGCCCACGGCATCCATGACCGTGCCCTCGAACAGTTGCTGGGGCACGCCCCTGCCCGCCCGGGCAGCTAGCCGCGCACCGAGCGGACTCAGGCCGTGATGCAGCCCGGTGCGTCAGCCATGCGCCGGCTGGCCGCGTTCTTGACCTGCACGATCTCGGCCATGACCGAGACCGCGATCTCCGCCGGTGTGCGCGCACCGATGTCCAGGCCCACTGGGCCGTGCAGGCGGGCCAGTTCTTCGGCACTGAGGTCGAAGTGCTCGGCCAGGCGCTGCTTGCGCGCATCCTGGTTGCGACGCGAACCCAGCGCGCCCACATAAAAGGCGGCGGACTTCAGCGCTTCGAGCAGGGCCATGTCGTCGAGCTTGGGATCGTGCGTCAGCGCCACGATGGCAGTGTGCGCATCGGGCAGCATCTCGCGCACCACGTCGTCGGGCATGCCCGGCACGCGCAACACGCCGGCGATGCCCAGCGTGGCGGCGTACTCCTCGCGCGGGTCGCAGACCAGCACCTCGAAGTCGAGCAGGCCGGCCATCTGCGCTACGGCCTGCGAGAGCTGGCCGGCACCGATCAGCAGCAGGCGCCACTTCGGGCCGAAAACCGTGGTCAGGCGCTGGTCGTCGAAGCTCATGGACTGGCCGCGCACGGCATCGGCCAGCGTCACCCGGCCCGTGGCCAGCTCCAGCGTGCGTGCCACCAGCCGGTGTTCGGCCGTGCGCGCCAGCAGCTGCTCGACCCAGGACGCCTCCTGCAAGGGCTCCTGCACCAGGCGCAGGGTACCGCCGCAGGGCAGGCCGAAACGCGCCGCCTCTTCCTTGTTGACGCCGTAGACGATGAGAGCGGGTTTGGCGACCGCCGGATCCTGCCCACCGGCCGCCAAGGCCGCCTTGGCGCGCGCGATCAGGTCGTCCTCGACGCAACCGCCTGAGACCGAGCCGCTGACCACGCCGTCCTCGCGCACAGCGAGCAGCGCCCCGGGCGGGCGCGGCGCGCTGCCCCAGGTCTGCACCACCGTGACCAGAGAAACGGCATGGCCGGCGCGTTTCCAGGCCAGCGCATCGGCCAGCACACGCAGATCGAGACTTTCCATCGCGTCGCTCCTCCTCGGTTTCTCCGCCCTCAGGCCGCGCGGATTGCTTCCGATGTCAGCGGCAGCTTGCGCACGCGCTTGCCGGTGGCAGCCGCCACGGCATTCGCGATGGCCGGCACCACCAGGGCGGTGGCCGGCTCGCCGATGCCGCCGGGCTTTTCCTTGCTCGGGACCAGCACGATATCAATTTTCGGCGACTCGTGCATGCGCACCACCGGATAGTTGTTGTAGTTGGTCTGCTGCACCCGGCCCTTGTCCAGGGTGATCTCCTGCATCAGCGCGGCCGACATGCCGAACACGATGCTGGACTGGATCTGCGCCTCCACCGTGTCCGGGTTGACCATGCGGCCCAGGTCGGCGGCCACGGTGACGCGATGCACCTTGACCTCGCCGTTCTTGACCGAGACCTCGGCCACCTGGGCCATATAGGTGTCGTAACCCTCCATCAGCGAAATGCCGCGCGCACGCCCCTTGGGCAAGGGCTTGCCCCAGCCGGCCTTGTCGGCCGCGAGCTTGAGCACGCGGGCAAAACGCGGCTTGTCTTTCAGCAGTGCCATGCGGTACTGGTAGGGATCCTTACCGGCGGCCAGCGCCAGTTCATCCATGAAGCTCTCGTTGGCGAAGGCGTTCATGTTGTGGCTCACCGCGCGCCAGTAACCCACACGCATGCCGCTGTCGTGGATGACCAGGTCATGCTGGGTGTTGGCGATGGCGTAGGGTGCCACCGCCGCTTCGGCCATGAAGGGGTCCAGCGTATCCTTGGGCAGGCCGAAGGCGCGCTGTGTGATGGACTGCGAGGTGACCTTGTGCTGGAAGGCCACCGGCATGCCCTTGGCGTCCAGGCCGGCCTGCACCTGATTCAGGCCCAGGGGACGGTAGTAGTCGTGTGTCATGTCGTCTTCGCGTGTCCACAGCAGCTTGACGGGCCTGCCTACGGCCTTGGAAATCTGCGCCGCCTGGATCACGAAGTCCAGCTCCAGGCGGCGGCCGAAACCGCCGCCGAGGAAGGTGGTCTTGAGCGTGACGTCTTCGGGTTTGAGCCCCAGCGCACCGGCCACGGCGCCGTGCGCCCCCTGCTGGAACTGGGTCGGGCCGATCAGCAGGATCTTGCCGTTCTCGAAGCTGGCCGTGAAGTTCATCGGCTCCAACGGCGCATGGGCCTGCATGGGCGTGATGTACTCGGCCTTGAGCACCCTGGCCGCGCCCTTCATGGCCTCGGCCACATTGCCGGTGGGCTTGCCGATGGGCAGCACCTTGCCGCTGTCGGCCGCAGCGCGTGTACTGGCCAGCACGCTGTTGTGGTCCAGCGCCGCACCGGCCCCCTCGTCCCACTGGACGCTCAGCGCCTGGCGCGCCTTGACCGCATGCCAGTAGCTGTCGGCCACCACGGCCACGCCGTCGCTGATCTGCACCACGTCGATCACGCCCGGCATGCCCTTGGCTTTGGAGGCGTCGAAGCTCCTGACCGTGCCGCCGATCACCGGGCACTGCTCCAGGCTGGCGTAGACCAAACCCGGCAGCTTGACGTCGATGCCGAACTCGGCCGTGCCGTTGACCTTCGAAGGCGTGTCCAGGCGCTTGATGCGCTTGCCCACGATCTTGAAGTCTTTCGGGTCCTTGAGCGCCACCTTCTCGGGCACCGGCAGCTTGGCGGCCGCCGCGGCCAGCGAGCCATAACTCGCCTTCTTGCCCTTGGGGCCCAGCACCATGCCGCGCTCGGCCCTGAGCTTGCTGCGGTCCACCTTCCATTCGTCGGCGGCGGCGGAGATCAGCATCTCGCGCACCTGGGCCCCGCCCACGCGCAGCTTCTCCCAGCCATCACGCACCGAGGTCGAGCCGCCGGTGATCTGCGCGCCCAGCAGGGCGTTGACATACACGGCCGCCGGCGGCGCGATGCTGACCTTGATCTGGTTGATGTCGACGTTGAGCTCCTCGGCGATCAGCATGGGCATGGAGGTGTAGACCCCCTGGCCCATTTCGGAGCGCGCCGAGATCAGGGTGATGGTGTTGTCGTCGGCGATGTGCACCCAGGCATTGGGCGTGTAGACGGTGCCGGCCGCCTGGGCCTCGACCTTGGCGCCCGGCAGGGCAAAACCCATCAGCAGGCCGCCAGCGGCCAGCGAGGAGGTTTTCAGGAAATCACGACGGGAGGTTTGGTTCGTGGTCATGGTGTTTCTCCTCAGACAGTCTTGCGCATGGCGGCCGCGGCATCCTTGATGGCGGCCTTGATGCGAGGGTAGGTGCCGCAGCGGCAGATGTTGCCGCTCATGGCAGCGTCGATGTCCGCGTCACTCGGGTTCTTGTTCTTGGACAGCAGGGCGGCCGCACTCATGAGCTGGCCGGACTGGCAATAGCCACACTGCGGCACATCGTGCTTGATCCAGGCCTTTTGCAAGGGGTGGCTGTTGTTCTTCGAGAGGCTTTCCACCGTGGCCACCTTCTTGCCGGCCACGGAAGCCACCGGCGTCTGGCAGGAGCGCACGGGCTGGCCGTTGACGTGCACGGTACAGGCGCCGCACAGGGCCGCGCCGCAACCGAACTTGGTGCCGCTCAGACCCAGTTCATCGCGGATCACCCACAGCAGGGGCGTATCGGGCTCGGACCGGGCGGTGACCGCCTTGCCGTTGACGTTCATCGTGGTACTCATCTTCAGGCTCCTCTATATAAGCCGGACATGAAGAAGCCGGCCGTGTTGGGGTATCTGCATCGCAGCGTAGTCACTCGGTCTCCCGTCACCATGCGGGTAAGCCCTAGGCCAACACGGGATAGTTGCAATTTGCGACAGCGCCGACCGCTAGCGAGCCTCGGTGCCGGGCCTGCCTATACTCTTGTACCTATGTCCTCGATTGCCAATCTCCGCAAAAGCTACGAACGCGCCGAACTCAGCGAGGACGCCTCGCACGCCGACCCGCTGCAGCAGTTCGACCAGTGGCTGCACGAAGCGATCAAGACCGAAATTCCCGAGCCCAACGCCATGACCGTGGCCACCGTGGCCAGCGACCTGCGGCCCTCCACGCGCGTGGTGCTGATCAAGGGTTATGACGCGCGTGGCATCGTCTGGTACAGCAACTACGACAGCCGCAAGGGCCGCGAACTGGCCGGCAACCCCTTTGCCGCGCTGCAATTCCACTGGGTCGAACTGGAACGTGTGGTGCGCATCGAAGGCCGGGTGGAACGCGTGAGTGCGGAGGAAAGCGACGAGTACTTCCAGAGCCG
>CAUPQO010000199.1:0-6197 GCA_963513295.1 uncultured Hylemonella sp.
CGCGGCGGAAGGCGGCGTAGTCGGTGTAGACCTTCTTCCAGTTCTCGTTCTTCTTGGACAACTCTTCGTAGTGGGCCATGGCAGCGTTGAAGGCGGCCTTCATCACGTCGTTCGGGAAGGGACGCAGCTTGGTGCCGGCGCCGACCAGTTGCTTGAGCGCGACCGGGTTGCGGGCGTCGTACATGGCCTGCATGGTCACATGGGCATGGCTGGCCGCAGCCTGCACGATGGCCTTGTTCTCGGGCGACAGGGCGTCGAAGGCCTTGTTGTTGATGTAGAAGTCCAGCTGCGGGCCGCCTTCCCACCAGCCGGGGTAGTAGTAGAAGGGGGCGACCTTGTTGAAGCCCAGCTTCTGGTCGTCGTACGGACCCACCCACTCGGCGGAGTCGATGGTGCCCTTTTCCAGCGCAGAGTAGATTTCACCGCCGGGGATGTTCTGCGGCACGCCACCGATCTTCTCGAGGATCTTGCCGCCGAAGCCGCCGATGCGCATCTTCAGGCCCTTGATGTCCTTGAGCGATTTGATCTCCTTGCGGTACCAGCCGCCCATCTGGGCGCCCGTGTTGCCGCCGGGGAAGTGCACGATGTTGTAGTTGGCGTAGAACTCGCGCATGAGCTTGAGGCCGTTGCCTTCGTACTGCCAGGCCGTCATCTGGCGGCTGTTCAGGCCGAAGGGGATGGCGCAGCCCAGTGCGAAGGTCTCGTCCTTGCCGAAGAAGTAGTAAGGCGCCGTGTGGGCCATCTCGACCGAGCCCTGCTGCACGCCGTCGACCACGCCAAAGGGCGGCATGATCTCGCCGCCGGCGTGGACCGAGATCTCGAACTTGCCGCCGGACATGGCCTTGACGGACTTGGCGAAGACATCGGCCGCGCCGAAGATGGTGTCCAGCGCCTTGGGAAAGCTGGAGGCCAGGCGCCAGCGGATGGCGGCCTGGGCGTGCACCGCGGGGGCGACGCCAGCGGCCAGGACGCCGGCAATGCCGGCCTGCTTGATAAGGGAACGACGGTCCATGAATGTCTCCTTCTTTGATGAACTGAGGTGGGCCGATTCTAGGAAGCGCCCACAGCCACAGGCATAGGGGCTTACCCCCGTACGTGCTTCTACGCAAAAGAAAACGGGCCCGCAGGCCCGTTCCTTGTGCTCATTGTCGCTCGGCTTACAGTTTGGCGGAGGCCATGAAGCCGTCGTAGCGGAACTCGGAGAAGCGGGCCCACAGGATCTGGTCGCGCTGGAAGGCGCGCATGTCCTGGTGGATCTTCTTGAACTCGGGCGACTTGGCCTCGTGCTCGGCGAAGACGGCCATGGCGGCCTTGTAGCCGGCGTCCATGATCTCCTTGGAGAAAGGCTTGAGCTGGGTCTTGGCCGCGACCAGGCGCTTGAGGGCCAGCGGGTTCCTGGCGTCGTACTTGGCGGTCATGTCACGCGCGGCCACGGCAGTGGCGGCGTCGACGATGGCCTGGTTCTCGGAGGACAGCGCGGCATAGGCCTTCTTGTTGATGAAGAACTCAAGCTCGGCGCCGCCTTCCCACCAGCCGGGGTAGTAGTAGAACGGGGCCACCTTGTTGAAACCCAGCTTCTCGTCGTCGTAGGGACCGACGAACTCGGTGGCATCCAGCGTGCCCTTTTCCAGCGCCTGGTAGACCTCGCCGGCGGGCATGTTCTGGGCCACGACGCCCAGCTTCTGCATGGTCTCGCCGAACAGGCCACCGCCCATGCGCATCTTCAGGCCCTTGAGGTCCTTGACGGTCTTGATCTCCTTGCGGTACCAGCCACCCATCTGGGTGCCGGTGTTGCCGGCGCTGGCGCTCTTGATGTTGTATTGCTCGAAGAAGGCGTCCAACAGCTTGCGGCCGTTGCCGTGCTCCATCCAGGCGTCCATCTGGCGCGCGGTCAGGCCGAAGGGCACGGCGCAGCCGAAGGCGAAGATGGGGCTCTTGCCGGTGAAGTAATAGGGCGCGGTCTGCGCCATCTCGATGGAGTTGTTCTGAATCGCATCGACCACGCCAAAGGCGGGCATCAGCTCGCCGGCCGCGTGCACCGAGACTTCGAACTTGCCGCCGGACAGGGCTTTGACGGTCTGCGAGAACTTCTCGGCGCTGCCGAAGATGGTGTCGAGCGACTTGGGGAAGCTCGAGGCGAGGCGCCAGCGCACGGCGGCCTGGGCGTGGACGGCGGGGGCGGCACCAGCGGCCAGCACGCCGGCAATGCCGGCCTGCTTGATGAGGGAACGACGATCCATGTTCTTGACTCCAGTTCAGGGTTGCACATCCCACGCCTATGCAGCGGTGGGCAGCCTTGGAGTGTAGCCTCGTTACGAGGGAAAACCCTAGGTAATCGCCACAGCGCGCGCTGCGCGACCGGACTCAGCCGACGACCTTGAGCGCGGGCTTGACCAGCGCGGGGTAACGGCGTTCGATGCTGGCCTGGATGCCGGCCGCGTCCAGCCCCTGCAAGGCCAGCAGTTTCGCGGGATCACCGTGCTCGATGAACACATCGGGCAGGCCCAGTTGCAGCAGGGGCCTGAGCACACCCGCGGCCTGCAGGGCCTCGCCCACGGCGCTGCCGGCACCGCCCATGATGGCACCCTCTTCCACCGTGACCAGGGCCTCGTGCGTGGCGGCCACCTTGAGCAGCAAGTCCACGTCCAGCGGCTTGGCCCAGCGCATGTTGACCACGGTGGCGCCCAGCTTCTCGGCCGCGGCCAGGGCCGGGTAGAGCAGCGTGCCGAAGGCCAGGATGGCGATGCCCTTGCCTTCGCGCCGCACCTCCCCCTTGCCATAAGGCAGGCCCTGCAGACCGGCAACGGTCGCGACACCCACGCCGGCACCGCGCGGGTAACGCACGGCCACAGGGTGGTTCTGCTCGAAAGCGGTGGAGAGCAGCTGGCGGCATTCGCGCTCGTCGGCCGGGCAGGCCACGGCCATGTTGGGGATGCAGCGCAGGTAGGCAATGTCGTAGTTGCCGGCGTGGGTGGCGCCGTCGGCACCGACGAGACCCGCGCGGTCCAGCGCGAAGACCACGGGCAGGTTCTGCAGGGCCACGTCGTGGATGTGCTGGACGTAACCACTCTGCAGGAAGGTGGAATAGTTGGCCAGCACCGGCTTGAGGCCTTCGCAGGCCAGGCCGGCGGCGAAGGTGACGGCGTGCTGCTCGGCAATGCCGACGTCGTAATAACGACCGGGGAAACGCTGGTGGAACTCCACCATGCCCGAGCCCTCGCGCATGGCCGGCGTGATGCCCACCAGACGCGGATCATGGTCGGCCATGTCGCACAGCCACTGGCCGAACACCTGCGTGAAGGTCTGCTTGGGTGGCGTGGCGGGCTTGACCAGGCCCACGGCCGGATCGAACTTGCCGGGGCCGTGGTAGGCCACGGGGTCGGCCTCGGCCAGCTTGTAGCCCTGGCCCTTCTTGGTGACCACGTGCAGGAACTGCGGACCCTGCAGGTGCCTGATGTTTTCCAGCGTGGGGATCAGCGAGTCGAGGTCGTGGCCGTCGATGGGGCCGATGTAGTTGAAGCCGAACTTCTCGAACAGCGTCGCCGGCACCACCATGCCCTTGGCGTGCTCCTCGAAGCGCTTGGCCAACTCGAACAAGGGTGGCGCGCCCTTGAGCACGGTCTTGCCCACCTGCTTGGCAGCGGCGTAGAAGCGCCCGCTCATGAGCTGCGCCAGGTAGCGGTTCAGCGCGCCCACCGGCGGGCTGATGGACATGTCGTTGTCGTTGAGGATGACCAGCAGCTTGCAGTCTTCGACGCCGCCGTGGTTCAGCGCCTCGAAGGCCATGCCGGCCGTCATGGCGCCGTCGCCGATGACAGCGATGGCGTGGCGGTCCTCGCCCTTCTGGCGCGCGGCCAGGGCCATGCCCAGGGCGGCGGAGATGGAGGTGCTGCTGTGCGCGGTGCCGAAGGCGTCGTACTCGCTCTCGCTGCGTTGCGGAAAACCGCTGAGGCCGCCGAGTTGGCGCAGCGTGCCCATGCGCTCGCGCCGGCCGGTCAGGATCTTGTGCGGATAGGTCTGGTGGCCCACGTCCCAGACGACACGGTCGTGCGGCGTGTTGAAGACGTAGTGCAGCGCCACGGTAAGTTCCACGGTGCCCAGGTTGGAGCTGAGATGCCCGCCGGTCCTGGACACGCTCTCGAGCACATAGGCACGCAGTTCGTCGGCCAGGGAGCGCAGTTCGGCACGCGGCAGCTTGCGCAGATCGGCCGGGTCGTTGACCGTTTGCAGCAGGGGGTAGGTGGTATCGGACATGCTCTTGCTCAATTCACTCGATCGACCACCATGTCGGCCAGGGCGCGCAGGGCGCGCGCGTCGGCCAGGCCGCTGGCCTCCAGTGCCTTCAAGGCCTGCGCGTGCAGCTCCTGCGCGTAGGCGCGCGAGCGCGCCAGCCCGAGGATGGACACATAGGTGGGCTTGTCCTGCTCGGCGTCCTTGCCGGCGGTCTTGCCCAGGGTGGCGGAATCGGCCGTCACGTCGAGGATGTCATCCACCACCTGGAAGGCCAGGCCGAGGGCGGCGCCAAAATCGCTCAGGGCCTGACGCTCGCCGGCGCTCACTTCACCGCAGGCCACGCCCATCAGCACGCTGCCCTGCAGCAGGGCGCCCGTCTTGAGGCGGTGCATATGGCGCAGCTGGTTTTCATCGAGCTTGAGTCCCACGCTGGCCAGGTCGATGGCCTGGCCGCCGGCCATGCCCGCGCTGCCGGCCGCGTGTGCGAGCAGGCGGCACAGGCGCGCCTGCATGGCTTCGGGAACGTTGTCGCTGTCGGGGGTAAGCAGCTCGAAGGCCAGGGCCTGCAGCGCATCACCGGCCAGCAGGGCACCGGCCTCGCCGTACTGCACGTGCACCGTGGGCTGGCCCCGGCGCAGCACGTCGTTGTCCATGCAGGGCATGTCGTCGTGCACCAGGGAGTAGGCGTGGATCAGCTCCACCGCACAGGCCGCACGCAGGGCGGCGCGCTCATTGCCGCCCACGGCCTCGCTGGCGGCCAGCACCAGCAGCGGACGCAGGCGCTTGCCGCCGTCCAGCACGGCATAACGCATGGCCTCGCCCAGCCCGGCCGGGGCATCGGTACCGACCCAGGTTTCCAGCGCACGCTCCACACGCGCCAGCCGCTCGGTGCTCCAGGCACGCAAATCGAAATCCGTCTTCACATTCACTCGGGTGTCCATGTCTTGAGGGTGCCTTCGTCCAGCACCTTGATCTGGCCCTCCACCGCGGCGAGCTTGTCGCGGCAGTAGGTAAGCAGTTCGGCCCCGCGCTGGTAGCCGGTGAGCAGCTGTTCCAGCGGCAGTTCGCCGGACTCCAGCCGGCTGACCAGTTGCTCGAGTTCCTGCAGGGCCGCCTCGTAGCTGACGGGGGTGCCGGGTGCGGAGGTGGATGTGGAAGCCTTGGCCATGGAAACAGGAGGGTGCAAACGCAGCATTTTAGGCGCTGCCTGCTCTGCAGGACTTGAAATGGGGGCCGGAGACACAAAATCCTCTGGCAGCGGCATGACGATCATGCCCCCGGGGTACAATCCCCCGCTCTCCTGGCCTGCCGTACGGGCAACGCCGTTTTTCCTTTTGACGCCTCCGGGCGCACCTCCCTGTGGGGAGTCTTTAGGTCAGGTCACCCATGTCTGATTTAAGTCTTCAACTGCAGCAGGCGCACAGCCAACTACCAGTTTCAAGCTACTTCGACGAAGCGCTGTTCCAGCGCGAGATGGCGCTCATTTTCGGGCGCGGCCCGCGTTATGTGGGCCATGCCGCCAGCGTCCCCGAAGTCGGCGACTACTACGCCCTCCCCCAGGAAAAGGAAGGGCGGGCCCTGGTGCGCACGCCGCAGGGTGTGGAGCTCATCTCCAATGTCTGCCGGCACCGCCAGGCCGTGATGCTCAAGGGCCGTGGTTCGCTCAAGGCCACGGCACCCGGCAGCGCCGGCGGCAACATCGTCTGCCCGCTGCACCGCTGGACCTACAGCGCCCAGGGCCAGCTGATCGGCGCGCCGCATTTCGCGCAGGATCCCTGCCTGAACCTGAACAACTACAAGCTGCAGGAGTGGAACGGCCTGCTGTTCGAAGACAACGGCCGCGACATCCAGGCCGACCTGGCCGGCATGGGGCCGCGCGCCGAGCTCGATTTCACCGGTTTCACGCTGGACCGCGTGGAGCTGCACGAGTGCAACTACAACTGGAAGACCTTCATCGAGGTCTA
>CAUPQO010000200.1:0-6160 GCA_963513295.1 uncultured Hylemonella sp.
AACTCAAGCGCGAGTACCGCACAGCGCGGGAGCGCCTGCTGGCCGTCTCGGCCGGGGTCTGACGCCGCAGTCGCAGCTCAGGCGCAGGCTTCGACGCGGTCCCGCCCGGCCTGCTTGGCCTTGTACATGGCTTCGTCGGCACGGCGCAGGCAGTCCTCGATGGACTGGTCCTGGGCCTTGAGTTGGGTGACGCCGGCGCTGAAGCGCAGGTGCAGCATCAACCCGGCCACCGGGCTGGCTTCTTCGGCGATCGTCATGCGCAGGCGCTCCGCCATCAGTGCCGCACCGGCCAGGCCGGTGCTGGGCATGAGGATGGCGAACTCCTCGCCGCCGATGCGCGCCAGCTGGTCACTTTCGCGCAGCAGGGCCGCTATCTTCCCGCTCAGCAGCTTGAGCACCTCGTCCCCGGTGGCGTGGCCGTACTGGTCGTTGATGTGCTTGAAATGGTCCACGTCGATCAGGGCGATGGACAGCGGCGCCTGGTAACGGCGGCTGCGCATGAATTCCTGTTCGGCGCGCTCGAAGAAATAACGCCGGTTGGCCGTGCCGGTCAGCGGGTCGTGCCGGGCCAGCTGGATCAGCGCGGCCTCGTGGTTTTTCTGGGTCGTGATGTCGCGGAAGAACCAGACGCGCCCGAGGTATTGCTCCTGCTCGCCGCGCAGCACGGTGGAATGCCGCTCCAGCGTGCGGCCGTCCTTGAGTTCGATCTCGCAGTGGTCGTCCAGCTGCGGGTTGTCGTAGAGCTCGCGCACCCGTTCCAGGAAGGCGGCCGGGTTCTGCACCCGGGCCACCACCTCGGCCAGCAGCGGCGCGTCCGATTCCCCGATGGCCGTGCCGTCGGCCTTCATGTGCAACTGGCTGGTGGCGATGTCCCAGAGCTGCAGGAACTGGCGGTTGTGGGCCACCACCATGCCCTGCGCGTCGACGACCAGGATGCCGTCGGGTGAGGTGTCGTAGATGGCCTTGATCAGCCGGGACTGGAAATCAGCCGTGTCCTTGTTGCTGGACTTTTTGTCTTGTGTCGCGGGTTCCACGCGGGCCTCCTGTGCGCCCGCTTGTGGCCACCGGTGCCAGGGCGCGCGGCCCATCATAACGAAAGCCCGCTCGCTGGCAAGAGCAGGCCGGCGGGGGCGACGCCTCAGTGGCGCAGGCTCAGCAGGGTGTTGAAGGGGCTCACCAGTTCCAGCCAACGCGGTTGGTCCTGCAGCAGGGGCAGCAGGGCGTTGCGCCCGGCGAACCAGACGGCCGCCAGCAGGCCCGTGAAAAGCAGGGCCAGCAGCAGGTTCTGTGGCAGGCGGATGGGCGGGGCGATACGGCGCAGGCTGAGCTGCCAGAGCCAGAGCGAAGGCGCCAGGGCCAGCACGGCAAAGACCAGCCCCACTTGCCACAGCGGCAGGGCCCGCAGCTGGCCCAGCACGGCGGGCAGGCCTTGCGGCACGGCGCCGGCACTCAGGTAGGCCTGGCCGGACCAGAGCAGAACGGAGTTGAGCGCGGCCAGCCAGAGCAGCACGGTGATCACGCCCTTGAGCAGCCAGGGCCAGTTCAACAGGCTAAGCAGCAGGCCCAGCGCCGCCGTGGTGAGCAGGGCAAAACAGAGGCTGATCCAGACCAGGCTGCCGGCAGCCATGGGCAGCCGTGCCAGTTCGCGCCACAGCGGCGTATTGCCCGCCAGCGCCAGCCAGAGACTGGCCAGCAATAGCAATAGCGCCGGATGCCGGGCTTCACGCTGCTCGGCAGGCGTGAGCATGGAGTTGGCGAATTCGGTGATGTGGAAGAGCCGCAGACTCATGGAGCGCCATTCTGACCGATTGCTGTGCAGTGGCGTAACAGGGGGTAACCCTGCGTGAACCGGGCAGTGTGGGGCGGGCTGGACGTCCGCCACGGGATGGTTCCGCCTGGATACGGGTGGCGCGATGCAATGACGGGGGCCAGTCCGACTTCAGACCGGCCACGTCGCCCCATGCTCAGGCACCAGCGCCCGCCAGCCCAGCCTGTGTTCGATCTGCTGGCGCAGCGCATCCGAGGCGCCGCTCTCGCCATGCACGATATAGACCTGCGAGGGGGCGGTGGGCAGGGTGCCCAGCCAGGCCATGAGCTGCGGCGCATCGGCATGCGCCGAGGCCGATTGCAGTTGCACGATCTCGGCGCCCACGCTGACGTCCTTGCCGTGGATGCGTACCGAGGGTGCACCCGAGGCCAGGGTGGCGCCGCGCGTGCCGGGCGACTGGAAGCCGGTGAGCACGATCATGTTGCGGTGGCTGCCGGCATACAGCGCCAGGTGATGCAGCACGCGCCCGCCCGTGGCCATGCCGCTGGCGGCCAGGATCACCATGGGGCCGTGGCGGCGTGCCAGGGCTTTGGATTCGTCCGGTGTGTTGACCATGGTGGCGCAGCGCGTGAGGGCCTGGACCTGCTTGCTGTTGAGCCGATGCTCGTCCATGTAGTTGTCGAACAGGTGGGTGGTGTGGATGGCCATGGGGCTGTCCAGGAAGACCGGCAGTTTTTTGGGGATCTCGCCGCGCACCTTGAGCTGGTCGATGGCATGCAGGATTTCCTGCGCGCGGCCAACGGCGAAGACAGGGATCACCGCGACCCCGCCCCGCCCGGCCAGGCGATGCAGGGCGGGCCCGAGTTCGGCCAGCACGTCTTCTTTCGGATGGGTGCGGTCGCCGTAGGTTGATTCAATCACCACCGTGTCCGCTGCCGGGGCGCGGTCCGGCGGGTTCATGAGGAAGTCATCGGTACGGCCCAGGTCGCCCGAGAAGAGGATGCGCCGCCCCGCCACTTCCAGCAGCAGGCTGGCGGCACCCAGGATGTGACCCGCGCGGAAGAAGGTGGCGTGCCAGCCGCGGATGGGTTCGAAGCTGTGGCTGAAGTCGTGCGTCTTGAGCTGCTTGAGGCAGGCCTGCGCGTCCTTGCGGGTGTACAGGGGCAGGGCCGGCGCGTGCTTGGAGAAACCGTGGCGGTTGGCAAAGGCCGCATCCTCTTCCTGGATGTGGCCGCTGTCGGGCAGCAGGATGGCGCACAGGTCGCGCGTGCCGCGCGTGGCGTGGACTTTGCCGGCGTAGCCCTCGCGCACCAGCAGGGGCAGATAGCCGCTGTGGTCCAGGTGGGCGTGCGTGAGGATGACGGCGTTGATCTGGCCGGGGGCGACGGGTAGCGGTGTCCAGTTGCGCAGGCGCAGTTGTTTGTAGCCCTGGAACAGTCCGCAGTCCACCAGCAGGGTCTGCGCGCCATGGCGCACCAGGTATTTGGAGCCGGTGACCGTGCTGGCACCGCCGAGGAAGGTGATGGAGACACTCATGGGCCGATGTTAGCGCGGCGCCCATGAAAAAGGCCGCGATGCACAACACATCGCGGCCTGCTTCCTTGCGCTGGATCAGCTGAAGAAGCTCTTGAGCCGGTCGGCCCAGCTGCCTTCGCCCGGCGAATGCTTGGCGCCACCCTTTTGCAGGGATTCGCCCAGCTCGCGCAGCAGCTTGCGCTGGTGCTCGGTCAGCTTGACCGGCGTCTCCACCGTGATGTGGCAGTAGAGGTCGCCGGGGTAGCTGGCGCGCACGCCCTTGATGCCCTTGCCGCGCAGGCGGAACTGCTTGCCGGTCTGCGTGCCTTCGGGGATGTCGATGGCGGCCTTGACCTGCAGGGTGGGCACCTCGATCTCGCCACCCAGTGCGGCCGTGACGAAGCTGATCGGCACGGCGCAATGCAGGTCGTCGCCGTCGCGCTCGAAGATGTCGTGCTTGCGCAGGCGGATCTCGATGTAAAGGTCACCCGGCGGGCCGCCGTTCATGCCCGGCTCGCCGTTGCCGGCGCTGCGGATGCGCATGCCGTCGTCGATGCCGGCGGGAATCTTCACTTCCAGTGTCTTCTGGCGCTTGATGCGGCCCTGGCCCTGGCAGCTGGGGCAGGGTTCGGGGATGATCTTGCCCGTGCCGTGGCAGTGCGGGCAGGTCTGCTGCACGCTGAAGAAACCCTGGCGCATCTGCACCGAGCCCGAGCCGTGGCAGGGGCTGCAGGCCTTGACCTGGGTGCCCGGCTTGGCGCCGCTGCCCTGGCAGGTGCCGCAGTTGTCCCAGCTGGGGATGCGGATCTGCGCGTCCTTGCCGCGCGCCGCCTCTTCCAGCGTGATCTCCATGGCGTAGCTCAGGTCGCTGCCGCGGTAGACCTGGCGGCCGCCGGCCCCGCGCCCGCCGCGTTGCTGGCCGAACATGTCGCCAAAGATGTCGCCGAAGGCCTCGGCGAAGCCGCCACCGAAGCCGTCACCGGGGCCGCCGCGCATGTTCGGGTCGACACCGGCATGGCCGTACTGGTCGTAGGCGGCGCGCTTCTGCGCATCGGAAAGCATCTCGTAGGCCTCCTTGGCCTCCTTGAATTTTTCCTCGGCCACCTTGGCGCTGTCCCCCTGGTTGCGGTCAGGGTGGTGCTTCATCGCGAGCTTGCGATAGGCTTTCTTGATCTCTTCCTCTGAGGCGTTCTTGGGGACGCCGAGGATTTCGTAAAAGTCTCTTTTGGTGGCCATATTCGTTAACTTCTAGAGCAGGAACGCCGCGTTGACCTTACCGCAGGGCAAGTGTCGAACGCGGCGAGTTGAGGCGGCGTTAGGCGTCCGAGATCAACCCTTCTTGACTTCCTTGACTTCGGCGTCCACCACATTGTCATCGGCGGCCGGCCGGCTGGCCTGCTGCTCGGCACCCGGGGCGGCACCGGCGGCGCCGGCCGCAGCCTGCTGCTCGGCGTAGAGCTTCTCGCCCAGCTTCTGGCTGGCCAGCATCAGGGCCTCGGTCTTGGCCTCGATATCCGCCTTGTCCTCGCCCTTGATGGCTTCTTCCAGCTCCTTGGCGGCGGCTTCGATCTTCTCCTTCTCGCCGGCATCGAGCTTGTCGCCGTGTTCGGCCAGGCTCTTGCGCACACCGTGCACGGTGGCATCGGCCTGGTTGCGGGCCTGGACGATTTCGAGGCGCTTCTTGTCCTCGGCGGCGTTGAGTTTGGCGTCCTTCACCATCTTCTGGATTTCCTCCTCGGACAGACCCGAGTTGGCCTTGATGGTGATCTTGTTTTCCTTGCCCGTGGCCTTGTCCTTGGCGCCCACGTGCAGGATGCCGTTGGCGTCAATGTCGAAGGTCACCTCGATCTGCGGCAGGCCGCGCGGGGCCGGGGCGATGCCTTCCAGGTTGAACTCGCCCAGCGACTTGTTGCCGCTGGCCAGCTCGCGCTCGCCCTGGTAGACCTTGATGGTCACGGCCGGCTGGTTGTCGTCCGCGGTGGAGAAGGTCTGCGCGAACTTGGTCGGGATGGTCGTGTTCTTGGCGATCATCTTGGTCATCACGCCGCCCAGGGTCTCGATGCCCAGGGAGAGCGGGGTGACGTCGAGCAGCAGCACGTCCTTGCGGTCACCGCTGAGCACCTGGCCCTGGATGGCGGCGCCCACGGCGACGGCCTCGTCCGGGTTCACGTCCTTGCGCGGCTCCTTGCCGAAGAACTCCTTGACCTTGTCCTGCACCTTGGGCATGCGGGTCATGCCGCCGACCAGGATCACGTCCTGGATGTCGCCCACGGAAACGCCGGCATCCTTGATGGCGGTGCGGCAGGGGGCGATGGTGCGCTCGATCAACTCCTCGACCAGGCTTTCCAGCTTGGCGCGGGTCAACTTGACGCTCAGGTGCTTGGGACCCGAGGCGTCGGCCGTGATGTAGGGCAGGTTGATGTCGGTCGAGGTGGAACTGGACAGCTCGATCTTGGCCTTCTCGGCGGCTTCCTTCAGGCGCTGCAGGGCGAGCACGTCCTTGGTCAGGTCCACGCCCTGGTCCTTCTTGAACTCGCCGATGATGTAGTCGATGATGCGCTGGTCGAAGTCCTCGCCGCCGAGGAAGGTATCGCCGTTGGTGGACAGCACCTCGAACTGCATCTCGCCGTCGACGTCGGCGATCTCGATGATGGAGATGTCGAAGGTACCGCCGCCCAGGTCGTACACGGCGATCTTGCGGTCGCCCTTGCCACCCTTGTCCAGGCCGAAGGCCAGGGCCGCGGCGGTGGGCTCGTTGATGATGCGCTTGACGTCCAGGCCGGCAATGCGGCCGGCGTCCTTGGTGGCCTGGCGCTGGGCGTCGTTGAAGTAGGCCGGCACGGTGATGACGGCTTCGGTCACGGGCTCGCCCAGGTA
>CAUPQO010000201.1:0-6140 GCA_963513295.1 uncultured Hylemonella sp.
CACGACGGCCGCCGTGCAAGCCGACCGGCTGGCAGCCGCGCAACAGCTGGCGCAGCAGTTCGGCTGCGCCGTGGTCCTGAAAGGCTCGGGCACGGTGATGGCCGCACCGGGCCGGCAGCCCATCATCAACCCGACCGGCAATGCGCGCCTGGCCACAGCCGGTACCGGCGATGTGCTGGCCGGGTTGATCGGTGCGCGCCTGGCGCAGGGCGAAAATGCCATGGAAGCCGCTTGCACCGCCGTCTGGCTGCACGGCCAGGCTGCCGACGACTGGCCGCCGGACCAGCCGCTGACCGCCGACGCCCTCGCGCGGCGCGGCTAGACCCGACGGACCTCACGCAAGGGCTTGAGCACGCTGGACGGTGTCATGCCGAAGGTCTGGCGGAACATGCGGCTGAAGTGCGCGGAATCGACGAAGGCACCACTCAGGGCGGCATCGGTGAAACGCGGGCTCGTCTCCAGGGCCGACATGGCGCTACGCACCTGGGACCAGATGCGGTAGTCGCGGAAACTCGCGCCCACCTCGTCGCGGAACAGGTGGTTGAAACGCGAGGCCGACAGATGCACGGCGGCCGCCGCGATCTCGCGCGACAGCGGTCCCTCCGCTCCCTGGCGTATCAGTCTCAGGCTGCGCGCCACGCGCGCGTCCATCGGCATCATGTTGGGCAGACCGGGACTCAGCAGGGCCGGCAGGTCGAAGGCCTGCAGCCGCGTCTGGCTGGCACTGCGTGCGAGCACAGGCCGGGCCGGATCCAGGATCACACCGCCCTGCTGCTGGAAGAGGGCACGCAGACTGCGCGCCTCGGGCGCATCCGGCTCCAGATAGACCAGGGCCACGCTTTCTCCGCAGGGGTCAAAGACATGCTCGATGCCGGTATCGATCAGGGCACTGTGGCAGGTCTCGACCCGCCCCGACCCCAGATGCAGGGCGAACCGGCCCGACAGCCCCTGCAGGAGCACCGGCGAGGCATGCCGGTGCCAGCCGGTGGCGGGCAGTTCGCCGAGGTACAGGGCCCGATCGGCACCCAGCGTCAGGCTGTTCTGTGCAGGCATAGCCCAATCGTACAAGTCTTTTTCGGCCCCCGGGACTAGTCTTGCGCCTCGGCAGCTGGATGGACCGGCCGCCAGATTCAAGGAGTTTCGATTGAAGCGTCTCGCCCCCGCCCTGGCCGTCCTGGCCTTGCTCGCTCCCGCCGCCTGGTACGGCACACCGGAAGCGTTCCGCCCCGCCCTGGTCGATCTGCATCGCCGGTCCGCCGGCCTGGAAGAACGCCGCATCCAGGTCGGATCACACCGCATCTCCTATCTGGAAGGCGGCCGCGGCGAGACCGTGGTGCTGCTGCACGGTCTCTTTGCCGAAAAGGACCATTGGGTGGACTTCGCGCGCAGCCTGACCGCGCACTATCGGGTCATCGTGCCCGACCTGCCCGGCTTTGGGGCCAGCACACGCCTGGAGCACGAGCCCTACGACTATGCCGCGCAGACCCGGCGGCTGGCGGCGCTGCTCGATGCGCTGGGCGTGCAGCGTGCCCACCTGGCCGGCAGCTCGATGGGCGGCACATTGGCCGCGCTGCTGACCCTGGCGCAACCCTGGCGTGTGGACACCATGGCCTTCATCGGTGCGCCGCACGGCATCCGCACACCGCTGCGCAGCGACATGGACGTGCAGATCGACGCTGGCCACGCCCCGCTGGTGGCGCAGGATGCGCAGCAGTTCGGACAGATGCTGGACCTGCTCTTCGCGCGCCGGCCCTTCCTGCCCTATCCCATCCTGCAGGCCGCCCGGACCCGGGCGGTGGAACAGGCCGCCTCGAACCGTCGCCTGTGGCATGAACAGCTGCGCGACCGCCACCTACTGCACGAGCGCATCGCGACGCTGCAAGCGCCGCTGCTGGTGCTCTGGGGCGGCCAGGACCGCCTCTTCGATGCGAGCGGGGCAAGGGTGCTGCACGAACTTTTGCCACACGCCCGCATCGAGGTACAGCCCCAGCTCGGCCACCTGCCCATGATGGAGGCACCTGCCGAGACGGCGCAGCGTTATGCGCGTTTCCTGCTCGCCCCGCCGGCGCGGCGTTGAATCAGCCGCGACCGACGAAGGGCATCTTGGTAGCCATCACCGTATGGAAGAGCACATTGACTTCCAGCGGAAGATTGGCCATGTAGAGCACCGACTGGCCGACGATGTCCACGTCCATCAGCGGCTCCACCGCGATGTCACCATTGGCCTGCGGTACGCCCTTGGCCATGCGCGCCGCCAGGTCGGTGGCGGCGTTGCCGATGTCGATCTGTCCGACAGCGATGTCGTAGGAGCGCCCGTCCAGCGAAGCCGCCTTGGTCAGGCCCATGACACCATGTTTGGTGGCGGTGTAGGCGATCGAGTTGGGACGCGGTGCATGCGCTGAGATCGAGCCGTTGTTGATGATGCGGCCCCCGCGCGGGCTCTGCGCCTTCATCACGCGGAAGGCGTTCTGGATGCACAGGAACATGCCCGTGAGGTTGATGTCCACCACGGACTTCCACTTCTCCAGCGGCAGTTCTTCCAGCGGCACCCCGGGCGCATTGATACCTGCGTTGTTGAACAGCACATCCACCCGCCCCCAGGCCTGCACGGTGGCATCGAACAGGGCGCGCACGGCCTGCGGCTGCGACACGTCGGTCGGCAGCACCAGGACCCGTGGGCCCGCCCCGCTGGCGTCGGCCACCGCCTGCAGCGGTTCAGGCCGGCGGCCGGCCAGCGCGACGCAGTAGCCGTCCTTCAGCAGGGCCAGCGCCGCCGCCTTGCCTATGCCCGTGCCGGCGCCGGTCACGATGGCAACCTTTTTCACTCCGCTCATGCGCTTCGGTCTCCCCGGATCAGTATCTCAACGACGCGTCTTGCGCCCCTTGCCCCTGGCCTTGTCGGTGACCTTCTTGGCCGCCGCCTTGACCGAGGCCTTCAGGGCCTGGATCGGCGAGGGCAAGGCACGCTGGCCGGCATCGCCGGCTTTTTTGCTGCGCGCCGCCCGCTTCAGCGAGGCCTTGCGCGGCGCCCCGGTGGCCTCATCGGCCTCCTCGTTCGCCGGCCCCTTGTCGCGCAGGGCACGGCTGGTCAGCTCCTCGCCCTCGCGCACCAGGCGGAAGTCGATACGCCGGCCGTCCAGATCCACCCGGCTGACTTGCACCCGCACCCGCGTGCCGATAGCGTAGCGGATGCCGGTGCGTTCGCCGCGCAGCTCCTGGCGCGCCTCGTCGAAGCGGAAATACTCGCCGCCGAGTTCGGTGATGTGGATGAGCCCTTCGACATACATGGCGTCCAGCGTGACGAACAGGCCGAAGCTGGTGGCCGCCGTGACCACACCGCCGAATTCCTCGCCCAGATGCTCGCGCATGTACTTGCACTTGAGCCAGGCCTCCACATCGCGGCTGGCCTCGTCGGCGCGGCGTTCGTTGGCGCTGCAGTGCAGGCCGGCGGCCTGCCAGGCCATCAGCTCGGCGCTGACCTTCTTGGGCTTCTCGCCCGAGACCTTCATCTTCGCGGCTTCGCTCTTCTCGATCCGCTTCGAAAGCTTGGCATGCGCCTCGCCCGGTGTCGGCAGGGCCGGCAGGTGGTAACGCGTCTTGTTGAGGATGGCCTTGATCACCCGGTGCACCAGCAGGTCCGGGTAACGCCGGATCGGGCTGGTGAAGTGGGTGTAGGCCTCGAAGGCCAGGCCGAAGTGACCGCTGTTGTGCGGCGTGTAGATGGCCTGCTGCATGGAGCGCAGCAGCATGGAATGGATCTGCTGCGCGTCGGGCCGTTCCTTGGTCGCGATGGCGATGGCCTGGAACTCCGCCGGCGAGGGATCCTCGCTGATGGTCAGGCCCACGCCCGTGGCCTTGAGGTAGTTGCGCAGCAGCTCGTTCTTCTCGGGCGTCGGGCCTTCGTGCACGCGGAACAGGCCAGCGTGCTTGCTGTGGCCGATGAAGTCGGCGCTGCAGACGTTGGCCGCCAGCATGGCCTCCTCGATCAGCCGATGCGCGTCATTGCGCGTGCGCGGCACGATCTTCTCGATCCGGCCGCTGTCGTCGCAGATGATCTGCGTCTCGGTGGTCTCGAAGTCCACGGCGCCGCGCTTGGCGCGCGCGGCCAGCAGGGCGCGGTAGACGTCGTGCAGGTGCAGCAGGTCCTGGATGCGCTCCTTGCGCTTGGCTGCTTCCGGCCCGCGCGTGTTGGCCAGGATGGCCGCCACCTCGGTGTAGGTAAAACGGGCATGGCTGTGCATCACGGCCGGGTAGAACTGGTAGGCCGTGACCTCACCCTCGCTGCTGACGAACATGTCGCAGACCATGCACAGACGGTCCACGTCGGGGTTCAGCGAGCACAGGCCGTTGGAAAGTTTCTCCGGCAGCATGGGAATGACGCGGCGCGGGAAATAGACACTGGTGGCTCGTTCGTAGGCATCCACGTCGATCGGCGAGCCGGTCTCCACGTAGTGGCTTACGTCGGCAATCGCCACCAGCAGGCGCCAGCCTTGCTGAGCGCTCCGGCCACGACCCTGGGTGGACGGCTCGCAGTAGACGGCATCGTCGAAGTCGCGCGCATCCTCGCCGTCAATGGTGACCAGCGGCACGTCGGTCAGGTCGACGCGGTGCCGGCTGTCCTGCTCCCGCACCTTGTCGGGTAGCCCGCGCGCCTGCGCAATGCAGGCCTCGGAGAACTCGTGCGGCACGCTGTACTTGCGCACGGCAATCTCGATCTCCATGCCGGGGTCGTCGATCTCGCCCAGGACTTCCTTGATGCGGCCCACGGGTTGCCCGTAGAGCGCGGGCGGCTCGACCAGTTCGACCACCACCACCTGGCCGGCCTTGGCCTGCCCGGTCGCGCCCTTGGGAATCAGGATGTCCTGTCCATAGCGCTTGTCCTCGGGGGCCACCAGCCAGACACCGCTCTCCTGCAGCAGTCGGCCGATGATGGGTTGCGCCGCGCGCTCCATGATCTCGACCACACGGCCCTCGGGCCGACCCTTGCGGTCGAAGCGCACGATGCGCGCCTTGACGCGGTCCTTGTGCAGCACCGCACGCATCTCGTTGGGCGGCAGATAGATATCCGGTTCGCCGTCATCACGCGTCACAAAACCATGACCATCACGGTGTCCGTTGATGGTCCCTTCAATTTCTTCCAGCAAGCCGCTGGAGCGTTCTAAATTTCTGATATACTTCTCGCTTTCCTGAGATGCCCAGATGGCGGAATTGGTAGACGCACTAGTTTCAGGTACTAGCGAGTAACATCGTGGAGGTTCGAGTCCTCTTCTGGGCACCACCAATATAAGGCATAACCACCTGGTTCATGCCAACTGAAAGCCGCTGAGACCTCAGCGGCTTTTTTATTTCCTGCATCCGCAACGCAAAGCAGGTCTGGTCCTTACGGGGAACGCCGTGGAACCGGCTTTGCCGGGCCACTGGCGTTGCCCCCTGCAAGGGGGGTGGCGTAGCGACACGAAGTGCGCGCAGCCTGGGGGTGTGCAACATCACACCGGCACCGCCACCAGATCGTGGCCCCGCGTGCCGACGATGCGGGCTCGCGTGAACTCACCGACCTTCAGCGTCTTGCTGATCTTTTCAGGCGGCAGCAGCTGCACCAGGCCGTCGATCTCCGGCGCATCGGCGTAGCTGCGACCCACCCCACCCTTGCGGCCCAGGGCCGGGGCCGAGTCCACCAGCACCTGCATGGTGGCACCGACACGGCGCTGCAGCCGGGCAATCGACACCTCCTCGGCCACGGCCATGAAACGGGCCCGGCGCTCCTCGCGCAAGGCCTCGGGCAGCATGCCCGGCAGCTCATTGGCCGCCGCACCCTGCACCGGGCTATAGGCAAAACAGCCGGCCCGGTCGATCTGCGCCTCGCGCAGGAAACCCAGCAGGTGCTCGAATTCCTCTTCGGTCTCGCCAGGGAAACCGGCGATGAAGGTGCTGCGAATCACCAGTTCGGGGCAGATCTCGCGCCAGCGCTGTATGCGCTCCAGATTGCGCTCGCCACTGGCCGGGCGCTTCATGCGCCGCAGCACCTCGGGGTGGCTGTGCTGGAAAGGCACATCCAGGTAGGGCAGCACCTTGCCGGTGGCCATCAGCGGCAGGATGTCGTCCACATGGGGGTAGGGATAGACGTAATGCAGGCGCACCCA
>CAUPQO010000202.1:0-6130 GCA_963513295.1 uncultured Hylemonella sp.
CAGTCCAGCGGCCTGGGCTTCGTTGAGAGCCTGCTGCTGCACATCGAATTCCTGCCCGGCATGCACGTGGGCATGCTGGCCGGAGGCCTGCTGGCCATCCCCAGCCTGCGCGTGCTGCGCCCGCACTGCGGCCGTTACCTCTGCTCGCTGTTCGCGCAAAACCTCATGTGCTCGGGCTGGATGCTGCTCGGCATGACGGCCGGCGCCATCTGGCTGGCACGCTGGCAGCTGGGCAGCGGCACCAGCACCCTCAGCGGCATGCTGGGCGGCATGTTCGTGGGCATGACCTGGGGCATGGTGCTCAGCGTGGCGCTGTACCGCGCTTTTTTCGCCTGGCGCCAGCGCATGCACCCGTCTTAATGCCCGCTTAAGGCAAGGCTTCAAGAATCACCGGGTTCATTCCCGGTTCCTGAAGCATGCCCACCTCAGTCCTCGCCCCCCGTACGCCCTGGCATCCGCTGGCCCTGCTGGCCGTGCTGGCCCTGTGGCTGGCCACGCTGGGCAATCTGCCGCTGTGGGGCGCGGTCTGGCGCCTGCCTGAAACCCATGGCTGGCACGCCCTGGCCACCACGGTCAACCTGGGCCTGCTGCTGTTCGCGCTGACCCTGGCCCTGCTCAGCATGGCGGTCTGGCCGCGCTGGCGCAAACCGGCAGGCCTACTGCTGCTGCTCATGGCCGCCTCGGCCAGCTACTTCATGCAGGCCTACGGCGTGGTGATCGACGCCAGCATGCTGGCCAACGCCGCCCACACCGATGCCCGCGAGGTGCGCGACCTGCTCTCCTGGGGCATGCTGGGTGCCCTGCTGCTGGGCGTGGTCTTGCCCGGCTGGTGGTGGTGGCGCCAGCCCGTGCGGGCCCTGTCCGCGCGCCGGCTGCTGATCCAGCAGCTGGGCGCGGCCACGCTGGCCATGATGGTCGTGCTGCTGCTGGGCTGGGCCAGCTTCCAGGACCTGGCTTCACTCACGCGCAACCACAAGCCCCTGCGCTACATGGTCAATCCCTACAACAGCCTCTACGCCATCGGCCGCAACGCCGTGGGCCGCGCCGCACACGCGCAGCTGCCCCTGCAGGCCATCGGCACGGACGCCACCCCGGCCTCGCTGACGCACGACAGCGCTGACAACGCCCCGCTCATCGTGCTCGTGGTGGGCGAGACCGCGCGCGCTGCCAACTTCGGCATCGGCGGCTACGCACGCGACACCACGCCGCGCCTGCGCGCGCTGCAGGCCCAGGGCAGCCTGGTCTATTACCCGCAGGTCAGCTCCTGCGGCACCAACACGCAGGACTCCGTGCCCTGCATGTTCTCGCACCTGGGGCGCGAGGCCTACTTCGACGCGAACGCCCCCCACGAGAACCTGCTCGACGTGCTGCAGCGCGCCGGCCTGGCCGTGCTCTGGCTGGACAACCAGTCCGGCTGCAAGGGCGTGTGCGATCGTGTGCCCCACATGGACACCAGCGTCCTGGCCCGGCCCGGCCTGTGTGATGGCGACGGCTGCCTGGACGAAGTGATGCTGCGCGAGCTGCCCGCGCAGCTGGCCCAGCTGGAGCCCGCGCGCCGCGCCCGCGGCACGGTGGTGGTGCTGCACCAGATGGGCAGCCATGGCCCGGCCTATCACAAGCGCTCGCCCGCGGCGCGCAAGAGCTACCAGCCCGAGTGCACAGGGGCCGCCCTGCAGGCCTGCCCCAGCGAGCAGATCGTCAACGCCTACGACAACAGCATCCGCTACACCGACCACCTGCTGGGCGAGCTCGTTGCATGGCTGCAGGCCCAGCGCCGGCCCACGGCCCTGCTCTATGTGTCCGACCACGGCGAATCGCTGGGCGAAAAAGGCCTGTACCTGCACGGCATGCCCTACCGCATGGCCCCCGAGGAACAGACCCGCGTGCCCATGGCGCTCTGGCTTTCGGCCCCGCTGCAACAGCGCCTGGACCTGAAGCCGGACTGCCTGCGCGCCAGCGCCGCGCGCCCGCTCTCGCACGACAACCTCTTCCACACCGTGCTGGACCTGGCCCAGGTACGCACGACCGTGCACAAGCCCGCGCTGGACGTGCTGGCCGGCTGCCGGGCCGGCGCCCACCCGCAGGGCTGAGGCCGGCGCCGGCCCCTCGCTGCGGCGCGCGGCGAGGCGACCGTCACAAAGTTTTCAGCCGCGCGGCGTAACATGGCCGGTTAGGGCCGACCGGCCCGCCACCCCACGCCCACCCGCAACGCCACGCCCATGTCCAACCCTGTCCTGGTCTGGTGGATTGCGCTCTGCACGCTCGGCGGGCTCAACCTGCTGCTGTGGCTGCTCTCGGCCAGGATCCTGCAGCAGCGCCGCCCCCTGATGGCGGCCGGGCTCTACGCCGCCCGGCGCCTGCAACTCATGCTGTCCGCCGTCTTCGTCCTCGGCTGCGCCTACCGTTCAGCCCTGCCGGTGCACGACATCGCGCGCCACTGCGTGGTCGACAGCTGGCTGTCCAACGTGCTGCTCGGGCGGTCGGTGGCCACCCTCGCCGAACTGAGCTTCGCCGCCCAGTGGGCCCTGCTGCTTGGGGAGATGGCCCGCGCCCACGACAGCGCCGTGGTCCGGACCACCGCAAGAGCACTGCTGCCGACCATCGTTCTGGCCGAGCTCTGCTCCTGGTACGCGGTGCTGACACGGGCCAACCTCGGCCATGTGATCGAGGAATCGCTCTGGACCCTGGCCGCAGGCTTTGTGGTCGCCAGCCTGGTGGTGCTGTGGCCGCGCTGCGCCGCCGCCAACCGCAGGCGCCTGGCCGCACTGGCGGCCGCCGGCGGCCTCTACATCCTGTTCATGCTGCACGTGGACGTGCCCATGTACTGGGAACGCTGGCTCGCAGACGACGCCGCCGGCCAGCCCTACCTGAGCCTGGCCCAGGGCCTGCTCGATGCGGCCCGGCCTTGTGTGCTGTCCTGGCGCTGGGAAGACTGGCGGGCCGAGATCGCCTGGATGACGCTCTACTTCAGCGTCGCGGTGTGGCTCAGCATCGCCATGGTCCACGCGCCGGACCTGCGGACCGAAGCCCCGCGCGGCGACGCCCAGCGGGCGTAGGCCCCAACTGTCACACGCCTCGGCTAAGCTGCTGCCATGCTCAACCTCCCCAATGCGCTGACCCTGCTGCGCTTTGCCCTGGTACCGGTCATCGGGCTGCAACTGCTGCGCGGCAACCACGGGCTGGCCTGCGCGCTGTTCCTCGTGTCGGCCCTGTCCGACTGGGCCGACGGTTTGCTCGCCCGCCACTGGAACCAGCGCACCCGCTTCGGCGCCGTGGCCGACCCGCTGGCGGACAAGCTCACCATGCTGACCGTCACCCTGCTGCTGGCCTTCCAGCAGGCCCTGCCCTGGTGGTTTGCCCTGGCCGTCGTCCTGCGCGACGCCGTGATCGTCGCGGGCGCCCTGGCTTTCCATTTGCTGATCCGGCCGGTGGAGATGGCGCCCAGCCGCCTCTCCAAGCTCAACACCGCGCTCGAATTCCTGCTGCTGGTCACGCTGCTCGCGATCCGCGCCGACTACCTGCCCGACGGCCCCTGGCGCAGCGCGCTGCTGGCCGCCACGCTCGGCACCATCGTGCTGTCGGGCGGGCACTACATCTACACCTGGGGCCGCAAGGCGACCGCGGCGCGCCAGCCCCCCGCTCCCGGGGACGCAAGCACATGAGCCCGGAAGAAATCTGGACGGCACTGCGCCTGCTGCTGCTGCTCGCGGTGGCCAACACCGCGCCCCTGGTCGCCAAGCGCCTCTTCGGCACGCGCTGGAGCACGCCGCTCGACGGCGGCCTGCGCTTCCTGGACGGCCGGCCCCTGCTCGGCGCCTCCAAGACGGTGCGCGGCCTGGTGGCGGCCACCCTGGCCAGCGCACTGGCCGCGCCCCTGCTGGGCCTGCCCGCGGCCATCGGCGCGGTGCTCGGCGTCGGTGCCATGCTGGGCGATGCCCTGGCCAGCTTCACCAAGCGCCGCCTGGGCACCCCGCCCAGCGGGCGCGCCACCGGGCTCGACCAGATCCCCGAGGCGCTGCTGCCCCTCCTGCTGCTGCAGGCCACGCTGGACCTGGGCCTGCTGCAGATCGCGGCCGTCACCTTGGCCTTTTTCGTGCTCGAGATCCCGCTGGCCTGGCTGGCCCATCGGCTGGGGCTGCGCGACCAGCCCTACTGAGGGCGCGCAGCCGGGAGCGCACGGCTCCCACCTCGGCTGCAGGGCGCGGCCGGCAGGGACCGCCGGCCTGGGCTACAGTGAGCGGCACGTTCAACTCATCTGCCCACCGCCATGAACACACTCGCCGACTTTCCCATCACCCGCAAGTGGCCTGCCCGGCACCCCGAGCGCCTGCAGCTCTATTCCCTGCCCACGCCCAATGGCGTGAAGGTGTCCATCATGCTGGAAGAGACCGGCCTGCCCTACGAAGTGCATCTGGTGGATTTCGAGAAACAGGACCAGTTTTCGCCCGAGTTCCTCAGCCTGAACCCCAACAACAAGATCCCGGCCATCCTGGACCCCAATGGCCCCGGCGGCAAGCCGCTGGCGCTGGCCGAGTCCGGCGCCATCCTGGTGTATCTCGCCGGGAAGACCGGCCAGTTGCTGCCGAAAGACGACGCGGCCAGATACGAAACCCTGCAATGGCTCATGTGGCAGATGGGTGGCGTGGGCCCCATGTTCGGCCAGCTCGGCTTCTTCACGATCTTTGCCGGCAAGGACTACGAGGACAAGCGCCCGCTCGAGCGCTACGTGGCCGAATCGCGCCGCCTGCTGGGCGTGCTCAACGAGCGCCTCAAGGGCCGCAAATGGATCATGGGCAACGAGTACTCGATCGCCGACATCGCCGTGTTCCCCTGGGTGCGCAACCTGCTCGTGCGCTACAAGGCCGGCGAGCTGGTCTTCATCGAGGACTTCCCGGAAGTCACCCGCGTGCTGGAGGCCTTCGTCGCGCGCCCGGCCGTGCGACGCGGGCTGGACATACCCAAGCGCCCCTGAGCGGGACCGGCACGTGTCCCGCGAAAACGAATTCCAGGCCGTGGCCCGCGAGCTGGGTTACGACTTCAATGGCGAACTCCAGAAGGGTGGCAACTACACCCCCTTCGTGCGCCACGGCGGCCAGGTCTTCGTCAGCGGCCAGGTGCCGCGTGTGGGCAGCGAGATCGTGGTGACGGGGCGTGTGGGCACCGAGGTGACGCTGGAGCGCGCCCGGCTGGCCGCGAAGGTGTGTGTGATGCGCGCACTGGCCCTGCTGCGCCAGTCCCCCGGCGGGCTCGATGCGGTCAGCCGCGTGCTGCGCGTGACGGTGTTCGTGCAGGTCGCCGACGGGTTCACGCAACTCAGCGAGGTGGCCGACGGCGCCTCGGAGGTACTGTTCCGCGTGCTCGGCGAGGCCGGCGTGCACACGCGCACCTCGGTCGGCGTGGCCCAGCTGCCCAAGAACGCGGCGGTGGAGCTGGACCTGATCGCCGCGGAGCGCTGAGCCTGCCTCAGGGCTCGGCCCCGGGCACCGCCACGGGAAACAGTGCGTCTGGCCTGGCCGACTTGGCCTCGCGCAAGCGACGTATCCATGTCATGGGCGTCGTGGACTTGTGGCGGTAGAACAGCAGATTGATGGTCTGGAAATCCAGGCCGCTCTCGCACATCATCTGCTGCCAGCCTATGGGCTCGTCCAGATGGGTCTCGATCCAGGTACACAAACTGTCCAGTGCCTGCTTCTGCTCGGCGGGGGTGAGAGAGCTTCGTTTGACGGTTCTGCTGGGTGCCATGGTGGTTGCGACGGCAAGTCGGCCATTCCTGTTTTGGTTTCGAACACGCAAAAGAGAGGACTGTAGGAAGGGCATGTGACGAGTTCGTGAATCCTGCTGCCGCACGCCGCCAGACGCTGGCAACAGGCGGCGCTGGACAAGCAGGCCACCCTGGGGGCGCCGGGACGTGCTCAACGCCGCCACGCTGGCGGACCGGCCGCAGTCCCCGGACATTGCGGCCCTCCTGCGCAAGGCCGCGGCGGGCCGGCTGACCCCAGACCTGCTGCCGGCATGAATACGCTGCAGGCCTGGGCGATCACCGGCCCATCAGCGCCAGCACGTGCGCGGCCGTACCGCTGGCCAGGCCTTCCAGGCTGTAGCCGCCTTCGAGCACCGAGACCACGCGGCC
>CAUPQO010000203.1:0-5916 GCA_963513295.1 uncultured Hylemonella sp.
ATCACCTTGGCGGTGCCGATGTCGAGGCCGACGACCAGATCCTTGTACTCTTTTGCCATGTCGATGGTCCTGCTTTTTTCCTAGTTTTTCCTGGCCGGGTCCTGCGCCGTCACCGTGCTCACGCCACGCAGGCGCAGGGCATAACCCTGGGCGTAGCGCAGGTCGGCCCCCTCCAGCGCGTCGAGCTTGCGGCCGTGGTGCGCCGCCACCTGCGCCACCGTGCCCAGGAACTGCCGCGCGCGCGCCGTCACCTCCGGCACGCCGCCGCTGCCCAACTCCAGGCTGGCCCCGCTGGCCAGTTGCACGCGCCAGTTGCCGCGCCCGCTCAGGGCCAGCTGCTCGATGTGCAGGTCCAGCGCCTCGAACAGGGGCAAAAGCTCGCGGTACATGGCCAGCACCTGCGCCGACTGCTCCACCGGGCCGTCCAGCCGCGGCAGCTGGTCCTGCTCGATCTCGCCGAGGTTGGCCTCGAACACCTCGCCGTGGCTGTTGACCAGGGTGGACTCGCCCTCCTCGCCCCAATAGGCCACGGCCTGGTGCTCCTGCAGGACCACCCGCAGACGGCTGGGAAACTCGCGCTGCACCACCGCCCGCCGCACCCAGGGCACGGACTCGAAGGCCAGGCGCACGGCATTCAGGTCCACCGTCAGGAAGGTGCCCTTGAGCTGCGGCCCCACGTGCGCGCGCAGCGTCAGCGCGCTGGTGTGGCTGATGTCACCCAGCACCGTCAGGCCGCGGATCGCAAACACCGGGTGCTGCATCAGCCAGCGCCCGCCCGTGCCCAGCGCCAACAGCATGAAACCGAGCAGCAGCAGATTGGCTGTCAGGTTCATGAGCTTGACGTCGAGGGGAACGGGCAGGTGGGTCATGCGTGCGCACCTCCGTGCTCGAGTGCAGCCGCCTGCAGCAGCAGCACGCAAAGTTCTTCGTAGCTGATGCCCGCGGCCTTGGCCGACATGGGCACCAGCGAATGCCCGGTCATGCCGGGCGAGGTGTTGATCTCCAGCAGATAGGGCTTGCGCGTGCGCGCGTCGATCATCACGTCGGCACGGGCCCAGCCGCGGCAGCCCAACACCTGGTAGGCCCGCAGCACGATCTGCTGGATCTGCTCTTCCTCGCCCGTGGGCAGGCCGCAGGGCACGAGGTACTTCACCTCGTCGGTGAAATACTTGTTCTGGTAGTCGTAGTTGCCGTCGGGCGCCACGATGCGGATCACGGGCAGCGCGCGCGCCTGCGCCCCGCTGCCCAGCACGGGCACCGTGACCTCCTCGCCGCTGATGAACTGCTCGCACAGCACCTGCTCGTCGACCTGCGCTGCCCTGGCATAGGCGGCTTCGCACTCGTCGGCGGTCAACACCTTGGTCAGGCCGATGGACGAGCCTTCGCGCGCCGGCTTGATGATCATGGGCGCGCCCAGCGCCGAGAAGGCGGCGCGCGCGGCCTCGGCGCTGGCCACCTTGCGCCACTGCGGCGTGGGCAGGCCCTCGGCCAGCCAGATGCGCTTGGTCATGACCTTGTCGATCGCGATGCTGGACGCCATCACGCCCGAACCCGTGTAGGGGATGCCCAGCAGTTCGAGGGCGCCCTGCACCGTGCCGTCCTCGCCGAAGCGGCCGTGCAGCGCGATGAAACAGCGCGCAAAACCCTCGCGCTTGAGTTCCGACAGGTCACGCTGCGCCGGGTCGAAGGCATGTGCATCCACCCCGCGCGATTGCAGTGCCTTGAGCACACCGCTCCCCGACATCAGCGAGATGTCGCGCTCGGCGGAAGATCCGCCCATCAGGACGGCCACCTTGCCCAGATTCATTTGTTCCTTGCTCACTTCTTGTCACTTCCCGTCAACTCGACCACCTTGGCTGGTACTCCACCGATGGAGCCCGCGCCCATGCACATCACCACGTCGCCCGCGCGCGCGTTGTCCAGGATCGCCTGCGGCATGGCCACGATGTCGTCCACGAACACCGGCTCCAGCTTGCCGGCCACACGCAGTGCGCGCGCCAGGCTGCGCCCGTCGGCCGCCACGATGGGCGCCTCGCCCGCGGCATAGACCTCGGCCAGCAGCACGGCGTCGGCCTCGCCGATCACCTTGACAAAATCCTCGAAGCAGTCGCGCGTGCGCGTGTAGCGGTGCGGCTGGAAGGACAGCACCAGGCGCCGCCCGGGAAAGGCCCCGCGCGCCGCGGCCAGCGTGGCCGCCATCTCCACCGGGTGGTGCCCGTAGTCGTCGATCAGCGTGAACGTGCCGCCGTCTTTGGCCGGCACCTCGCCGTAACGCTGGAAACGCCGGCCCACGCCCTTGAACTCGGCCAGGGCCTTGAGCAGCGCCGCGTCGGCCACGTCGAGCTCGGCCGCCACCGCAATCGCCGACAGCGCATTGAGCACGTTGTGACGGCCCGGCAGGTTGAGCACCACGTCCAGGTCGGGCAGCACCACACCATTGCGCCGCTGCACGGTGAAGTGCATCTGGCCGGCGACGGCCTGCACGTTCACGGCCCGCACCTGCGCGCCCTCGTCGAAGCCGTAGCTGGTGATGGGGCAGTTGACCTCGGGCACGATCTCGCGCACCGCGGCGTCGTCCGTGCACAGGATGGCCGTGCCGTAGAAGGGCATGCGGTGCAGGAAGTCGACAAAAGCCTTTTTCAGTTTGCTGAAGTCGTGTCCGTAAGTCTCCATGTGGTCGGCATCGATATTGGTCACGATGGCCATCACCGGCAGCAGGTTCAGGAAGGAGGCGTCCGATTCGTCGGCCTCGACCACGATGTAGTCGCCGCTGCCCAGTCGCGCATTGGCGTTGGCGCTGTTGAGGCGACCGCCGATCACGAAGGTCGGGTCCAGCCCGGCCTCGGCCAGCACGCTGGCCACCAGGCTGGTGGTGGTGGTCTTGCCGTGCGTGCCGGCGATGGCGATGCCCTGCTTCAGGCGCATGAGCTCGGCCAGCATGACGGCGCGCGGCACGATGGGAATCTTTTTCTCGCGCGCGGCCAGCACTTCCGGGTTGTCGGGTTTGACGGCGGTCGACGTGACCACGGCATCGGCCCCCCCGATATTGCCCGGCGCATGACCCACGCAGGTCTGGATGCCCAGCGAGGCCAGGCGCTTGAGCGTGGCGCCGTCGGCCAGATCCGAACCCGAGATGGTGTAACCCAGGTTGTGCAGCACCTCGGCGATGCCGGACATGCCCGAGCCGCCCAGGCCCACAAAATGAATATGTTTGATCGCGTGTTTCATCGTGCCAGCTCCTCGCAGGCAGCGACCACCTGCCCGGTGGCCTCGGTCTGGGCCAGGCCCTGCGCCTGCTCGGCCCAGCGCAGCAGCGTGCCGCGATCGAGGTTCTGCAGCAGATCGGCCAGTCGTTCAGGGGTCAGTTCCTGTTGGGGCAGCAGCAGCCCCGCGCCCTGGTCCACCAGGAAACGCGCATTGCTCGTCTGGTGGTCGTCCACCGCCGCCGGGAAGGGTACGAACACCGCGGCGGCGCCGACGGCGGCAAGCTCGGTCACGGTGCTGGCCCCGGCACGGCAGAGCACAAGATCGGCCGCGGCAAACGCCTGCGCCGTGTCCTCGATGAAGGGCGTGAGCTCGGCCTGCACACCGACGGCGGCGTAGTTCGCGCGCAGCGCATCGATCTGCGTCGCGCCGCTCTGGTGGATGACCTGCGGGCGCTGCTCGGCCGGGATCAGGGCGAGCGCGCGTGGCACCACCTCGTTCAAGGCCTTCGCCCCCAGGCTGCCACCGACCACCAGCAGGTGCAGCGGCCCGCTGCGGCCGGCAAAGCGCTGGGCCGGCTGCGCCTGCTGCAGGAAGGCGGCACGCAAAGGGTTGCCCACCCACAGCCCCTGCTTGATCGCGCCGGGGAAGGCGGTGTACACACGGTCGGCCACACCGGCCAGCACCTTGTTGGCCAGGCCGGCCACCGAGTTCTGTTCGTGCAGCACCAGGGGCTTGCCCAGCAGCACGCCCATCATCCCGGCCGGGAAGGTGATGTAGCCGCCCAGGCCGATGATCACATCGGGTTGCACACGGCGCACCACCTGGATGCTCTGCCAGAAGGCCTTGAGCAGACGCAGCGGCAGCAGGGCCAGCGTGAGCGGCCCCTTGCCGCGCACACCGCCGAAGTCGATGGACTCGAAGGCAAAACCACGCGGCGGCACCAGCCGGCCTTCCATGCCGCTCTGGTTGCCCAGCCAGTGCACGCGCCAGCCGCGCTCACGCAGGGCCTCGGCCACGGCCAGGCCCGGGAAGATGTGCCCCCCGGTACCTCCTGCCATCACCAATGCACAGCGTCCGGTCATGACCGTCCTCCATGCATGAGTTGTCTGTTCTCGTAGTCGATGCGCAAAACTATCGCCACCGCCACCATGTTCATCAGGATGGCCGAGCCGCCATAGCTCATGAAGGGCAGGGTCAGGCCCTTGGTCGGCAGGGCGCCGAGGTTCACGCCCATGTTGATGAAGGCTTGGAAGCCCATCCACACGCCCACGCCCTGCGCGACCAGGCCGGCGAAGACGCGGTCCAGCGCAATGGCCTGGCGTCCGATGTGCATGACGCGCCGCGTGAGCCAGAAGAACATGGCGATGATGGTCAGCACGCCCAGCAGGCCGAACTCCTCGCCGATCACGGCCAGCAGGAAGTCGGTGTGCGCCTCGGGCAGCCAGTGCAGCTTCTCCACGCTGCCGCCCAGGCCGACGCCGAAGATCTGGCCGCGCCCGAAGGCGATCAGCGAATGCGAGAGCTGGTAACCCTTGCCCAGGGTGTGGCGCTCGTCCCAGGGATCGAGGTAGGCAAAGATGCGTTCGCGCCGCCACTCGCTCAGCGCGATCATCAGCACAAAGGCCACCAGCAGGATGGCGGCGATCAGGAAGAACATGCGGGCGTTCACCCCGCCCAGGAACAGGATGCCCATGGCGATCACGGCGATCACCATGAAGGCGCCCATGTCGGGCTCGGCCAGCAGCAGCAGGCCGATGATGGCCACGGCTGCGCCCATGGGCGCCACGGCGCGGAAGAAGTGCTCCTTCACGTCCATCTTGCGCACCATGTAATCGGCCGCATACAGCAGCACGGCCAGCTTGGCTAGCTCCGAGGGCTGGAAGTTGGTGATGCCCAGGGCAATCCAGCGACGCGCGCCGTTCACGCCCTTGCCGATGCCGGGGATCAGCACCGCCACCAGCAGCACCAGCGCGGCCACCAGCAGCCAGGGCGCCAGCTTCTCCCACCGGGCCATGGGAATCTGGAAGGCGATCAGCGCCGCCACGAAGGCCACCACCAGCGACAGCAGATGGCGCGTCAGGAAATGCGTGTGGGCATAACGCCCGAACTTGGGGTTGTCGGGCAAGGCGATGGAGGCCGAATACACCATCACCAAACCCCAGGCCAGCAAAGCCACCACCACCCAGACCAGGGCATGGTCGAAGTCGGACAAGCGCACCGGCTGGCTGCTGCTGCGGCTGTAGCCCTGCGGTCCCAGGCGCACGGGCAGCGCATCGCTCGCCGGCGCGCCGCCGAACCAGCCCCTGAGCCGTTGTGCGAGCGCCGTCACGACAAGCCTCCCTCGTTCGACAGGGCCTGCACCGCTTCGACAAAGACGCTGGCGCGGTGCGCGTAGTCCTTGAACATGTCGAAGCTGGCGCAGGCCGGCGACAGAAGCACGGCATCCCCCGCCTGCGCCTGCGCGCGGGCCAGGGCCACGGCCTCGGGCAAGCTGCCTGCGTCCAGCAGGGGCACGCCCGTGCCCTGCACCGCCGCGCGGATGGCCGGTGCATCGCGCCCGATCAGCACGACGGCCCGCGCGTAGCGCTGCACCGGGGCGTACAGCGGTGAAAAATCCTGGCCCTTGCCGTCACCGCCCAGGATGACGACGATGCGGCGCCCCGCGTCGGCGGCACCCGACGCGCCCCCGGACTCGCCCAGGCCCCGCAG
>CAUPQO010000204.1:0-5906 GCA_963513295.1 uncultured Hylemonella sp.
AGCAATTCCTGCGCCTTGAGCGCGAGCTGCACTTCGGAGCCGGTGGCGATGATGACGGCACGCGCCTTCTGCTTCAGGCCCAGGTCGGCCGGCTCGGACAGCACGTAGGCGCCGCGGCTGATGTCGCCCAGGTCCTTCTTCGGCGCATAGGGCAGGTTCTGGCGGGAGAGCAGCAGGGCCGTGGGTTTGGCCTTGTTTTGCAGGGCCACAGCCCAGGCCACGGCAGTCTCGGCCGTGTCGGCGGGACGCCAGACGTCCAGGTTGGGAATCAGGCGCAGAGAGGCCGCGTGCTCCACCGACTGGTGGGTGGGGCCGTCCTCGCCCAGGCCGATGGAGTCGTGCGTGAACACATGCACCACACGCTGTTTCATCAACGCGGCCATGCGGATGGCGTTGCGGCTGTAGTCGCTGAAGGTCAGGAAGGTACCGCCGTAGGGGATGTAACCGCCATGCAGGCCGACGCCATTCATGATGGCGGCCATGCCGAACTCGCGCACGCCGTAGTTGATGTGACGCCCGCCATTGCCATGGCCCTCGGCATCGAAACGCAGGCTGGGCGTGTGGCTGGTGTTGGTGAGGTTGGAGCCGGTCAGGTCGGCCGAGCCGCCCAGCAGCTCGGGCAGTGCGGCCGTGAAGGCCTCCAGGGCGATCTGGCTGGCCTTGCGCGTGGCCACGGTCTCGGCCTTGGTATGGGCTGCCACAGCGGCGTCCACCGCCACCTGGGCGAAGTTCTTCGGCAGTTCGCCCTTCATGCGGCGTTCGAACTCGGCCGCCAGGGCCGGGTGGGCGGTACGGTAGGCGGCAAACGTCTGCTCCCACTGCTGCTGCGCGCTCATGCCGCGGCTGGTGGCGTTCCAGTCGCTGGCCACCTCCTGCGGAATCACAAAGGGTTCGTGCGACCAGCCCAGGGCCTCGCGGGTGAGCTTGATTTCCTCGGCGCCCAGCGGCTCGCCGTGGGCCTTGGCGGTGTTGGCGCGATTGGGCGAGCCCTGACCGATGGCGGTCTTGCAGATGATCAGCGTAGGCTGGCTGCCCGACTGCTTGGCGCGGCTGATGGCTTCGGACACGGCGGCCGTGTCGTGGCCGTTGATCGGGCCGATCACGTTCCAGCCGTAGGACACGAAGCGCAGCGCGGTGTTGTCGGCATACCAGGGCTGCACCTGGCCGTCGATGGAAATGCCGTTGTCGTCGTACAGGGCGATCAGCTTGTTGAGTTTCCAGGCGCCGGCCAGGGAGGCCGCCTCGTGGCTGATGCCTTCCATCATGCAGCCGTCGCCCAGGAAGACGTAGGTATGGTGGTCGACGATGCTGTGGCCTTCGCGGTTGAACTCGCGGGCCAGCAGCTTCTCGGCCAGCGCCATGCCCACGGCATTGCTCACGCCCTGGCCCAGCGGGCCGGTGGTGGTTTCCACGCCGGGGGTATGGCCCACTTCGGGGTGGCCGGCCGTCTTGCTGCCCAGCTGGCGGAAGTTCTTCAGTTCCTGCATCGGCAGCTTGTAGCCCGTCAGGTGCAGCAGCGCGTACAGCAGCATGGAGGCATGGCCGTTGGACAGCACGAAGCGGTCGCGGTTGGCCCACTGCGGGTTGGTCGGGTTGTGCTTGAGGTGTTCGCCCCAGAGCGCCACGGCCATGTCGGCCATGCCCATGGGCGCACCCGGGTGTCCGGAATTGGCTTGTTGCACTGCGTCCATTGCCAGCGCGCGGATCGCGTTGGCCATCTGTCGGGTATTTGCCATGTAGGGCCGCTCCGGAAGGGGGTGTCAGGGAGAACCGGCTATTTTACCGGCCCCTTGCTGCGGTACGGGATGGGCGGGCGACGCCTGTGCCATGGTCTACAGTGCGGGCTGTGCAAGATCCGATTTCCATCAAGGCCATGGTGCTGGCGGCCGGGCGCGGCGAGCGCATGCGCCCGCTGACCGATGCCATCCCCAAACCCCTGCTCGCGGTGCAGGGCAAAACGCTGCTGCAGTGGCATGTCGACGCCCTGGCCGATGCCGGTTTCGCCGACATCGTGATCAACACCGCCTGGCTGGGCGAACAGATTGCTGCGTTTTTCGGCCCGTTGCCGCACAGCAGCAGCGGGCGCGCCCTGGCACTCGAATACTCCTGGGAAGGCCTCGATTTCGGCGCTGCGCTGGAAACGGCTGGCGGCATCTCGCGCGCGCTGCCCTTGCTGGGCGACATCTTCTGGGTGCTCGCGGGTGATGTCTATGCGCCCGGTTTCGAGTTCTCGCGCCAGGCCGTGCAACGTTTTGCCCGCAGCGACAAGCTGGCCCATCTCTGGCTGGTGCCCAACCCGCCGCACAACCCGGACGGTGACTTCGGCCTGGCGCCCGATCCGCAGGCCCCCGGCCGCCAGTTGGCCCTGAACCAGGCGGCCGTGAAATACACCTACAGCACCATCGGCCTGTACCGCCGCGAATTTTTCGCCCGGCCCTGGTGCGAGATCCCGGCCGGCAACCCGCAGGGCGTCAAGACCCCGCTGGCACCTTTGCTGCGCAAGGCCATGGACAATCAGCGCATCAGCGCCGAGCTCTATACCGGGGCCTGGACCGATGTCGGCACCCCGGAGCGCCTGGCACAACTCAACGCATCACCCGCAAGACCATGAGCACTGTCCCCAACGCCGCCCTCTACGCCCAGCGTCGCGCGCGCCTGGCCTCCCAGCTCGGCCCGGATGCCGTGGCCATCGTGCCCACCGCCGCCGAGCACCTGCGCAACCGCGACAGCGAATTCCTGTTCCGCTTCGACAGTTATTTCCACTACCTGAGCGGCTTTGGCGAACCCAACGCCTGGCTCGTCATCACCAGCGAGGGTCACACCACCCTGTTCTGCAATCCCAAGGACCTGGAACGCGAGATCTGGGACGGCATCCGCCTCGGCCCCGAGGCGGCACCTGCCACGCTGGGTGTGGACGCTGCCGTTCCCGTGACCGAACTGGAGCAGCGCCTGCCCAAGCTGCTGGAAAACAAGGCCACGGTCTGGTACCCCTTTGCCACACATCCCGGCCTGGAGGGCCGCATCGAAGGCTGGCTCAAAGCCGTGCGCTCGCGCGTGCGCTACGGGGCGCTGTGCCCGGAATCCCAGCGCGATCTGTGCGCCCTGCTGGACGAGATGCGCCTGGTCAAGGACGCCCACGAGCAGGAGGTGATGCGGCGTGCCGCGCAGATCAGCGCCGGCGCCCACATCCGCGCCATGCAGCTGTCGGCCCGCATGCTGCGCGCGGGCCAGGACGTGCGCGAATACCACCTGGACGCCGAACTGCTGCACGAATTCCGGCGCCACGGCTCGCAATACCCGGCCTACGGCTCCATCGTGGCTGCCGGTGCCAACGCCTGCGTGCTGCACTACCGTGCCGACAATGCAGCCATCCGCGACGGCGAACTGGTGCTGATCGATGCCGGTTGCGAGCTCGACGGCTACGCCAGCGACATCACCCGCACCTTCCCGGCCAACGGCCGCTACACCGGCCCGCAGCGCGCGCTCTACGAACTGGTCCTGGCTGCGCAGGAAGCCTCGGTCGAGGCTACCCGTGCCGGCGCGCGCTTTGTCGAGCCGCACGAGGCAACGGTGCGCGTGCTCTCCCAGGGCCTGCTGGACCTGGGCCTGCTCGACAAGCACAAAGTGGGAAGCGTGGACGACGTGATCGCCAGCCGCGCCTATTTCCGTTATTACATGCACCGCACCGGCCACTGGCTGGGCATGGACGTGCACGACTGCGGCAGTTATGTGGAACCGAGCGAACGGGGCCAGCTCAGCGAACGCAAGGATCCGCTGTCCGGTGAAGTCATCAAGGACCGGCCCAGCCGCCTCCTGCAAACGGGCATGTGCCTGACCATCGAGCCCGGCCTCTACGTGCGCCCGGCCGAGGACGTGCCGCGCGAATACTGGAACATCGGCATCCGCATCGAGGATGACGCCTTCGTCACAGCCAGCGGCTGCGAACTGATCTCGCGCGGCGTGCCGGTGAATGCCGACGAGATCGAAGCGCTGATGCGCCCCTGAAGCTGCGGCACGGGTTAACCCCTAGCAAATACCCGGATTTGCCGGGAATAGACGCGCGGTTTCCATGCTCTCTTGCATATGTTCCTGAACTCTGAGGCCCGCTACAACCAGTGGGTTCGTGATCACTACCGTTTCCTGATGCGCAGCGCCTGGGCGCTGACGGGATCGCGCGCGATTGCAGAAGACGTGGTGCAGGACTGCTACACCAATGCCTGGAAACATCGCGACCAGCTGCGTGACGCCACTCTGGTGCGACCGTGGCTGTTCCAGATCATGCGGCGCAGCATCTTCCGCCACTTGCCACCTTGCACCATTTCCCTGGACGACAGCGAGGAAGACCAGTGGGGCGAGACGGCTGATGCGGGCATCGACAACAAGCTCGACGTGGTCAAGGCCCTGAGCCGCATCGCCCCCATCCACCGCGAGGTGCTGGTGCTGCACTATTTCGACGACATGCCGACAGCACAGATCGCCGAGGCGCTGGAGATCGCGCCCGGTACCGTGCTCTCTCGGCTGGCGCGCGCGCGCGATGCGCTCAAAAACGCCCTGGTCACGCCAGCACCAAAGAACCTTGACACCGGGCAAACCCCGGTTCCCGCCGGCAGCCGGGTCACCCCGCTGCGCAAGAGCTGAGGCGGGAAGGACAGAACCATGCACCCCAAACTTGACGACGATTTTGACCTCCGGGCCCGGGCCGAGCTTTCCCTGGCTTATGAAACGGGCGAGGCGCCTGTCACGCTGTTCCGCCATACGCCCTGGTTCTCGCGCCGCTGGGTCCAGAGCTGTTGCGTGCTGGCCTTCGTCGCCGGCGCCCTGCTGGGGGGTGTGCTGGCGGTGCGCCCGCATGAGCTGGTGCGCGGCGCCATCGAACACGAATATTACGAGCGCACGCTGCGCGGCAGCTTCATGGAGGCGCCGACCCTGCTGGCGCAACTGGGCCTGGAAAAGGACAAACCGGTCCCCGGCTACCCGCAACTCATGCGCCCCTGCGACATCGACGGCAAGCTGGCCTACCACCTGACCACCTTCTTCGAAAAGGGCGGCATCGTCACCGTCTTTGCCTTCGAACAGCCGGTCAGCCTGAAGGAAGACCAGGGCTGGTGGGGCAATGTCCATTGGCAGGTGGTGACAGGCCGTGACGGCCGGCCGCTGATTCTCGTGGCGGAAAAGAAAAAGGCGCTGGCCGTGGCCAACCGCGTCTTCTCGCAGCCACCGGCCTGATTTCCTTGTATTTCGTTCCCCATCCCACCATCACAGCCTACAGGAGACAACAAGCATGAGGGATACCACCGGCAAGCGCAGTTTCATCGCGGCAGCAAGTACCTTGCTGGCAGGCGCCTTCGTATCCACCCGGGCCCTGGCCAGCGACAAGAGCACCAGGCCCAACAAACTCGTCATCCAGGTCAGCGACAACGATCCTGGCAAATGGAACCTGGCCCTGAACAATGCGCAAAACGTGATCAATGATCTGGGTGCAAGCACCGTGGCGCTGGAGATCGTGGTCTACGGCCCCGGCATCGGCATGCTGAAACTCGACTCACCAGTGGCCTCTCGCATTGCTGCGGCGCTCAAGGGTGGCATGCAGATCGTTGCCTGCGAGAACACCCTGAAGGCGCAGAAGCTCAGCCGTGCCGACATGTTGCCCGACATCGCCTACGTACCGGCAGGCGTCGTGGAGCTGATGCAGAAGCAGCAGCAGGGCTACGCCTATATCCGCCCCTGATTTTTCTCTCGCCTTTCATTTCAACAAGGAGACATCGATGCAAACTCGTCGCGAGACACTGAAACAAAGCGCCGTGGTGGCGGGCCTGCTGGCCTCCGCCGGCCTGATCCCGCAGCAGGCTGCGGCTTACGAGAAGGCGGCCTTCGACGCCAAGACCGCGGCCGAAGTGGCCAAGGCC
>CAUPQO010000205.1:0-5800 GCA_963513295.1 uncultured Hylemonella sp.
GCGAGCCGCCCTTCTTCTTCCAGAACCCGACCGATGCCATCCAGTACGTGTCCGCCGGCACCGTGGCCGACCACCCCTATCCCTCGCTGACCAAGAACTACCACTACGAGGCCGAGCTGGTGGCCTGCCTGGGCAAGGGCGGGCGCAACATCCCCGTCGAAAAGGCGCTGGATCTGGTCTACGGCTACACCTTGGGCCTGGACATGACACGACGCGATCTGCAGCGCGCCATGGGCGACCAGAAAAAGCCATGGGAGATCGGCAAGAGCTTCGACAAATCAGCGCCCATCGGCCCGGTGCACAAGCTCGGCCGGGTCGAGCATTTCACCAAGGGCAATATCTGGCTCAAGGTCAACGGCCAGACCAAGCAGAACGCCAATCTGAACCAGATGATCTGGAGCGTGGCCGAGCAGATCAGCAAGCTGTCCGAAGCCAATGAACTCTTCCCCGGCGACATCATCTATTCGGGCACACCGGAGAACGTGGGCCCGGTGGTGCGTGGTGACGTGATCGAGATGCATATCGATGGCCTGCCCAACCTGAGCGTCAAGATCGTCTGAGTCCAGACGGCCAGCAGACAGCGGGGCTTGCGTCACGCCCCCTGACGCAAGCCCCGCTTTTTTTGCGTATCCTTGAGGCTCCCCTGCGCTTCTGCAGCGGATACTGTCCGCACCATGAACCCGATCCAGCTCTTCGACCCGGCCTCCAGCACCTACACCTACCTGCTCTTCGACGCAGACAGTCGGGAGGCGCTCATCATCGACCCGGTGGATGAGCAGCTCGAGCGCGACCTGGGCGTGCTGCGCGAATACGGCCTCAAGCTCATGCTGGTGGTGGAAACCCATGCCCATGCCGACCATGTCACCAGCGCCCATCTGCTGGTGGAACACACCGGCGCCAAGACGGCAGCTCCCGAGGCATGCGGCATCCGCACGGCGGCCCTCCAGTTGCAGGACGGCGCCGAGCTCCGATTCGGCCGCCACCATATCCGCGCGCTCCACACCCCTGGGCACACCGCCGGCAGCATGAGTTATGTCTGGGCGCCCGATGGCCAGCACCACGTCTTCACCGGTGACACCCTGCTCATCAATGGTTGCGGTCGCACCGACTTCCAGTCGGGCAGTTCCGAGGCGCTCTACCGCAGCCTGACCCGGGTGCTGTTCACCTTGCCCGATGACACCGTGGTCTGGCCTGGCCACGACTACCAGGGCCGCAGCCACTCGACCATCGGCGCCGAGAAGGCCGGTAACGCACGCGTGGCCGGCAAGTCCCTGGCCGAGTTCAAGGCCATCATGGACAACCTGAACCTGCCCAAGCCGCGCCGTATCGACGAAGCCGTTCCGGCCAACCTGCAATCCGGCCTGCGCCACGATGCCGATGGCGCGGCGCTCATGGCTGTGCGCCCGGCCGAGGGCTACGCGGGCAACGTCACGCCGCAGCTGGCCTGGTCATGGGTGCAGTCCGGCGAGGCCGTGCTGGTCGACGTGCGCAGCGATGCCGAGCGCGAATGGGTGGGCTTCGTGCCGGACAGCGTGGGCCTGGCCTGGAAGCAGTGGCCGGGCATGGTGCCGAATCCGAATTTCGATGCCGCCGTGCGCGCGGCCGTGCCGCCGGGCAAGAAGGCAGTCATGCTGTGCCGCAGCGGGGTACGGTCGATTGCCGCTGCGCGTCGCGCCACAGAACTCGGCATCGAGGCCTACAACATCCTTGAAGGTTTCGAGGGCGATCCGGACGCGCAGGCGCATCGCGGCCGCAAGGGTGGCTGGCGTTACCACGGCCTGCCCTGGCGGCAGGGCTGAGCAAGCCCTCTCCTTTATGATGCCGGCTGTCGCCAACCGAGCCCAAATCATGTCTTTTCTCGCCATCGACGTTGGCAACACCCGCCTCAAGTGGGCCCTGTATGACGCGCCGCAGCCCGGCGCGCGGGTCCTGGCCCAGGGCGCCGAATTCCTGGATCACATCGACCGCCTGGCCGAAACAGCCTGGGCCGGCTTGCCCGCGCCGAGCTGCATGCTGGGTTGCGTGGTGGCCAGTGATGCCGTCAAGCACCGCGTCGAGGCGCAGATGGAACTCTGGGACGTCTCGCCGCACTGGGTCATCGCCAGCAGCCACGAAGCCGGCCTGAGCAATGGCTACGACCATCCGGCCCGCCTGGGCCCGGACCGCTGGGTGGCCATGATCGGCGCCTGGCACAGCATGCTGGCCATGGGCCCGCCGCGCCCCATCGTCGTCGCCATGGTCGGAACGGCCGTCACGGTGGAGGCCATCGATGCGAGCGGCAGGTTCCTGGGGGGTTACATCCTGCCGGGCCACGGCATCATGCTGCGCGCGCTCGAGTCCGGCACGGCCGGCCTGCACGTGCCCACCGGCGAGGTACGCCCCTTTCCCACCAACACCAGCGATGCGCTGACCAGCGGGGGCACCTACGCGATTGCGGGTGCGATGGAACGCATGGTGGACCATCTGCGCGAGCATTGCAGCGCCGAACCCTGGTGCGTCATGGCGGGTGGTGCCGGCTGGAAGATGGCCCCCAGCCTCTCGACGCCCTTCGACCTGGTCGACACCCTGATCTTCGACGGGCTGCTGCAGATCGCCGCACACCGCGGTTTCTGCCTGCCGCGCTGAATCCCCTCAGCGCCCTGGCGCCAGCCAGGCCTCGGCCAGTTTCACCCAGTAGCTCGCGCCCAGCGGGATGAGCTCGTCATTGAAGTCATAACTCGGGTTGTGCAGGGTGCAGGGGCCGCCGCCATGGCCCATCTCGCGGTGCACGCCGTCACCGTTGCCGATGAAGGCATACGCCCCAGGCTTGGCCAGCAGCATGTAGGCAAAGTCTTCCGCGCCCATGGTGGGCTCCTGCTTCAGGACGTTGGCCTCGCCGACGATGTCGGCCATGATGCTGCGGGCAAAAATCACTTCCTGCTCGGCATTGATGGTGGGCGGGTAGTTGCGTTCGAACTCGAAGTCACAGCGGGCGCCGAAGGCGGCACAGGTGTGCTGCGCCACCTCGCGCATGCGCGCCTCGATCTGGTCCAGCACCTCCAGCGTGAAGGTACGCACGGTCCCCTGCAACTCGCAGCTGTCGGCGATCACGTTGCTGGCGTGCCCCGCATGGATCATGGTGACCGAGATCACGCCGGCATCGATGGGTTTGATATTGCGGCTGATGATGGTCTGGAAGGCCTGCACCATCTGGCAGGCCACCAGCACCGGGTCCACCGCGTTGTGCGGCATGGCCGCGTGGCCGCCCTTGCCCCGGATGGTGATCTTGAACTCGTTGCTCGACGCCATCACCGGCCCCGGACTCAGCGCAAAGGTGCCGGCCTTCATGCCTGGCCAGTTGTGCATGCCGAACACGGCTTGCATCGGGAATTTCTCGAAGAGGCCGTCCTTGATCATCTCGTTGGCGCCGGCCCCGCCCTCTTCGGCCGGCTGGAAGATCAGATAGACAGTGCCGTCGAAGTTGCGCTGCTGCGCCAGGTGCTGGGCTGCGGCCAGCAACATGGCCGTGTGGCCGTCGTGGCCGCACGCATGCATCTTGCCGTCATGGCGGCTGGCGTGGGCAAAAGTGTTGCCCTCCTGCAGGGGCAGGGCGTCCATGTCGGCGCGCAAACCGATGGCGCGCGGCGACTGGCCCTGCCGGATGACACCCACCACGCCGGTACCGCCGAGGCCGCGGTGCACGGGGATGCCCCATGAGGTCAACTGGGCTGCCACCAGGTCGGCGGTGCGCTGCTCCTCAAACGAGAGTTCCGGATGAGCGTGGATGTCGCGCCGGATGGCCGCCATGCCGGCGGCCTGGGCGACGATGGAATCGATGACCTTCATGGGTGAGAGTCTATTCCTCCGGCTGCCCCCTTGTCATCCGGGGTATTCCCCGGCGACGTTCAGGTACGCACGCGCCCGTCACCGGTCAGCATGGACAGCTCCACAAAACCCGAGGCCACGTGGTTGCCGGCCGAGAAGTTGACCTGGAAACCGCCCAGGCTCTGGCTGCCGATAGCCTCGATGCCTTGGATCAGTCCCTCACGGCTGTTTATGCGCGCACCGGCACGCTTGAGGCCTTCGCTCACGACCTTGGCCGCCAGATAGCCCTCCATGCTCGAGAAGTTGGCCTGCACATTGCCGGCCTTCTTGACCGCATCGGCGAATTCGCGGGCGATCTGGCGCGCCGGGTAATACGGCGATGGCATCACCTGCGACACCACCACGCCGGCGCCCTCCTTGCCCAGCTCGTCGGCCAGGGCCTGGGTACCGACAAAAGACACGTTGTAGAACGTGCCTCCGAAACCCGCGACACGGGCCGCGCGGATATACGCTGCACAGGACTTGTAGGCGCTGATCTGCACCACGGCATCCGGCGCAGCGGCATTGATGGTGCGCACAGCAGCGGCGACATCCACCGAATTGCGCTCCACCGTGGCCTGCGCCACGGGCTTGAGGCCCAGCTTGTCCAGCGCCAGCGTCACGCCGTCCAGGCCCGCCTTGCCGTAGGCATCGTTCTGGTAGAAGACCGCAATCTTCTTCAGCCCCAGATTGGTCAGCTGGCGCACGATCAGCGCTGTCTCGTCATTGTAGGAGGCACGCAGGTGGAAGACCTGCTTGTTGAAAGGCTCGCGCAGGCCCATGGCACCCGTAAAAGGCGCAATGAACGGCACCTGGGCCTTGCTCACCAGCGGCAGCGCGGCCAGGCTGGTGGGCGTGCCAATGTAGCCGAACAGGGCATACACGTCCTCGCCGATCAGCTTCTGCGTATTGGCGGCACAACGGTCCGGCTCGTAACCATCATCCAGGGTCTTGATTTCGATGGTCTTGCCAGCGATACCCCCTTGCGCGTTCACCTGGTCGAACCAGAGCCTGGCTCCCTGGTGGAACTGGATGCCAAGTTCAGCCGCAGGGCCGGTGAAGGCGGCCGACTGGCCGAGGATGATCTTGTTGTTGGCCTGGGCCTTGAGCAACGTGGGAGCGGCCAGCAGGGATGCGGCAGCCAGGCTGAATTGGCGTCGAGTGGTCATGTGTGGTTCCAAGAAGGGGGAGCAGGGCTTTTGGCCTAGCTCCTACATTCACGACACTGCTTGTTACAGTGCCCAGAAGCAGAAAAGCCCTCCTAAGAGGGCTTTTCCTTGTTGGTTGCGCGAGGAGGATTTGAACCTCCGACCTTTGGGTTATGAGCCCAACGAGCTACCAGGCTGCTCCATCGCGCGGTAATCTAGCATTATAGCTTATTCTGCCTTGGCCGTCTCAGAAGATTCAGCGGGACGGTCCACCAGTTCAACCAGGGCCATGGGAGCGTTGTCGCCCACGCGGAAACCCATCTTGAGGATGCGGGTGTAGCCGCCCGGACGCGTCTTGAAACGCGGGCCGAGGTCGTTGAACAGCTTGGTGACGCTGGCGCGATCACGCAGGCGGTCGAATGCCAGGCGGCGGTTGGCCAGCGTGGCTTCCTTGGCCAGGGTGATCATGGGCTCGACCACACGGCGCAGTTCCTTGGCCTTGGGGACCGTGGTCTTGATGACCTCATGCTCGATGAGCGAGTTCATCATGTTGCGCAGCATGGCGAGGCGGTGCTCGCTGGTGCGGTTGAGTTTACGGAGTCCGTGTCCGTGACGCATGGTGCTTTCCTTTCTTTATTAAACAGGCAGCCGTATCAGGTACTGCCCGTGCACACCCCGGAATTATTCCGGGAACTTTGTATTATCGCTTTTCCAAACCAGCTGGAGGCCAAGCTTCGAGCTTCATGCCCAAAGTCAGACCACGGGAAGCCAAAACTTCCTTGATTTCATTGAGTGATTTGCGACCCAAA
>CAUPQO010000206.1:0-5732 GCA_963513295.1 uncultured Hylemonella sp.
GGGCCATCGGCACCGGCAAGACCGCCAGCCCCGAGCAGGCGCAGCAGGTGCATGCCGTGCTGCGTGCACAACTCAGGGCGGCCACGCCGCAGTCCGAGCGCGTCAAGCTGCTCTATGGCGGCAGCATGAACGCGGCCAACGCCGCACAGCTGCTGGCCCAGCCAGACATCGACGGCGGCCTGATCGGCGGCGCTTCGCTCAAGGCCCCCGATTTCCTCACCATCATTTCCGCAGCCGGCTGAAGAAGCCGCTCGATTGCTACGAATTTAGGAGTAAACATGAGTTTCATCGTCACCATCATCATCACGGTGCAGATCGTCACGGCCGTGGCCATGATCGGCCTGATCCTGGTCCAGCACGGCAAGGGTGCCGACATGGGAGCGGCTTTCGGCAGCGGCTCGTCGGGCAGCCTGTTCGGCGCCAGCGGCAGCGCCAACTTTCTTTCGCGCACCACGGCCGTGCTGGCCACGGTGTTCTTCGTGAGCACGCTGGCGCTGGCTTATTTCAGCAATGTGCGCCCGGCCAGTACCGGCAGCGTGCTCGAAGGCAGTGCCGTGACCGCGCCGGCGGCGCCGGAAACGGCGGCCCAGATTCCGGGCACGACGGCACCGGTCGATGCCGCTCCCGCGTCCGCCCCTGCAGCACCCGTTGCGCCGGGCCCGGCGCAGATTCCGGCACGATGACCTGAGTCAAGAATTCCGGAATTTCTCCCCGGGAAGAGGGGTGATTTCGGAGTAAACTCCAAGGCTTGCCGGGTTAGCTATCAGGCCCTCATGCAAGTCTGGCAACAGAGACAAGCCGTCGTGGTGAAATTGGTAGACACGCTATCTTGAGGGGGTAGTGGCGAAAGCTGTGCGAGTTCGAGTCTCGCCGACGGCACCATATAAATGACCGTCCGGGTACAACCCGGGCGGCCCAACGGTGATCAGCATTCAAGATGAGCCTCGATCAGTACCTTCCCGTCCTTCTGTTCATCTTGGTCGGCATTGCCGTCGGCGTCATCCCCCAGGTCATCGGCTACATCCTGGGCCCCAATCGTCCCGACGCGGCGAAAAATTCTCCCTACGAGTGTGGTTTCGAAGCGTTCGAAGACGCGCGCATGAAGTTCGACGTGCGCTACTACCTCGTTGCCATCCTGTTCATCCTGTTCGACCTCGAAATCGCCTTCCTCTTCCCCTGGGCCGTGGCGCTCAAGGAGGTGGGTGCGGTGGGTTTCTGGGCCGCCATGGTGTTCATCGCCATCCTCGTCGTGGGCTTTGTCTACGAGTGGAAAAAGGGCGCCCTGGACTGGGAATGAATATGGCCCCCACGCTTGCCACTTCGTGTGCTGCGCTGCCCCCCGAGGGGGCCCAGTCACCTTGGGGCGGCCCGGCGGCGACTGACAGTTTCAATAAGGTCATTAAGGATATTCGTCATGATTGAAGGCGTGATGAAAGAAGGCTTCGTCACCACCAGCTACGACACGGTGGTGAACTGGGCCAAGACCGGCTCGCTCTGGCCCATGACCTTCGGTCTGGCCTGCTGCGCGGTCGAGATGATGCATGCGGCAGCCGCCCGTTACGACATCGGCCGCTTCGGTGCCGAGGTCTTCCGTGCCAGCCCGCGCCAGTCCGACCTGATGATCGTCGCCGGCACCCTGTGCAACAAGATGGCCCCGGCCCTGCGCAAGGTCTACGACCAGATGAGCGAGCCGCGCTGGGTCATCTCTATGGGCTCCTGCGCCAACGGTGGTGGTTATTACCACTACAGCTACTCGGTGGTGCGCGGCTGCGACCGCATCGTGCCGGTCGATGTCTACGTGCCGGGCTGCCCGCCCACGGCCGAGGCCCTGATCTACGGCATCATCCAGCTGCAGCAGAAGATCCGCCGCACGCAGACCATTGCCCGCGTCTGAGGAACCATTGATGACTGCTTTTGCCGTTAATCCCGAAGCTCTCAAGGACACCGTGACCGCCGCTTTGGGCGGCAAGGCACGCCGTGTCGATGTCAGGCTGGGCGAGGTCACTGTCGAGGTTGCCCCCCAGGACTACCTGGCCGCGGCCCGCATCCTGCGTGATGCACCCGACTGCCGTTTCGAACAGCTGATCGACCTCTGCGGTGTCGACTACTCCGCCTGGGGCGAAGGCGCCTGGGAAGGCGCGCGTTACTGCGTCGTCTCGCACCTGCTGTCGGTCAGCCTGAACCAGCGCCTGCGTCTCAAGGTGTTTGCGGCCGATGACGACTTCCCGGTGGTGGACACGCTCACCGAGGTCTGGCGTGCCGCCAACTGGTACGAGCGCGAGGCCTTCGACCTCTACGGCATCGTGTTCGAAGGGCACGACGACCTGCGCCGCATCCTGACCGACTACGGTTTCATCGGCCACCCCTTCCGCAAGGACTTCCCCCTGTCCGGCCACGTCGAGATGCGCTACGACGCCGAACTCAAGCGCGTGATCTACCAGCCGGTGAGCATCGAGCCGCGCGAGATCACGCCGCGCATCATCCGTGAAGACAACTACGGCGGGTTGAAATGATCATGTGCCCCCACGCTCATCACTACGTGTATTCGCTGCCCCCCGAGGGGGCGCAGGCCTCCCTTGGGGCGGCCCGGCGGGAGTCCTGACATGGCCGAAATCAAGAACTACACCCTCAACTTCGGGCCCCAGCACCCGGCCGCCCACGGCGTGCTGCGCCTGGTGCTCGAGCTCGACGGCGAGGTCGTGCAGCGTGCCGACCCGCACATCGGCCTGCTGCACCGCGCCACCGAAAAACTGGCCGAGAGCAAGACCTACATCCAGTCGCTGCCTTACATGGACCGTCTCGATTACGTGTCCATGATGTGCAACGAGCAGGCCTACTGCCTGGCCATCGAGAAGATGCTGGGCCTGGAAGTGCCGTTGCGCGCCCAGTACATCCGAACCATGTTCGGCGAGATCACGCGCCTGCTCAACCACCTGATGTGGCTGGGCTCGCACGGCAACGACTGCGGCAGCTCGACCATCCTGATCTACACCTTCCGCGAGCGCGAAGACCTGTTCGACATGTACGAGGCCGTTTCCGGCGCGCGCATGCACGCGGCCTACTTCCGCCCGGGCGGTGTCTACCGCGACCTGCCCGACAGCATGGCGCAGCACAAGGTCAACAAGATCCGCAACGCCCGCGCCGTGGCCGAGATCAACGCCAACCGCCAGGGTTCGCTGCTGGACTTCATCGACGACTTCTGCGCGCGTTTCCCCAAGTGCGTGGACGAGTACGAGACCCTGCTGACCGACAACCGCATCTGGAAACAGCGCACCGTGGGCATCGGCGTCGTCACCGCCGAGCGCGCCCTGAACCTGGGCATGACCGGCCCCATGCTGCGCGGCTCGGGCATCGCCTGGGACCTGCGCAAGACCCAGCCCTACGACGCCTATGACCGTGTCGACTTTGACATCCCGGTGGGCAAGACCGGTGACAGCTACGACCGCTACTTGGTGCGTGTGCAGGAGATGCGCGAATCCAACCGCATCATCCAGCAGTGCTCGGCCTGGCTGCGCGCCAACCCCGGCCCCGTGATCACGGACAACCACAAGGTGGCGCCGCCCGCGCGCGAGGCCATGAAGTCGAACATGGAAGAGCTGATCCACCACTTCAAGCTCTTCACCGAAGGTTTCCGCGTGCCCGCCGGCGAGGCCTATGCCGCCGTCGAGCACCCCAAGGGCGAGTTCGGCATCTACATGGTGAGTGATGGCGCCAACAAACCCTATCGCCTCAAGATCCGTGCCCCGGGCTTTGCCCACCTGGCCACGCTCGATGAACTCGCCCGCGGCCACATGCTGGCCGACGCCGTGGCCATCATCGGCACCCTGGATATCGTGTTTGGAGAGATTGACCGATGATCTCTGAGTCCATCAAAGGGCGCTTCGCCAAGGAAGTCGCCAAGTACCCGCCTGAGCAGAAGCAGTCAGCCGTCATGGCCTGCCTGTCCATCGTGCAGCAGGAACTGGGTTTTGTCAGCACCGACAGCGAGGCCGAAGTCGCCGCCTACCTGGGCATGGCGCCCATGGCCGTGCACGAGGTCACGACCTTCTACAACATGTACAACCAGCGACCGCTGGGCAAGTACAAGCTCAACGTCTGCACCAACCTGCCTTGCCAGCTGCGCGATGGCCAGAAGGCGCTGCACCACCTGGAGCGCAAGCTGGGCATTCACATGGGCGAGACCACGGCCGACGGCCTGTTCACCCTGCAGCAGAGCGAATGCCAGGGCGCCTGCGCCGATGCGCCGGTGCTGCTGGTCAACGACCGCACCATGTGCAGTTTCATGAGCAACGACAAGCTGGACCAGCTGATCGACGGCCTGAAGGCTGGAGGGGCCAAGTGATGTCGGTTGAAAAACTTCTCTCCCAGTTTGCCGCCACCGGCACCGAGACCTGCTTCCACAACCGTCACATCGAACCGCAGATCTACGCTGGCCTCAACGGCAGCAACTGGCACCTCAAGGACTACGAGGCACGCGGCGGCTACCAGGCCCTGCGCAAAATCCTGGGCAAGGATGGCGGCGAAGGCCTCACGCAAGACCAGGTGATTGCCACCGTCAAGGAATCCGCCCTGCGCGGCCGTGGCGGCGCCGGTTTCCCCACCGGCCTGAAGTGGAGCTTCATGCCGCGCCAGTTCCCGGGCCAGAAGTACCTGGTGTGCAATTCCGACGAGGGCGAGCCCGGGACCTGCAAGGACCGCGACATCCTCATGTACAACCCGCACATCGTGATCGAGGGCATGGCCATTGCGGCTTACGCCATGGGCATCACGGTGGGCTACAACTACATCCACGGCGAGATCTTCTCCGCCTACGACCGCTTCGAGGCTGCCCTCGAAGAGGCGCGCGCCGCCGGCCTGCTGGGCAACAACATCGCGGGTAGCAACTTCAGCTTCCAGCTGCATGCAGCCCACGGCTTCGGTGCCTACATCTGCGGCGAAGAAACCGCGCTGCTCGAATCGCTGGAAGGCAAGAAGGGCCAGCCGCGTTTCAAGCCGCCGTTCCCGGCCAGCTTCGGCCTCTACGGCAAGCCGACCACGATCAACAACACCGAGACCTTCGCGGCCGTGCCCTGGATCATCCGCAACGGCGGCCAGGCCTACCTCGAATGCGGCAAGCCCAACAACGGCGGCACCAAGATCTACTCGATCAGCGGTGACGTCGAGCGCCCGGGCAACTACGAAATCCCCATGGGCACGCCCTTCGCCAAGCTGCTGGAGCTCGCCGGTGGCGTGCGCGGCGGCAAGAAGCTCAAGGCTGTGATCCCCGGCGGCTCCTCCTCTCCGGTGCTGCCGGCCGACATCATGATGCAGTGCACGATGGATTACGACTCCATCGCCAAGGCCGGCTCCATGCTGGGCTCGGGCGCCGTGATCGTGATGGACGAGACGCGTTGCATGGTCAAGGCCCTGCAACGCCTGAGCTACTTCTACATGCACGAATCGTGCGGCCAGTGCACGCCCTGCCGTGAAGGTACGGGCTGGCTCTCGCGTGTGGTCGACCGCATCGAAAACGGCCAGGGCCGCCCGGAAGACCTGGACCTGCTGGACAACGTGGCCGAGAACATCCAGGGTCGCACCATCTGCGCACTGGGCGACGCAGCGGCCATGCCGGTGCGCGCAATGATCAAGCACTTCCGGCCTGAATTCGAACATCACGTACAGCACAAGACCTGTCTGGTCCCCGCTTACGTCTGAGGCAGAGCACACCATGGTTGAAATCGAACTCGACGGCA
>CAUPQO010000207.1:0-5604 GCA_963513295.1 uncultured Hylemonella sp.
AACAGCGGCTAATTGTATTACTGGTTGTCCTTTTTGTAGGCAAGGGTCTTGCCTTTCATCAGGGTGATCAGGACCATGAGTTGTCAGACCACAAGACAGGTCTTGCCGCGCGCCAGTTCGGGCACGTCGGGGTTCTTCTTCTGCGGCATGATGGAACTGCCGGTGGTGAAGCGGTCTGCGATCCTGATGAAACCGAAGTTCTGGCTCATCCACAGGATCAGCTCCTCGCTCAGGCGGCTGATATGCACCATGACCAGCGAGGCCGCCGCCGTGAATTCGATGGCGAAGTCGCGGTCGCTCACGGCGTCCAGGCTGTTCTGGCAGACGCAGGCATCGCCGTTCTCATCCACCATGCCCAGGGTGCGGGCCACGCGCTCGCGGTCCAGCGGGTAGCTCGTTCCCGCCAGGGCGGCTGCCCCGAGGGGCAGGCGGTTGACCCGGCGGCGCACGTCGGCCATGCGCTCGGCATCGCGTGCAAACATTTCCACATAAGCCAGCATGTGGTGGCCGAAGCTCACGGGCTGGGCCACCTGCAGGTGGGTGAAGCCGGGCAGGATGACGTCCACGTTCTGCCCGGCCACCGTGACCAGGGCCTTTTGCAGGTCGGTCAGCAGGTCGCTGATGAGGTCGATCTCGGTGCGCAGCCACAGGCGCACGTCGGTGGCCACCTGGTCGTTGCGGCTGCGGCCGGTGTGCAGGCGCTTGCCGGCGTCGCCTACCAGTTGGGTCAGGCGGGCCTCGATGTTGAGGTGCACGTCTTCCAGGTCCAGCTTCCACTCGAACTTGCCGGTCTCGATCTCGGCAATGATCTGGGCCATGCCGTCGCGGATGGCGGCCAGGTCGGCCGCGCCGATGATGCCCTGGGCGGCCAGCATCTCGGCGTGCGCCAGGCTGCCCGTGATGTCGGCATGCCACAGGCGCTTGTCGAAAAAGACGCTGGCCGTGTAGCGCTTGACCAGATCGCTCATGGGCTCGGAGAACAGCGCCGACCAGGCTTGTGATTTCTTGTCGAGTTGGTTTTGTGACATGGCGGGCGGGCGTTTAAGGCAAAGGTGGGCAGGGCTGGCGTGATAGCCATTGTGCGACCACGGTCATTTCACCAATAATGGGGGCGGCCCCAAGGCCGATCCCCATCATCCATGAAAGACACCCAGATTTTATCGGCCTTCCAGGAGCTGGCTCCGGAAAGCCCGGCCAGCGCCGCGCCCGCCGTACTCCTGTACGACGCCTGCCAGGTGGGTGTGGCCCTGCGCGCCGTGCTTTTCGTGGAGGCCGTGGTGGCCGTGGGCGCCATGTACGGCACCAACACGGCGCTGGACTGGATCGTGCGCCTGGCCCTGCTGACCGGCAGCGCCCTGCCCGCCACGGTGTTCTGGCTGGTTGTGGCCTGCCTGTTCAAACAAGCCCTGGGGCGCCTGCCGCGCCCGGCCCAGTACGGCGCGGGCGTGCTGCTGGGCGCGCTGGCCGGTCTCTACGGCTGCGGCATGCTTTTGCTGGCCGGTCTGCTGAGCCCCGCGCCCTGGCTGGCCAGTGCCAGCAGCGGCGCCCTGCTGGCAGGTGTGCTGGTGGCCGTGCTGGCCCTGCGCGCGCGCGGGCGCATGCCGGCCGACACGGCGGCGCGCCTGTCCGAGCTGCAATCGCGCATCCGGCCCCATTTCCTCTTCAACACCCTCAACAGCGCCATCGCCCTGGTGCGCGCCGAACCGGCCAAGGCCGAGGCCCTGCTGGAAGACCTGAGCGACCTGTTCCGCCATGCCCTGGTCGACCAGGGCGAATCGGTCACGCTGGGCGACGAGATCGCCCTGGCGCGGCGTTACCTGGACATCGAGCAGGTGCGCTTCGGCGAGCGCCTGCAACTCGAATGGGCGCTCGACCCCCGGGCCGATAGCGCCCGCCTGCCACCCCTGCTGCTGCAACCCCTGCTGGAAAACGCCGTGCGCCACGGTGTGGAACCCAGCCCCAGCGGGGCGCAGGTGCGCATCTCGACCCAGCGCCGCGGCTCCACCGTGGTGATCAAGGTGACCAATACCGTGCCATCCGGCCCGGGCCCGCACGGCCACGGCGTGGCGCTGGACAATGTGCGCGACCGCCTGCGCCTGCTGCACGACGTGCAGTGCAGCTTCCAGACCATCCACAAGGACGGCATCTACCAGGTGCGCATGGAGGTACCAGCATGAATGTCACGGTGCGCAGCACGGAGGTTTTCTCATGAGCATGGGCCTGCGCACGCTCATCGTCGACGACGAGTCCCTGGCCCGCAGCCGCCTGCGCACCCTGCTGGGCGACTGCAAGGCGCCGCTGATCAGCATCGAGGGCGAGGCCGCCAACGCCACCCAGGCCATCGAATTGCTGCGCCGCCAGCCCTATGACCTGGCCCTGCTGGACATCCACATGCCCGGCGCCGACGGCCTGACGCTGGCCCAGACCCTGCGCAGCCTGCCGCACCCCCCGGCTGTGATCTTCGTGACGGCGCACGCCGAACACGCCGTGCAGGCTTTCGAACTGGAGGCGGTGGACTACCTGACCAAGCCGGTGCGGCTGGAGCGCCTGCAGCAGGCTCTGCAAAAGGTGGAACGGCTGCTGCGCGGCCGCCAGGAGGCCGGCACGGCAGCGCCCGAAGAGGTGCTGCTGATCCAGGAACGCGGACGGACCGAGCGCGTGCCCCTGGCCGAGGTGCTGTACTTCAAGGCCGAGCTCAAGTACGTCACCGTGCGCACGGCGGCCAAGACCTACATCCTGGATGGCGCCCTGAGCGAACTCGAAGAAAAATACGCCGCCCGGTTCATGCGGGTGCACCGCAATGCCCTGGTGGCCCGGCGCGCCGTGCGGGCGCTGGAGAAACACTACGACCCCGAGGAGGGCGAGGGCTGGGCGGTGCGCCTGAGCGGCACGGACGAACTGCTTTCGGTATCCCGCCGGCAGCTGGCCGCCGTGCGCGAGGCCATCGCCTCGAATTGAACCGCTGACAAAAACAGGAGAACGTGATGATGGAACTGCTGACGGATCCCCAGGCGTGGATCGCCTTCGCCACCCTGACGATGCTGGAACTGGTGCTGGGCATCGACAACATCATCTTCATCTCCATCCTGGTCGACAAGCTGCCACCTGACAAGCAGGTGCTGGCGCGCCGGCTCGGCCTGTTCATGGCGATGTTCATGCGCATCGGACTCCTGCTGGTGCTGTCCTGGATCATCGGCCTGGTGGCGCCGCTATTCACCGTGTGGAACCAGGAGATTTCCGGGCGGGACCTGATCCTGATCGTCGGTGGCCTGTTCCTGATCTGGAAAAGCACCGGTGAGATTCATCAATCGCTCGAGGGCGAGGAAGGCCACGCCTCCAGCGCAGTGCGCGCCACCTTCGCGGCCGTGATCCTGCAGATCATGATCATCGATCTGGTGTTCTCGCTGGACTCCATCATCACCGCCGTGGGCATGGTGGACGAGCTGGCCATCATGGTCGCCGCGGTCATCGTCTCGGTGGCCTTGATGATGGTGTTTGCCGGCGCCATCGGCCGCTTCGTCTCCGCGCACCCCAGCATCAAGATGCTGGCCCTGTCCTTCCTGGTCGTGGTCGGCGTGGTGTTGCTGGCCGAAGGTTTCGACCACCACGTACCCAAGGGTTACGTCTACTTTGCCATGGCCTTCTCGGTGGGGGTGGAGATGCTCAACATCCGCATGCGCAAGCGCTCGGCCAAGCCGGTGCACCTGCACAACGAGTACACGCCCGAGCCCTGAGCGGCGCGAGCCTGCTTACTGGCGGATCACGTCGGCGCCGGCCGGTATCTTGAAGCGGAAGGTCTCGGGCGGCAGGCTCACATTGAGCTGCACGCGAGTGAAGGTCAGCAAGGAGCGCTGGCCGAAGCTGTCGACGATCTCCAGCGCGGCCAGCTCTGCCGTCTTCTTGCCGCCCTGCTCCACCTCGCGCAAGCCCACACGCACGCTCTGCACCTGGCCGTCGCGCGCGCGCGGCGTCGCCACCACCCACTGCAGGCCATCGCGCTCGGGACCGTTGGCCAGCTGGTAGTCGGCCTGCAGGGCGCGCATGTCGGGCGCAGCGGCAATCAGCGCCGCCGGCGTGCTGCCCAGGGCACTGGCCTGCGAGCGCGCCGTCACCTGGTTCAGATCAAGATCGTGCAACCACAGGGTCTGGCCGTCGGCCACGATGGTCTGGGCCAGGGGCTTGCCGTAGACGAAGCGGAAACGCCCGGGACGCTGGAACTCGAACGTGCCGCTGGAACTGCGCGTGCGCGCCACCTGGCCCTCGCGCGGCGGTGCCGTCACCACCTGGGTGAACTCGGCGCGGCCGCTGGTCGCGGTCCTGAGAAAAAGTTCGAGCGCGCCCAGGCCATCGGCCCTCGCGGCCATGGCACAGGAAGCTATCAAAACAATAGCAAACAGTTTTTTCATGGGATTCACTCCGCGCGCGCCGGCACCAGGATGTCGCGCTGGCCGTTGGTGCTCATGGCGCTGACCAGGCCGGCCTTCTCCATGTCTTCCACCAGGCGTGCCGCGCGGTTGTAGCCGATCTGGAGGTGGCGCTGCACCAGGGCGATGCTGGCCTGGCGGTTCTGCAGGACGAGTTCCACCGCCTGGTCGTACATGGGATCCTTCTCGCCGCCGGGGCCGCCTTCGCCCAGCGGGCCGTCCTCGCCATCCACCGTGCCGCCTTCGAGCACGCCCTCGATGTAGTCGGGTTCACCCTGGCTCTTGAGGTACTTCACCACACGGTGCACCTCTTCGTCGCTGACAAAAGCGCCGTGCACACGGATGGGCAGGCCGGTGCCGCTGGCCATGTAGAGCATGTCACCCATGCCCAGCAGGGCTTCGGCGCCCATCTGGTCGAGGATGGTGCGGCTGTCGATCTTGCTGGACACCTGGAAGGCAATGCGGGTGGGGATGTTGGCCTTGATCAGGCCGGTGATCACGTCCACGCTGGGGCGCTGGGTAGCCAGGATCAGGTGGATGCCGGCGGCGCGGGCCTTCTGCGCCAGGCGGGCGATGAGTTCTTCGATCTTCTTGCCCACCACCATCATCAGGTCGGCCAGTTCGTCGATGACGACCACGATGTGGGGCAGGCGGTCCAGCGGCTCGGGGCTCTCGGGTGTCAGGCTGAAAGGGTTGTAGATGAACTGTTCCTTGGCCTTGGCTTCGTCGATCTTGTGGTTGTAGCCGGCCAGGTTGCGCACGCCCAGCTTGCTCATGAGTTTGTAACGGCGCTCCATCTCGGCCACGCACCAGGTCAGGCCGTGCGCAGCCTGCTTCATGTCGGTCACCACGGGAGCCAGCAGGTGCGGGATGCCTTCGTAGAGCGACATCTCCAGCATCTTGGGATCGATCATGAGCAGGCGCACGTCGCGCGCCTCGGCCTTGTACAGCAGGCTCAAAATCATGGCGTTGATGCCGACCGACTTGCCCGAACCGGTGGTACCGGCCACCAGCACGTGCGGCATCTTGGCCAGGTCGGCCACCACCGGGTTGCCCACGATGTCCTTGCCCAGGCCCATGGTCAGCATGGACTTGGCCTCGTTGTAGACCTGCGAACCCAGGATCTCGGACAGATTGATGGACTGGCGCTTGGCGTTGGGCAACTCCAGCGCCATGAAGT
>CAUPQO010000208.1:0-5567 GCA_963513295.1 uncultured Hylemonella sp.
CAGGGCCGGGGTCAGGGCCGAGGTGGGGCCGTCGACCACCACCTGCCCCTGGAGCAGCGCCACCACGCGGGGGCAGTACTTGCGCGCCATGTCGACCTGGTGCAGCGAGACGACCACGGTGCAGCGGTCTTCGCGGTTGATGCGCGCCAGGATCTCCATGACCTTGCGCGACGATTCGGGATCGAGCGAGGCGATCGGCTCGTCGGCCAGCACCACCCGGGCGCCCTGTACCAGGGTGCGTGCGATGGCGGCACGCTGCTGCTGGCCGCCGGAGAGCGTGGAGGCGCGCTGCGCGTGGCAGTCGGCAATGCCGACACGCGCCAGCGCCTCGATCGCCTGGCTGCGCTCCTGCTGGCTGAACAGGCGCAGCCAGCTGCGCCAGCAGGGAATGCGATGCAGCAGGCCGACCAGCACGTTCACCAGCACCGGCAGGCGGTCCACCAGGTTGAACTGCTGGAACACAAAACCCACCTGGGCGCGAACCTTGCGGATGTCGCGGTGGATGCGCCCGCCCTGCTGCACGCAGTGCCCGTCGATCTCGATCAGGGATTCGCTGCCGCCATCGGCGGCCACCAGGCCGGCCACATGACGCAGCAGGGTGGACTTGCCGGAGCCGGACGCGCCGATCAGCGCCACCATCTCGCCGCGCTGCACGCTCAGATTGATGTCGCGCAGGGCGTGCCGGCCATTGGGGAAGTGCTTGTTGAGTTGTCGGATGTGGAGTGCCGCAGTCATGTTGGCTCCTGGTTAAGTCGTCTAGACAGCGCAGTGTGGAAGCGGTGTGTGACAGGGTTTTGACAGTCGCGGGGCACTCGTGCGTCATGGCCTCGCGGCGGCTCAGATCACACGCCGCCCCTCGCGCCAGACCGCGCGCACCACGGCCTGGCGCGCGCCACCGGGCAGGTCCACCAGGCGCATCTGCACCAGATCGGCGCGCTGGCCGGGCGCGATCTCGCCCCGGTCGTGCAGACCCGTGGCCCGCGCCGGGTTGCGCGTGACGGTGGCCACCGCCTGCGGCAGGGTCATCAGCTCCTCGTCCACCAGCCGCATGACACCGCTGAGCATGCTGCCCGGCACGTAGTCGGAGGACAGGATGTCGAGCAGACCGTGGCGCGCCAGCTCGGCCGCCGCCACATTGCCCGAGTGCGAGCCGCCGCGCACCACGTTGGGCCCGCCCATCACGGTGAGCAGGCCAAGCTCGTGCGCGGTGCGCGCAGCGGCCACCGTGGTGGGGAACTCCGACATGCTGGCGCCTTCGCCATGGGCCTGGCGCACATGCGCCTCGGTGGTGTCGTCGTGGCTGGCCAGGGCGATGCCGTGCGCGCGGCAGTAGTCGACGAAGTAGGCGCGGTGCGGCTCGGCGTACTGGGCCTGCAGCATGGCGGCATGCGCCACCTGGCGCTCGAACTTCTCGCCGCTCCAGCCCTTCTTGCCGGTGTAGTAGATGCGCGCCTGCTCGATGTCTTCCCACTGGCGCTGGCCCGGCGTGTGGTCCATCAGCGAGATCAGCGACAGGCGCGGGTGCTCCTGGAACGGCTTGAAGAGGTCGATGGTGTTGGGCGCCGGCAGCTCGCAGCGCACGTGCAGGTGGTGGTCGGCGCGCAGCAGGTCCTGCGCGGTGGCGGTGTCGATCGTCGCCAGCACCCGGTCCCAGGCGCTGCCGCGCAGGCTGTCGGTATCGGCCTCGCCCACGCCCAGCGCATCGAACACGGTGGTGATGCCGGCGGCGGCCACTTCGGCGTCGTGCGCCAGCAGGGCGGGCAGTTCGGCCCAGTGCACCTTGGGGCGCGGCATCAGGTGGCGCTCGAAGTTGTCGGTGTGCATCTCCACCAGGCCGGGCAGCAGGTAATCCCCCTCCAGGTCGATGGCGGCCGGGTCGGCGCTGCCGCCGCTGTCGAAACCGGCCAGGCGGCCGTCGACCGCCGCCAGCGTGCCGAGCACCACTTCGCCGGGCAGCACCAGGCGGGCGTTCTTGAAAACCATATTGCCGTTCATGCGCTTCTCCGGAATTCGGCCACGTTGACGCGGCGGGTGGCGACCTGTGCGCCGACACCGGCGTCGTGAAAGATGCCCACCAGCGCCGCGCCGCGGGCCACCGCCTCGTGGATCAGCTCGATCACGGTCGCGGTGTTGGCGGCATCGAGCGAGGCCGTGGGTTCGTCCAGCAGCAGCAGCGGCCGCGGCTTGATCATGTTGCGCGCGATGTTGATGCGCTGCTGCTCGCCGCCCGAGAAGGTGGCCGGCGGCAGGTGCCACAGGCGCTCGGGGATGCGCAGGCGCGTCAGCCACAGCCTTGCCTGCTCGCGCGCGGCCTCCAGGGCCGCCGCGTCGTCGCCGGCATCCTCGGCCAGCGGCTCGGCCACCACGTCCAGCGCCCCCACACGCGGGATCACGCGCAGGAACTGGCTGACGTAGCCGACGGTGTGGCGGCGCAGCTCCACCAGCGCGCGCGGCGTGGCCTCGGTGATCTCCACCGGGGCGGCGCCGGGCGGCGACACCGTGATGCGGCCGGCGCTGGCGCGGTAGTTGGCATAGATCAGCTTGAGCAGCGTGCTCTTGCCCATGCCAGAAGGGCCGTCGAGCACGATGCATTCGCCCGGGGCGACGCTGAGGTCGACCTGGTCGAGGACGGGCAGCTCGACGCCGTTCTGGTGGTGCAGGGTGAAGCGCTTGGCCACCCCTTTCATCTGGAGCAGGGGTGCGTTCATGGCGGCAGTACCGAAGAGACGAGAAGCTGGGTGTAGGGGTGCTGCGGGTCGTCCAGCAGCTGGTCGGTCAGGCCGGCCTCGACCACGCGGCCGCGCTGCATGACCATCATGCGGTGCGCCAGCAGGCGCGCCACGGCCAGGTCGTGCGTGACGATGATCACGGCCAGCTGCATCTGGCGCGTCAGCTGGCGCAGCATGTCCAGCAGGCGCGCCTGCACCGAGACGTCCAGCCCCGAGGTCGGCTCGTCCATGAACACCAGGCGCGGCTGCGTGACCAGGTTGCGCGCGATCTGCAGGCGCTGGCGCATGCCGCCGGAGTAGGCGCGCGGCGCCTCGTCGATGCGCGCCGGGTCGATCTCCACGCGCTGCAGCCATTCCTGCGCGGTGGCGCGCAGGCGGCCGTAGTGGCGCTCGCCCAGGCCCATCAGACGCTCGCCCACATTGGCGCCGGCCGACACGTCCATGCGCAGGCCGTCGGCCGCGTTCTGGTGCACGAAGCCCCAGTCGGTGCGCGCCAGCAGGCGGCGCTGGGCCTCGCTCATGGCAAACACGTCCTGCACGGCGCCGTCACGGGACTGGAACAGCACGCTGCCCGCATCGGGCTGGCTGCGCGCGGCCACGGCGTTGAGCAGGGTGGACTTGCCCGAGCCGGATTCGCCGACCACGGCCAGCACCTCGCCGGGCCAGAGGTCGAAGGAAGCGTCGTGCAGCGCCACGCGCTCGCCGTAGCGTTTGCCGATGCCGCGCACCTGCAATAGGGGAGTAGAGGAAGAAGTCATCTCAGGGCTCGATCACGAAGCTCAGGCCATGCTGCGCAAAGCCGAGCGATTCATAGAAGGCATGCGCCGCCTGGCGCTTGCGGTTGGACGACAACGCCAGCTTGTAGCAGCCGGCCGCGCGCGCCTGCGCCATGGCGTGCGCCATCATGCGTCGCCCGATGCCCTGGCCGTGGCGATCCGGTGCCACCACCACGTCCTCGGCGACGGCCGAGGGCGTGCCGCGGTGCGCCAGGTTGTGCATGACCAGCAGCGCATAACTGCCGACGATGCTGCCGTCATGCCCGTCGCAGGCGACGTACAGGTGGTAGTTCGGGTAGCGCGCAAACTCGGCGTACAACTGCTGTGCCTCGTCTTGCGCCAGCACGCGGCCGTTGTCCATGCCCGGCTGGGCATACAGTTCCAGCACGGCCGGGATGTCGCCGGCCACAGCCTCGCGCATGGTGATGCTCATGCGGCCTCCTGCAGGGCATCGACGCTGGGCGTGGTCGCCGGCTGGCGCGACTGGCAGTAGTCCGAATCCGAGCACACGTGCAGACGGCTGCCGGCGTCGTCGGTGATGACCTCGTCCAGAAAGCTGTCGGTGGCGCCGCACAGCGCGCAGGCCGCGTCCCAGCGCTGCACCTCGAAGGGGTGGTCCTCGAAACCCAGGCTCTCCACCGTGGTGTAGGGCGGCACGGCGTAGATGCGCTTCTCGCGACCGGCGCCGAACAGCTGCAGCGCCGGGCTCATGTGCATCTTGGGGTTGTCGAACTTCGGGATCGGCGAGGGCGCCATGATGTAGCGCCCGTTCACCAGCACCGGGTAGTCGTAGGTGGTGGCGATGTGGCCGTAGCGCGCGATGTCCTCGTACAGCTTCACGTGCATCAGGCCGTACTCGGCCAGGCCGTGCAGGGTGCGGGTCTCTGTCTCGCGCGGCTCCAGCCGTTGCATCGGTTCGGGCACCGGCACCTGGTAGACCATGAGCTGGCCCTCGCGCAGCGGCGTCTCGGGGATGCGGTGGCGGGTCTGGATCAGCGTAGCCTCGGTGGTGCGCGTGGTGGTGGCCACGCCGGTGGTGCGCTCGAAGAAACGGCGGATGTTGACCGCGTTGACCGTGTCGTCCGAGCCCTGGTCGATGACCTTGAGCACGTCCTGCGGGCCGATGACGGCCGCCGTCACCTGGATGCCGCCGGTGCCCCAGCCGTAGGGCAGCGGCATCTCGCGCGAGCCGAAGGGCACCTGGTAACCGGGGATGGCCACCGCCTTGAGGATGGCGCGGCGGATCATGCGCTTGGTGCGCTCATCCAGATAGGCGAAATTGACTTGCGGCGCGCTCATGCGGGGTCTCCTTCGGCGCCCGGCTGCGGCGCGGCGGCGCGCAGGCGGCGCACCAGTTCGAGTTCGGACTGGAAGTCCACGTAATGCGGCAGCTTGAGGTGCTGCACGAAACCCGAGGCCTCCAGGCTGTCGCTGTGCGAGAGCACGAACTCCTGCATCTGCGCCGGCGACTCCACCGGCTCGCCCAGCTCCTCGGCGCGCAGGGCGCGGTCCACCAGGCTCATGGCCATGGCCTTGCGCTCGCTGTGGCCGAAGGCCAGGCCGTAGCCGCGCGTGAACTGCGGCGGCTCGGTCTTGCTGCCGGCGAACTGGTTGACCATCTCGCACTCGGTGATCTCCAGGTCGCCGATGGAGATGGCAAAACCCAGCTCCTCCGGCTCGATCTCCAGCGCCACCTGCCCCAGCCGGATCTCGCCCACGAAGGGGTGGCTGTGCGAATAACCGCGCTGGGTCGAATAGGCCATGGCCAGCAGAAAGCCTTCGTCGCCGCGCGCCAGGTTCTGCAGCCGGGTGGCCCGGTCGGCCGGGAAACGCAGCGGCGCGCGCGTCAGGTCCATGGGCGCCGGGTCGCCCGGCGGCACGGGGCGGGTCTCGATCAGGCCCTCCTGGTTCAGCAGGTCCACCACACGCGGCACGGCGCCCTCCTCGGCCTTGAGCGCGGCGCTGTCGCTGCGCGGGCTGTCCGGGCTGTTGGCCAGCAGGGTGAAGTCCAGCAGGCGCTGGGTGTAGTCGTAGGTCGGCCCCAGCACCTGGCCGCCGGGCA
>CAUPQO010000209.1:0-5560 GCA_963513295.1 uncultured Hylemonella sp.
CAGCCTGGTGGGCAATATCGCCGAGCCGCTGATGTGGCTGGTGGCCTTCGGCTACGGCCTGGGCGCGCTGGTGGGCACGGTGCCGCTGGGCGAGGCCCAGGTGCCCTACATCCTCTTCCTGGCCAGCGGCTCGATCTGCATGAGCGCCATGAACGCGGCCTCCTTCGAGGCGCTGTACTCGGCCTTCTCGCGCATGCACGTGCAGAAGACCTGGGACAGCATCATGAACGCGCCCATCGCCCTGCGCGACGTGCTGCTGGCGGAGATGCTGTGGGCCGGCTTCAAGTCCCTATTCTCCGTCACCGCCATCCTGGGCGTGATGCTGGCGCTGGACATCAGCCGCAGCCCCATGCTGCTGCTGGCCTGGCCCATCCTGCTGCTGGCCGGCATCACCTTCAGCTGCCTGGCGCTCATCTTCAACGCCCTGGCCAAGGGTTACGACTTCTTCACCTACTACTTCACGCTGTTCCTCACGCCCATGATGTTTTTGAGCGGCGTGTTTTTCCCGCGCGATAACCTGCCGCCCCTGCTGCAGCATGTCTCGGCCTGGCTGCCGCTGACCCAGGCGGTGGAATTGGTGCGCCCGCTTTTCCTGGGGCAGTGGCCGCAGGACGTGCTGCTGCACCTGGGCGTGCTGGTCCTCTACGCGCTGGTGGCCTGGTCCATCGCCCTGGCCCTCACCCGGCGGCGTTTCCGGGGCTGAGAGCGCCCGTTTTTCGATTCGGAGGCGGCGAGATTTGCGCCCGGGCATGGAGTTCGGCGCCACGAACTGCTAGAGTGCCCCCATACGACTGGAAGGAAGAACGTGGTCACACCCAATTACGGATACGAAAAACGGCAGAAAGAACTGGCCAAAAAGCGCAAGAAGGAAGAAAAGCTCAAGGAGAAAGCCCAGCGCAAGCTGACCGGGCAGCCGGAGGATGGCAGCCCGGCCGAGGACGATGCCGAACCGACGTCGTCCGACGCGCCGGACGCCGGCCAGGGCACACAAGCCTGAGGCCCGGGGCGCGAACCCTCTACTGTCGCGGGGCGCTGCCCGCATCATGGGCTGGCTCATCACCAAATACCTGCTGACCGCCGCCGTGGTGGTGGGCGTGTCCGAAATGGCCAGGCGCAGCGATCGGCTGGGCGGCCTGCTGGCCGCGTTGCCCCTGGTCACGGTCCTGACGCTGATCTGGCTCTACGTGGAAAAACAGCCGGCCCAGAAGATCGCCAACCACGCCTGGTACACCTTCTGGTACGTGCTGCCCACCCTGCCCATGTTCCTGGCCTTCCCGGCGCTGCTGTCGCGCCTGGGCTTCTGGCCCGCGCTGCTGGCGTGCGTGCTCATCTCCCTGGTCTGCTTCGGCCTGCTGGCGCTGCTGCTGCGGCGTTACGGCATCGAGTTGTTCTAGCCGAGGATGGAGTCGCAGCCATGAGCGGACGGGCGGCCTGGCGCCTTGGCGCGCTGGATGAGCATCTGATGCGACCGTTGCCCAGCCAGGCGCTGCGGGGCTGGCGCCGTTACCTCACCGAATTCGCCTATTTCAGCATCAAGGAGGCCCGCGCCTGCCTCTTCGTCGGGCTCTTTTTTGCCGCCGTGTTCCTGGTGCCGCGCCAGGGTTTCCTGGGCCTGCCGCGTTACGACGTGCTGCTGGTCGTGGCACTGCTGATCCAGGCCTGGATGGTCTGGGCGCGGCTGGAGACGCTGGACGAGCTCAAGGCCATTTCGGTCTTCCATCTGGTCGGCTTCGCGCTGGAAGTCTTCAAGACCTCGGGCGGCATCCAGTCATGGTCCTACCCCGATGCCGCCTACACCAAGCTCTGGGGCGTGCCGCTGTTCGCGGGCTTCATGTATGCAGCGGTCGGCAGCTACATCATCCAGGCCTGGCGCCTGCTGGACCAGCGGGTCGAACACCATCCGCCCTACTGGATGGCGGCGCTGGTGGCCGCGGCCATCTATGCCAATTTCTTCACCCATCACTACATCGGCGACTACCGCTGGTACCTGGCCGCCTGCGCGCTGGGCCTGTACGCGCGCGCCAGCGTGGTGTTCCGGCCGCTGGACCGCGAGCGGCGCATGCCCTTGCTGCTGGCCTTCGTGCTGATCGGTTTTTTCATCTGGCTGGCCGAGAACATCAGCACCTTCTTCGGGGTCTGGCGATACCCCAACCAGTTGGGGGCCTGGTCGGCCGTCCATGTGGGCAAGTGGAGCTCCTGGTCGCTGCTGGTGGTCATGACCTTCACCATCGTGGCCCATCTCAAGCACATCAAGCAACGCATCCATGTTCCCCTCTGAGTCTTGCCCCCGCCCTGGCCGGCGTATCGCCCTGGTCGTGTGCCTGGCCTGCAGCGCCTGGCTGCTGGCCGCCTGTGCCACGCCACCCGCCGCGCCCGCCAGCGAGACAGCGCCGGAGCAGGGCAGCGCGCCGGCCGCCACCGCCGCTCCTGCTGCCAAGCCCGATCTCATCGCGCAGTCCGGCGTGGTGCAGACCGCCAGCCAGCCGCTGAATGACCTGAACCTCATGCAGAGCCGCATTCCAGCCGTGCTGACGGCTGCGCAGCAGGGCCCTTATGCCGTGCCGGCCGACAGCAGCTGCGCGGCGCTGCAGCTCGAGCTGCTGGCGCTGGATGCCGCCCTGGGCCCGGACATCGACGCCAGCGGCCCGGCGGGCAGCGATCCGGGCCTGGTGGGCAAGGCGGTGGATTTTGTCGGTGATGCGGCCATGGACTCGGTGCGAGGCACCGTCAGTTCGGTGGTCGACGGGGTCATCCCTTTCCGCAGCTGGGTGCGCAAGCTCAGCGGCGCCGAGCGTTATTCCAAGGCCGTGGCCGCCGCCATCCGGGGCGGCACGCTGCGCCGGCCCTACCTCAAGGGCTGGGCCCGGGCCTCGGGCTGCGTGGAAGGCCCGCCCGCACCTCCCAAGGTGAAGGTCGAAGCCAAAGTCGAAGCCAAGGTCGAAGTCGAAGTGAAGGCCGAACCATGAACCATGACACCGACATCCTGGCCACATTGCGCGAGATCCGTGACGACCAGCGTGAACTGCTGGCGCAGATCAAGGGCCAGCGCGCCCTGGCCGAGCAGCAGATGACCCAGTCACGCCAGCGCACCATCACCGTGGTCGCCCTGCCGGCCCTGCTGGCCTGCATTGCGGCCATATCCTGGCTGGTACTGCGTTATTTCTGAGCCGCAGGCGCGCAGGCCGCGCCTATTCTGCGGCCTTCAGCGTGTCGCGCGTCTTGAGCTGCACCTGCTCCTGTGACCGGAGTTGCTCCAGTGTCTTGAGCTGCACCTGTTCCTGGGTCCGCAACTGCTCCAGCGTCTGCAACTGCACCTGGTCCTGGCTACGGAGCTGGTCGCGCGCCGGCGCCTGGAGCTGTTGCTGGCTGGCGAGCTGCTCACGCGTGCGGCTCAGCAGCTGCTCCTGCGTCTTGAGCTGATCGCGTGTCTGGTTCAGCAACTGATCCTGCGTCCTGATCTGCTCGCGCGTCTGGATCAGCAGCTGCTCCTGGGTCTGCAACTGGCTGCGGACCAGCGTCTGCAGCGATGGCCGGGGCTGGAGTGGCTGCCTGGATTCCGGTCCCTGGGACGAGCCCGGGCTAGTCGGTGCGGCACCGGCCGCTCCCCCGGCGCCGCCACCCCCACCGCCTCCGGCAGCCAAGGCAAGGCCGCCGAGGCCAAGCCATAGCGCCAGCGCCAAACCCGTGCCTGTCTTCATCGTCTGCATGGAAATCTCCTTGTCCGGGGATGGGTGGAGAAGTCGGACAACCCGCTGCCCTCCCGAGAGGCACCCCCTGGAAATGCCGGTCCCATATCAAGTATGGAGCGGCGTTGCACTTGCGCTTTGATCTCGATCAAGCGCGGGGAGGGCACCGCCGGACGGGCTGGCGCTGGCGGCCGGGTGTGACGGTGGTGTTCAATCGCCCGGCCGCAGCGTGCTGCGCATTTCAGTAGAGGTAGACCGCGCCGCTGTTGCTGGCCGAGTTGTCGGCCTGGTTGCCATTGATGCCGGTGGCGCTGCTGTCTTCCCCGGGCGCGCCCGCCGCCAAGGTGCTGCCATCGGCCGACAGGGCGACGCTGGTCCCAAAGCCGTCGTAGAAGCCGGTGTTGGGGGCCTTCACATAGGCCTGCTGGCTCCAGCTGCCGACCTTGCGCGCGAAGACGTAGGCCGCACCACTGTTGGCACCATCCTCGTTGGCCTGGTTGCCACCGATCCCGGTGGCGCTGCTGTCCTCGAACGGCGCACTCACGGCCAGCGTGTTGCCATCCTGGGAGAGGGCCACACTGAGGCCGAACTGATCGTCGAAGCCGGTGTTAGACGCTTTCACATAGGCCTGCTGGCTCCAGACGGTGCCGCTGCGTGCAAAGACGTAGGCCGCACCACTGTTGGCGCCATCTTCGTTGGCCTGGTTGCCACCGATCCCGGTGGCGCTGCTGTCCTCGAAGGGCGCACTCACGGCCAGCGTGCTGCCATCCTGGGAGAGGGCCACACTGAAGCCGAACTGATCGTCGAAGCCGGTGTTGGACGCTTTCACATAGGCCTGCTGGCTCCAGCTGCCGCCCAGGACAAAGACGTAGACCGCACCGCTGTTGCTGCCAGAATTGTCGGCCTGGCTGCCATTGATGCCGGTGGCGCTGCTGTCTTCCTCGTTCGCCCCGACCGCCAGCGTGTTGCCGTCGGCTGCCAGGGCCAGGCTCGAGCCGAAGCGGTCGCCCGTTCCGGTGTTGGAGGCCTTCACATAGGCCTGCTGAAGCCAGGTGCTGCCGCTGCGCGTGAACACATAGGCTGCCCCGCCATCGGTCATGGTGTTGTCGGCCTGATTCCCCCCGATGCCGGTCGCGCTGCTGTCCTCGAAGGGCGCGCCCACCGCCAGCGTGTTGCCGGTGGCCCCCCCGAGGGCCACGCGGTAGCCGAACTGATCGCCGAAGCCGGTGTTGGCGGCTTTCACATAGGCCTGCTGGGCCCAGGCCGTGCCGCTGCGCGCAAAGACATAGACTGCGCCGCCATCGGTCATGCTGTTGTCGGCCTGATTCCCCCCGATGCCGGTGGCGCTGCTGTCCTCGAACGGTGCGCCTGCCACCAGCGTGTTGCCGTCGGCCGCCAGCGCGACACTCCAGCCGAAGCGGTCACCAAAGCCGGTATTGGAAGCCTTCACATAGGCCTGCTGGCTCCAGCTGCTGCCGCTACGCGTGTAGACGTAGACCGCGCCACTGTCGGGGCTCGAGTTGTCGGTGCCGGCACCGTTGACGCCGATGGCATTGCTGTCCTCGAAGGGCACGCCCACCGCCAGCGTGCTGCCGTCGGCAGAGAGTGCGACGCTGTAGCCCAACGCGTCGCCGAAGCCGGTGTTGGACGCCTTCACATAGCCCACGGCCGCCGCCAGGCCAATAATGGCCACCGGGACAATATAATCCTTGATTTGCAGCGTGCCCTCAATAATATTGAACAAATAGTTTACATAGATCTGGTATGCAATAGCCGCCACCATATTGCCGGACAGACAAACATACAGCAACTTGTTTTCTTTGATGACTTTCGGGTTTAAGCTGTACACAAAGTCGGCCAGGAAATTACCGTCC
>CAUPQO010000210.1:0-5482 GCA_963513295.1 uncultured Hylemonella sp.
CCTGACCTATGTGCCCTGGATCGCCGCCGCCGGCGAGCTCAAGACCAAACCGACCCAGCACACGGTGCAGAAGCTGCGCGAGATCGGCATCCAGCCCGACGCCCTGCTGTGCCGCGCCGACCGCCCGATTCCCGACGACGAGCGCGACAAGATCTCGCTCTTCACCAACGTGGCGCAGTGGGGCGTGATCTCCATGCCCGACGTGGACACCATCTACAAGGTGCCGCGCGTGCTGCACGAGCAGGGCCTGGACGGCCTGATCTGCGACAAGCTGCGCCTGAACACCCCGCCGGCCAACCTCAAGCGCTGGGACTCCCTGGTCTACGAGACCGAGCATCCCAAGGGCGAGGTCACCATTGCCATGGTGGGCAAGTACGTGGAGCTGTCGGACAGCTACAAGTCGGTCAACGAGGCGCTGCGCCACGCCGGCATGAAGACCCATGTGCACGTGAAGATCGAGCATGTCGATTCCGAGACCATCACCGACGACACCGTGGCACGCCTGGCCAAATACGACGCCATCCTGGTGCCCGGCGGTTTCGGCAAGCGCGGCATCGAGGGCAAGATCAGCACCGCGCGTTACGCCCGCGAACACAAGGTGCCCTACCTGGGCATCTGCCTGGGCATGCAGGTGGCCACCATCGAATTCGCCCGCCACGTGGCCGGTCTCAAGGACGCCAACAGCACCGAGTTCGAACCCCACTGCCAGCACCCCGTGATCGCGCTGATCACCGAGTGGAAGGACGCCGACGGCAGCATCAAGACGCGCGATGCCAATTCCGACCTGGGCGGCACCATGCGCCTGGGCGCCCAGAGTTCCGACGTGGCCGCCGGCACGCTGGCGCACCAGATCTACGGCGACGTGGTCACCGAACGGCACCGCCACCGTTACGAAGCCAACGTCAACTATCTTGACGCCCTGCGCAAGTCCGGCCTGGTGATCTCGGCCCTGACCCAGCGCGAGCAACTGACCGAGATTGTCGAGCTGCCGCAAAGCGCCCACCCCTGGTTCGTCGGCGTGCAGTTCCACCCCGAGTTCAAGTCCACCCCCTGGAACGGCCACCCGCTGTTCAACGCCTTCGTCAAGGCCGCGCTGGAGCACCAGGGTGCCGGCAAGAACAAGAACCTCAAAGCCGTCGCCTAAGGACACGCACCATGAAACTCTGCGGCTTCGACGTCGGTCTCGACCAGCGCTTTTTCCTGATCGCCGGGACCTGTTCCATCGAAGGGCTGCAGATGTCCATCGACGTGGCAGGTCAGCTCAAGGAAGCCTGCACGTCTCTGGGCATCCCCCTGATCTACAAGGGCTCGTTCGACAAAGCCAACCGTTCCTCGGGTGCTACCAAGCGCGGCTTGGGGCTGGAGGCCGGCTTGAAGATCCTGGACGAAGTGCGCCGTCAAACCGGCCTGCCCGTCCTCACCGATGTGCACGACGAATCGCAGGTGGCCGAGGTCGCCAGCGTGGTCGACGTGCTGCAGACCCCGGCTTTCCTGTGCCGTCAGACCGACTTCATCCACGCTGTCGCCAGGTCGGGCAAGCCGGTGAACATCAAGAAGGGCCAGTTTCTCGCGCCCTGGGACATGAAGAATGTGATCGACAAGGCCCGTGCGGCCGCCGTTGAAGCGGGCCTGGACCCGGATCGCTTTCTGGCCTGCGAGCGCGGCGTCAGCTTTGGCTACAACAACCTCGTGGCCGACATGACCAGTCTGGCCGAAATGCGCAAGTCAGGCGCGCCCGTGGTGTTTGACGTCACCCACTCCGTGCAAAAGCCCGGCGGCCAGGGCACCACCAGCGGCGGTGCACGCGAGATGGTGCCCGTGCTGGCCCGCGCCGGTGCGGCCGTGGGCATCGCAGGCTTCTTCATGGAAACCCACCCCAACCCCGACCAAGCCTGGTCCGACGGCGCCAACGCCGTGCCGCTCAAGCACATGAAGGCCCTGCTGGAAACCCTGGTGGCGCTGGACGACGTGACCAAGAAGAACGGCTTCCTGGAAAACAGCTTCAACTGAAACCGCCATCAACAAGATGACCGCCGCCTACATCATCGTCGACATGCAGATCACCGACATGGAACAGTACAAGCAGTACATGGCGGCAGCTCCCGCCGCGGTGAAAGCTGCCGGCGGTGAATACCTCGTTCGCGGCGGCCGCTTCGAGGTGATGGAAGGCGACTGGCAACCGGCCCGCGTGGCCATGCTGCGCTTTCCCAGCTTCGAGCAGGCCAAGGCCTTCTACGACGGCGAAATGTACAAGGCAGCCCGGGCCAAGCGCGCCGGTGCCACGCAGTTCTTCAACATGATCCTGGTGGAGGGCGTGACCGCCCCCATCGTCTGAATATCAATCTCAAAATCGAAATCGAAAGGTAAGCATGAGCGCTATTGTTGATATCGTCGGCCGCGAGGTCCTGGACAGCCGAGGCAACCCCACCGTCGAATGCGACGTCCTGCTGGAATCCGGCACCATGGGCCGCGCCGCCGTGCCCTCGGGCGCCTCCACCGGTTCGCGCGAAGCCATCGAGTTACGCGACGGCGACAAGAACCGTTACCTGGGCAAAGGCGTGCTCAAGGCCGTCGAACACATCAACACCGAGATCTCCGAGGCCGTGCTGGGCCTGGACGCCTCTGAGCAGGCCTTCCTGGACAAGACCCTGATCGACCTGGACGGCACCGAGAACAAGAGCCGCCTGGGCGCCAATGCCATGCTGGCCGTCTCCATGGCCGTGGCCCGCGCCGCGGCCGAAGAAGCCGGCCTGCCCCTGTACCGCTATTTCGGCGGCATGAACGCGGTGCAGATGCCCGTGCCCATGATGAACGTCATCAACGGCGGCGCGCACGCCAACAACAACCTGGACCTGCAGGAGTTCATGCTGCTGCCGATCGGCGCCCCGAACTTCCGCGAAGCCCTGCGCTACGGCGCCGAGGTCTTCCACGCGCTCAAGAAGATCCTGCACGACAAGGGCATGCCCACCTCGGTCGGTGACGAGGGCGGTTTTGCCCCCAGCGTGGCCAACCATGAAGCGGCCATCCTGCTCATCCTGGAAGCCATCGACAAGGCCGGCTACACCGCCGGCGAGCAGATCGCCCTGGGCCTGGACTGCGCCGCCAGCGAGTTCTACAAGGACGGCAAGTACCACCTGGAAGGCGAAGGCCTGGTGCTGTCCGCCACCGAATGGACCGACATGCTGGCCAGCTGGTGCGACAAGTACCCCATCATCAGCATCGAGGACGGCATGGCCGAAGGCGACTGGGACGGCTGGAAGATCCTGACCGAGCGCCTGGGCAAGAAGGTGCAGATCGTGGGCGACGACCTCTTCGTCACCAACACCAAGATCCTGAAGGAAGGCATCGACAAGGGCATCGCCAACTCCATCCTGATCAAGATCAACCAGATCGGCACCCTGAGCGAGACCTTTGCCGCCATCGAGATGGCCAAGCGCGCCGGCTACACCGCCGTCATCAGCCACCGCTCGGGCGAGACCGAGGACAGCACCATCGCCGACATCGCGGTGGGTACCAACGCCGGCCAGATCAAGACCGGCTCGCTCAGCCGCTCGGACCGCATGGCCAAATACAACCAGCTGCTGCGCATCGAGGAAGACCTGGGCGAAATCGCCGTCTACCCCGGCCGTAGCGCCTTCTACAACTTGAAGTAATCGACCGCATGGGCGCACGCTTCGTCCCGGCCATCCTGATCACCCTGCTCGTCGTCCTGCACGCGCAGCTGTGGTTTGGCCGGGGCAGCGTGCCCAATGTGAACCGCATGGTGCTCGAGCTCGAAGCGCAGAAGCAGAAGAACACCCAGGCCCAGCTGGTCAACGACCGGCTGGTGGCCGACGTGCAGGACCTGCGCGAGGGCCTGGAAATGGTCGAAGAAAAGGCTCGGCTGGAACTGGGCATGGTCAAGCCCAACGAGATCTACGTCCAGATCGCCAAATAAAGCCGTGATGAAGATCGCCGTCGTCGGTGCCCCCACGACCGGCAAAACCCGCCTGGCCCAGGCTCTGGCCCGGCACCTGCCCGAGCTGCAGGTCAGCGACGCCCCCTCCCCTGAAACACTGAAACCCGGCAGCTACGCGCATGTCCTGCTCATGGGCCTGGACCTGCCGGGCAGCACGGCCGCACAGCAGGCCGAGGATGCCCACCTGCGTGCGCAGCTGGCCTCAGCGGGTGTGGCTTATGGTGTGGTGTACGGACTCGGCCCGCAGCGCCTGCGTGCCGCGCTGCGCCTGATCGCCCCGCAGGACGGCCCGCCGCCGCGCTGGACCGGGCCCTGCGAACGCTGCGCCGATCCCGAGTGCGAGTTCCAGCTTTTCACTGGATTGCTGAAGTCGAAGGCGGCTGGTCGCCCGCCGTCGTGAACAGCTGGGCGGTATCGATGGTGTCGAAGCGGTAGTTGGCGCCGCAGAACTCGCAGTCCACCATGATCACGCCGCGCTCGGCCAGGATCTCGCGGGCCTCGATTTCGCCCAGCCCCTGGATCATGCGGCCCACGCGCTCGCGGCTGCAGGTGCAGGCAAAACGCGGTGCGGTCTCGCCGGCATGCGGCATGAAACGCTGCAGCTTCTCCTCCCAGAACAGGCGGCGCAGGATGGTCTCCACGTCCAGCGTCAGCAACTCCTCGCGCTTGAGGCTGGACGCCAGGGTGGCGATGCGGTTGTAGTGCTCCAGCATCTCGGCCTCGTAGAGCTCGGCCTCGGCCGGCTGCTGGCCAGCCAGGTTACCCATGCCCTCGATGGGCAGGCGCTGGATCAGCAGGCCCGCGGCCACCTTGTCGTCGGCGGCCAGCACCAGCACCGTCTCGAGCTGCTCACTCTGGCGCATGTAAAGCTGCAGGGCCTCGGCCAGGTTGTGCACGGATTTGCCATCGGAACCTGAGAGCGGCACCACACCCTGGTAGGGCTGCTGGCCGGGCTGCCGGTCCTGGGGGTCGAGCGTGACGGCAAAGCGGCCCAGGCCATTCACATTGAGCATGGCCCGCAGACCGGCGTCATCGGGCACCGGGCCCTGCACCGTGGCGGTGGCACGCAGGCTGAGGTCGGACTGCACCTCGGCCACGGCCAGCTTGACCGGCCCGTCGCCATAGACCTGCAGGATCAGCGCGCCGTTGAACTTGATGTTGGACTGCATCAGCGCCCCGGCCGCCACCATCTCGCCCAGCAGGGCCTGCACCGGCGGCGCATAGGCCCCGGTGCTGCTCTGCGCGCGGCGCTTGAGGATCTCGGTCCAGGCGCCGGTCAGACGCACGACCATGCCGCGCACCGGCAGGCCTTCGAAAAGAAATTTGTGGAGTTCAGACATGCAAGGATTTGGGGCTCAGCCGATTTTCTTCAAGCCTTGGCGGAAGCGCTCGGCGTTGTCGATGTAGTGCTGCGCAATACGCTGCAGGCCGGCGATCTGCTCGGGGCTGAGCTGCTTGACGACCTTGGCCGGGCTGCCCAGGATCATGGAGCCGTCCGGAAACTCCTTGCCTTCGGTCACCAGG
>CAUPQO010000211.1:0-5344 GCA_963513295.1 uncultured Hylemonella sp.
CATCTCCGCAATGCCACCCGGTGCGGTGCCCAGCAACAGCGTGGCCGGGTGCAGGTCCGTGCCCAAGGACAACAGCCAGGCAAACCCCGCGCTCAGCCCGATCATGGCCAGCGTGCCCACGGCCACGGCGGCCAGCCAGCGCGGTGCGGTGTGCACGAAGGCCGGCGTGAAACGCACCCCCAGGCTGACCCCGATGAAAAGCTGCGCGGCGTTGGACAGCCAGCCCGGAATGCCCGTGAGCTCGATGCCCGCCAGCGTGAAGGCCATGGCCACCACCATCGGCCCCATGAACCAGGGGTTGGCACGGCCCAGGCGGTCCAGCAACCACGCGCCGGCGCTGGCCGCCAGCACCAGCAGCAGCATGCCGCCGGGGCTGAAGGCCCGTCCCGCCGTGGCGGACCCGTCAATGCCTTGCCAGCCGCTGAACTGCATGCCAAAAGGCACGAGCACGGCCACGATGAGCAGGCGCAGGCTGTGCGATGCTGCCACCAGATCGGTCCGGGCATGGGCGCGTTCGGCCAGCAGGGTCATCTCGGAAGCGGCGCCGATGGCGCCGGCAAACCAGGTGGTGGCCCGGTTCAGGCCCGGAAGGTGGCGGGCCTGCGTGCGCTGCAGCCACAGGCCGAACAACCAGCCCAGCAGCAGGGCCCACACGATGCCCAGCAGCACGGCCCACCACAGGCCCAGCACCAGCGCGCCGACCTGCGGCGTGAAGTACAGGCCCAGCGCCAGGCCGATGGTGCATTGCCCGATGTTGCGCAGCGGTGCCCAGCTGGTGGTCGATGCGCGCAGCATGCTGGCGGCCGCCGTGGCCAGCAGCGGGCCGATCATCCAGGGCAGGGGAATACGCAGCCAGACACACAGCAGGGCTGCGGCCAGGGCCAGCAGCAGCGTGGCCACCACTCGGAGCAGGAAGGGGGGGGTCATGAAGCAGGCAGAAACTGCGCGTAGTATCGCCGCAAGCCAAGGAGCACCCATGAGTACCGAAGCGCCCACCCACTGCGTGGTGCAGACCACGCTGCCCAGCGAGGCCCAGGCCGCCGAACTGGCCCTCGCCATCGTGTCGGCCCGCCTGGGCGCCTGCGTGCAGCTCCAGGCCATCCGCAGTTTCTATGTCTGGCAGGAGCGCGCCCACGACGAAGCCGAGTGGCTGCTGGCCATCAAGACGCGCCGCGCGCTTTACCCGCGACTGGAAGCGTGGCTGCTGGAGCGCCATCCCTACGACACGCCGGAGATCATCTGCCTGCCCATCACGGCCGGCAGCAGCGCCTACCTGGACTGGGTGGACGGCCATACGGCCTGAACCCTGCTGCGACCAGCCCCGTCCAGGGTCGGCCGCAGAAATTGACGACAATTGAGGCCTGCTCCAGCCAAAAGCGGATGCAGGCTACTTTTCAACACACCAGCCACCCCGGTTTATGAGCCAGACCTACATCCTCACTCTCTCCTGCCCGGACCGCCTGGGCCTCGTCCACGCCGTCTCCGGATTCCTGCTCGAGCGCGGCGGCAACATCGAAGAAGCCGCCCAGTACAACGACCACGCGACCGGCCTGTTCTTCATGCGTGTGCAGTTCTCCTGCGGCCAGGCGACGTACGAGGACCTGCAGGTGCAGCTCAAGCTCTTCGCCGAGCCCTACGCCATGCAGTGGAGCCTGCACGCGGCGACCACGGCCATGCGCACCGTGCTCTTCGTCAGCAAGGAAGGCCATTGCCTCAACGACCTGCTGTTCCGCTGGAAGATCGGCCTGCTGCCCATCGACATCCGCGCCATCGTCTCCAACCACCGCGAGTTCTACCAGCTGGCCGCCAGCTACAACGTGCCCTTCCACCACATCCCGGTGACGGCCGCCACCAAGGCGCAGGCCGAGGCCAAGCAGTTCGAGGTGGTGCAGACCGAGGGTGCCGAACTGGTAGTGCTGGCGCGTTACATGCAGGTTCTGTCCGACGACCTGTGCCGCAAGCTCTCGGGCAAGGCCATCAACATCCACCACAGTTTCCTGCCCAGCTTCAAGGGCGCCAAGCCTTACTACCAGGCGCACGACCGTGGCGTGAAGCTGATCGGCGCCACCGCCCACTACGTCACGGCCGATCTCGACGAAGGCCCCATCATCGAGCAGGACGTGGCCCGCGTGGACCACAGCAAGACCGTTGAAGACCTCACCGCCATCGGCCGCGACACCGAGAGCCAGGTGCTGGCGCGCGCCGTGAAGTGGCACAGCGAGCACCGCGTGCTGCTCAACGGGCACAAGACGGTGATCTTCAAGTCAGTACAGCGCGTCCCAGACAAAACGCCCCGGGCCTGACGGCCACGGGGCGTTTTGTTTTCAGGGCAGAAAGACTCAGGCCGCGGCCGTGGCCTTTTCCTTGAAGCCCAGCTTGTCCAGCGCGCCGGCCAGTTGCGCCACGCTACGGTCCGGGTTGTGCAGCTTGTCCAGGCCGAACAGGCCCAGCCGGAAGGTGCTGAAGTCGGCCGGCTCGTCGCACTGCAGCGGCACGCCACCGGCCGTCTGCAGGCCCAGGGCCAGGAATTTCTTGCCGTTCTGGATCTCGGGGTCGGTGGTGTAGCTCACCACCACGCCCGGCGCCTTGAAGCCCTCGGCGGCCACGCTGACGAAGCCGCGGGCCTCCAGCAGCTCACGCACCTTGGCACCCAGGGTGATCTGTTCCTGCTTGACCTTGTCGAAACCGTAGGCCTTGGTCTCGCGCATCACCTCGTCCAGGCGCGTAAGGGCGTCGGTGGGCATGGTGGTGTGGTACATGTGGCCGCCGTTTTCGTAGGCCTCCATGATCTGCAGCCATTTCTTGAGGTCGGCCGCGAAGCTGGTGCTGGTGGTGCCGTCGATGGCGGCACGGGCGCGCTCGCTGAGCATGACCATGGCGCAGGCGGGCGAACCGCTCCAGCCCTTTTGCGGGGCGCTAACCAGGATGTCCACGCCGGTGGCCTGCATGTCGACCCACATGCAGCCGGAGGCGATGCAGTCCAGCACGAACAGGCCGCCCACCTCATGCACGGCGTCGCTGACCTTGCGCAGGTAGTCGTCGGGCAGCATCATGCCGGCGGCGGTTTCCACGTGCGGGGCGAACACCACGTCGGGCTTCTGGGCCTTGATGGTGGCGACCACTTCCTCGACCGGGCAGGGGATCCAGGCGGCCTGGGAACCGGTGCCTACGCGACGGGCCTTGAGCACCGTGGACGACGCCGGGATGCTGCCCATGTCGAAGATCTGGGTCCAGCGGTAGCTGAACCAGCCATTGCGGATGACCAGGGTCTTCTTGCCGGTGGCGAACTGGCGTGCCACGGCTTCCATGCCGAAGGTACCGCTGCCGGGCACCAGCACGGAAGACTTGGCTTTGTAGACTTCCTTGAGGATGCCGGAGATGTCCTTCATCACGCCCTGGAAGCGTTTGGACATGTGGTTGAGGGCGCGGTCGGTGTAGACCACCGAGAACTCGAGCAGTCCATCGGGATCCACGTTGGGCAGAAGACCTGGCATATATAACTCCGTTGTTTCAGGACACTGAATTGGCCATTTTCTCACCAAGCCGGATCGGGCGGGCGGGCGCCCAGTCCGGGTTGAATAACAGGGGGCCTTGCGGCCAGAGCATCACCACGGTGGAACCGAGGAGAAAACGGCCCATTTCGGCACCCTTTTTCAGCGCAATACCCTGGCCCTCATAGTGCCATTCGGTCACGACGGGCCGGCGCGGCGGGTTGACCAGACCGTGCCAGACCGTAGCCATGCTGCCCACGATGGTGGCGCCCACCAGCACCAGGGCCAGGGGGCCGTGGGCCGTGTCGAAAATGCAGACCACCCGCTCGTTGCGGGCAAACAGGCCGGGCACGCCGCGCGCCGTGGTCGGGTTGACCGAAAACAGTTCGCCCGGCACGTAGACCATGCGGGTGAGCGTGCCATCGCAAGGCATGTGGATGCGGTGGTAGTCGCGCGGGCTCAGATACAGGGTGGCGAAGTGGCCGTTCTCGAACCTTGCCGCCAGCGCGGCGTCGCCGCCCAGCAGGGCCGTGCTGCTGTAGCGGTGGCCCTTGGCCTGGAAGATCTGGTCGCGCTCCACTGCGCCGAACTGGCTGATGGCGCCGTCCACCGGGCAGACCCAGTCGGCCTGGGCCAGCGGGCGAACACCATCCTTCAGGGCCCGGGTGAAAAACTCGTTGAAGGTGGGGTAGCTGGCCGGGTCCGGGTTGGCGGCCTCGGCCATGTTCACGCCGTAGCGGCGGATGAAACGGCGGATGATGCCCGTGGTCACGCCCCCCATGGCGGAACCGGCGACCAGGCCGGCAAAGGAAGTGATGGCCTTTTTAGGCAGCAGGTACTGGGGCAGCACCGCAAGACGATCGGACATGGGCAGCTGCCGCAGGAGCAGGAGTGGGGAAGAGGCGAATTATAGGGAAGCGGGTCGGCCCGCGGGCACGGGCTGGGCCTAGAATCATCCTCATGAACGCCCCAGCCTCCACCCCGCAGATCGACGCCCTGCAGCGCGCCCAGCGCCAGGCCCAGGTGGTCCAGGCCCTGGGCGCCGTGCTGCCGGCCCACGCCCTGCTCTGGCAGCCCGAGGACACCACGCCGTATGAGTGCGACGGCCTCACGGCCTACCGCCAGCGTCCGCTGGTGGTGGCTCTGCCCGAAACCGAGGCGCAGGTGCAAGGTGTGCTCAGGGCCTGCCACGCCCTGGGTGTGCCCGTGGTGGCACGCGGCGCCGGCACCGGTCTGTCGGGCGGCGCCATGCCCAACCCCCTGGGCGTGACGCTCTCGCTGGCCAAGTTCAACCAGATCCTGAAGATCGACCCCGTCAGCCGCACCGCCGTGGTCCAGGCCGGCGTGCGCAACCTGGCCATCAGCGAGGCCGCCGCGCCCTACAAGCTCTATTACGCGCCCGATCCGTCCAGCCAGATCGCCTGCACCATCGGCGGCAACGTGGCCGAGAACTCGGGCGGCGTGCACTGCCTCAAATACGGCCTGACCGTGCACAACGTGCTGAAAGTCCGCGGTTACACGGTGGCGGGCGAGCCGGTCGAGTTCGGCTCCGAGGCGCTGGACGTGCCGGGTTACGACCTGCTGAGCGTCTTCATCGGCAGCGAGGGCATGCTGGCCGTGACGGTGGAAGTGACGGTCAAGCTTGTGCCCAAGCCCCAGCTGGCGCGCTGCATCATGGCCAGCTTTGACGACGTGCGCAAGGCCGGCGACGCGGTGGCCGCGGTCATTGCCGCAGGCATCATCCCCGCTGGGCTGGAAATGATGGACCAGCCCATGACGGCCGCGGTGGAAGATTTCGTGCACGCCGGTTACGACCTGAACGCCGCCGCCATCCTGCTGTGCGAAAGCGACGG
>CAUPQO010000212.1:0-5303 GCA_963513295.1 uncultured Hylemonella sp.
ATGCCGTCGATCACGCTGATGATGTCGGCGATCTTCTTGCTCGAATCATTGATGCCCTTCATGGTGTCCACTACCTGGGCCACCACCTCACCACCCTGCACGGCCACGGTGGACGCACTCTGCGCCAGCTGGTTGGCCGGGCGGGCGTTATCGGCGTTCTGCTTGACGGTAGACGACAGCTCTTCCATGGAAGCCGCGGTCTCTTCCAGTGCGCTGGCCTGGCTCTCGGTGCGCGCGCTCAGGTCCTGGTTGCCCTGGGCAATCTGGGTGCTGGCCGAGGCCACGGACTCTGAACCGGAGCGCACGGTGCTGACAATCTGTCCCAGGTTCTGCTGCATGGCCGCCAGGGCTTGCAGCACCTTGGCGACTTCATCCCTGCCGCCGGTCTCCACCTTCCGCGTCAGGTCGCCCTGGGCGACGGCTTCGGAGATTTCCACGGCGTTTTGCAGCGAGCGGGAAATGCCGCGGATCAGTGCCATGCCGAAGAGCACGGCAAACAGCACGCCCGCCACGATGGCGGTTATCGCGACCGCCAGGATGGTCTGGTAACGCTGCAGGGCGGCGTCGTATTCCTTTTTCGCCTCGTCGAGCTGCAGGTGCAGCAGCGCGGCAATGCCTTTGCGCACATCCGCATACAGGGGGCGGATGTTCTTCTCGTTGATGCCGCGCGCGGTTTCCATTTCATAGCTTTCCAGCGCGGCGAGGAAGGGCTTGATGCCCTCGTTCACGAACTTGGCGCGGTCGGCGGCAAACTGCTTGGCCAGCGCGGCCTCTTCGGTGGTCAACCGGGTGGCCATGTAGGCGTCCCAGGTCCGGGTGATGTCGGCGATGTTGCGGTTCAGGGTGTCGCCGGTCCGCTTGATTTCCTCGGGTGAGGAGTTGAGCAGCGCGTTGCCGACGGCCAGCCGGTTCTCCAGCAATTTTTCCTGGATTTCGGCGATCTGCCCCATGGGCATGGTGCGATCTTCGTAAACGGTCTGCAGCCCGGCGTTCGAGCTGCGGATGCCGATCAGGCCGATGCTGCCGATGGTGACCAGCAGCAGGGACAGGATGCCGATCAGGATGACCAGGCGGGTGGAAATTTTCAGCTTGTTCATGGGAGTTCCTCTGCCGGCTTACTGGACAGACTGCGTCACCAGGCCCATGTCGGCGCTGCTCATGAGCTTCTCGATGTCCAGCAGGATCAGCATGCGGTCCTGGACCGAACCGATGGCCAGCACGTGGTTGCTGTCGATGGCCCCCGAAAACTCCGGGACCGGGCGTTGCTGCTCGGGTGTCAGTGCGATCACGTCCGAGACGGCATCCACCACCATGCCCACGACCTGCGCGCCGATGTTGAGCACGATGACCACGGTGAAGTTGTCGTAGTTGACCTGCTCCAAGCCGAACTTGATGCGCATGTCGATGATGGGCACGATCACGCCGCGCAGGTTGATCACGCCCTTGACGAAGGCCGGCGCGTTCGCCATGCGTGTGGGCTGCTCGAAGGACCGGATTTCCTGCACGCGCAGGATGTCGATGCCGTATTCCTCCTGGCCCAGCTTGAACGCCAGAAACTCGCTGATGGTCGGGTTGGTGCCGCTGGCGCTGGGCCGGTTCTGTCCGGCGACGCTGGTGTTCATGCTCATGGTCGCTACTCCTGGAAATGGGGTGGGGGGTACAAGATCTGTTGGGTAGCGAGAATATTAATTCGATTAGATCGTGTCAATCGATTAGATCGAATTAAGCGTAAAAATCGGATAAACGGTCGAGAAAATTTCAAATAGTGGAATTTTTGAGTTTTTCGGACCCAATCCAGCTGTCTGGGGAAGTCAGGCAAAGCAGCCTCAGGGCAACTGGCGCTCCCTGTCATCCAGGATTCCAGCTTGGCCGGCATGTCGGCCCGCCGGGGCTTATCATCGAATCCGGGTTAACCCTGACCCATCGATGTCGCAAGACATCCTGCCCCCACAAGGAGCTGACTTGGCCGAAAGTGCAACACCCCCTGCCGGCGCAGAGCCCGGCGCCCCGCCGGCGCGCGGCCTGCTCGCTTCATGGAAGCGGGTCTTTTCCGGCCAGCATGCGACCGCGCCGGTCCGGCTCAACCTGGCCCTGCAGGGCGGCGGTGCCCACGGTGCCTTCACCTGGGGCGTGTTGGACGCGCTGCTGGAAGACCCCCACATCGAGTTCGAGGGCCTGAGCGGCAGCAGCGCCGGGGCCATGAATGCCGTGGTGTTCGCGCACGGCTGGCTGCAGGGCGGCCGCGAGGGTGCCAGAGCCGCCCTCGCCAAGTTCTGGACCGAGCTGGGCCAGCAGATGCCCTGGGGCCTGATGACCCGGCGCAAGGGTGACTCCATCGGCTTCTCGCCCGCGGGCCAGCTCTTCTCCAGCTGGGCCGGGCAGTTCTCGCCCATGCAGCTCAACCCTTTCGACCTCAACCCCCTGCGCGACCTGCTGGTGGAGCAGATCGACTTTGCGCGGCTGCGCGCACACAGCCCTTTCAAGCTTTTTGTCGGCACCACCCAGGTCAGCACCGGCAAACTGCGCGTGTTCCGCGAGAGCGAACTCGACGTGGACGTGCTGCTGGCCTCGGCCTGCCTGCCCAAGCTGCACCGCACCGTGGTGATCGACGGCGAGGCCTACTGGGATGGCGGCTACACCGCCAACCCGGCGGTGTTCCCGCTGTTCTACGAATGCGAGGCGCGCGACGTGCTGCTGGTGCTGCTCAACCCGCTGCGCCGCGAGGGCACACCCGGCTCCGTGGCCGAGATCGAGACCCGCATCGCCGAACTGGGTTTCAGCGCCAACTTCATGCGCGAGATGCGCATGTTCGCCAGCGCCACACAGTTCGCCGCCGCTGAACGCTTTGGTCAGGGCCGGCTGGAGCAGCGCCTGCTGGACATGCGCTTCCACATGGTCGATACCAGCCAGATCGAAAGCCTGGGCCGCAGCGACAGCAAGCTGCTGCCACACGGCCCCTTCCTGCAGCGCCTGCAGCAGCAGGGCCGCGAACACGCCGCGGCCTGGTTGCAGGCCCATGCGTCCGCGCTCGGGCGGCATTCGTCCATCGACCTGCAGGCCCTGTTCGGCTGAATCCGGTCACGGGCCAGGGCTATGATGGCGCGCATCCGAAACCACCGTCACCTTCCGGTACCCGGGAGGCCCTAGCCATGCCCTATATGTTGCTGATGGTCGAGCCCACCGGCCAGCGCCGCACGCGCACCGAGGCCGAGGGCCGCGAAGTCTATGGCCGCATGCTGAAGTTTGCCGACGAGCTGCGTGCGCGCGGCCAGTTGCTGGCAGTGGAGTCCCTGGCCTCGCAGGAGCGTGCCGTGCGCGTGCAGGTGCGCGACGGCCGCGCCCAACTCACCGATGGCCCTTTTGCCGAAGCCAAGGAAATGGTGGGCGGCTTTTTCCTGGTCAGCTGCAAGACCCGCGAGGAGGCGCTGGAACTGGCTCGGCAGTGTCCGGCCGCCGAGTGGTGCACGGTGGAGGTGCGCGAGACCGCGCCCTGCTACGAAAACTGAGCGCTGGCAGATGATTCGGGGTTTTCCCTGATCCGGAATCTGTCGAAATCGCCTCTCCCCGTTCGTCGTGGGTATGTCAGCCGGAGCAAGACGGTTGCCAGACACATGTACATCAAGGAGTGCAGACATGCGATACATGATCATCGTCAAAGCCACGCCGGCGTCCGAGACCGGCGTGTTTCCCCCCAATATGGCCGAGCTCATGGCCGTGATGGAGACCTTCCACGAAGAGCTGGCCGGCGCCGGCGTGCTGCTCGACGCCACGGGCCTGGCGCCCAGCGCGCAGGGCTGGCGCATCCGTTACGAAGGCCAGCAGCGCCAGGTCATCGACGGCCCCTTTGCCGAGAGCAAGGAGCTGATCGCCGGCTACACCCTGATCCAGGTGCGCTCGCGCGAGGAGGCGCTGGAGTGGACCCGCCGTTTCCCCAACCCCGTGGGCGAGGGCATGGCGGCCGAGATCGAGGTGCGCCGCCTGTATGAGATGGAAGACTTCGCTTCCGTGGCCGGCTGAAGGAGACACACCATGATCAAGACTACCCTTTTCGTCCTCGTGTTGGCCATCGCCGGCCTGCTCGTCTTTGCCGCCACCCGGCCCGACACCTTTACCCTGCAGCGCAGCCTGCTGATCCAGGCGCCACCCGAGAAGCTGCACGCGCTGATCAATGACATGCGCGCGTTCAACACCTGGAACCCCTACGACAAGAAGGATCCCGCCATGCAGGGCAGCTACAGCGGCCCGGCCGCCGGCCCCGGGGCGCGCTACGCCTTCAAGGGGAACCAGGACGTGGGCGAGGGCAGCCTGGAGATCACAGCCAGCGCACCCGGCCAGGTCGGCATGCGGCTGGACATGAGCGCGCCGATGGAGGCGCACAACCAGATCACCTTCACGCTGGTGCCGCGCGGCAGCGGCACCGAGGTGACCTGGGCCATGGAGGGCGCCTGCCCCTTCATCGCCAAGCTCATGGGGGTCTTCATCGACATGGACCGCATGATTGGCCGCGATTTCGAGGCCGGCCTGGCCAGCCTCAAGACCCTGGCCGAACGCGGCTGAACCCCAACAGAGCGAGGACACACCATGAACCAGCAGATCTATGTCAACCTGCCCGTGCGCGACCTGGAGCGCTCCAAGGCATTTTTCGCCGCCCTGGGCTACAGCTTCAACCCGCAGTTCACCAACAAGCAGGGCGCCTGCATGGTCATCAGCGAGGATATCTACGTCATGCTGCTGACCGAACCCTTCTGCCAGACCTTCACGAACAAGCCCCTGGCCGACGCGCGCAAGAGCACCGAGGTGCTGATCTGCCTCTCGTGTCGGAGCCGTGAAGAGGTGGACGTGCAGGTGAAAAAGGCCTGGGCCGCCGGTGGCACCGTGCCGCGCACGGCGGTGGACCACGGTTTCATGTACCAGCACGGCTTCGAGGACCCGGACGGCCACATCTGGGAACTGGCCTATATGGACATGGCGGCCTTCCCGGCCACGACCGCCTGAACCTGCCGGCATGCATTCCGCCACCCACGATGCCATCGCCGCCGTCTGGCGCATCGAGTCCGCGCGCATCGTGGCGGTCGTGGCGCGGATGTTGCGCGACATCGGCCAGGCCGAGGAAGCTGCGCAGGACGCCCTGGTGGCGGCGCTGGAGCACTGGCCCCGTGACGGCGTGCCGCTCAACCCCGGCGACTGGATCATGACCACCTCCAAACACAGCGCGCTCGACCTGCTTCGACGCCACAATGTGAAGGACAGATCACTGGAGCAGATCGTCCTGGACCTGGAGTCGAGCGAGGCGCTGGTGGTGC
>CAUPQO010000213.1:0-5257 GCA_963513295.1 uncultured Hylemonella sp.
CGTCGGCGGCGGCCATGCCGGCACGGAAGCCGCGCTGGCTTCCGCGCGCATGGGCGCCAAGACCCTGCTGCTGACGCACAACATCGAGACCCTGGGCCAGATGAGCTGCAACCCCTCCATCGGCGGCATCGGCAAGGGCCACCTGGTCAAGGAAGTGGACGCGCTGGGCGGCGCCATGGCGATTGCCACCGACGAGGGCGGCATCCAGTTCCGCATCCTCAACAGTTCCAAGGGCCCGGCCGTGCGCGCCACCCGCGCCCAGGCCGACCGCATTCTGTACAAGGCGGCCATCCGCCGCCGCCTGGAAAACCAGCCCAATCTCTGGCTGTTCCAGCAGGCTGTGGACGACCTGATGGTGGAGGGCGACCGTGTGGTCGGCGCCGGGACCCAGGTCGGCATCAAGGTCCGCAGCCGCACCGTGGTGCTGACCGCCGGCACCTTCCTGGACGGCAAGATCCACGTCGGCCTGAACAACTACGCGGCCGGCCGCGCCGGTGACCCGCCGGCCGTCAGCCTGTCGGCCCGGCTGAAGGAACTCAAGCTGCCGCAAGGGCGGCTGAAGACCGGTACCCCGCCGCGCATCGATGGCCGTTCCATCGACTTCTCCCTGTGCACCGAGCAGCCGGGTGATGGTGTGCCCGGTGGTTTGAACGAAGGGCAGGGCGTGCCGGTGTTCAGCTTCATGGGCAAGGCGTCCATGCATCCGGCGCAGATGCCCTGCTGGATCACCCACACCAACGAGCGCACCCACGAGATCATCCGCTCCGGCTTCGACCGCAGCCCCATGTTCACCGGCAAGATCGAAGGGGTGGGCCCGCGCTACTGCCCCAGCGTCGAAGACAAGATCAATCGCTTCGCCGACAAGGACAGCCACCAGATCTTCCTGGAGCCCGAAGGCCTGACGACCAACGAGTACTACCCCAACGGCATCTCCACCAGCCTGCCCTTCGATATCCAGTACGAGCTGGTGCGGAGCATGAAGGGGCTGGAGAACGCCCACATCCTGCGCCCGGGTTACGCCATCGAATACGACTCCTTCGATCCGCGCTCGCTCAAGGGTAGCTTCGAGACCAAGCAGATCAGGGGCCTGTTCTTCGCCGGCCAGATCAATGGCACCACCGGTTATGAAGAGGCAGCGGCCCAGGGCCTGTTCGCCGGCATCAACGCCGCCCTGCAGTGCCGGGGCGCCGAAGCCTGGCAGCCGGGCCGCGACGAAGCCTATCTGGGCGTGCTGGTCGACGACCTCACCACCCAGGGCGTGACCGAGCCCTACCGCATGTTCACCAGCCGGGCCGAGTTCCGCCTGCAGCTGCGGGAGGACAACGCCGACCTGCGCCTGACCGAAACCGGCCGCCAGCTGGGCCTGGTGGACGACACCCGCTGGGACGCTTTCTGCCGCAAGCGCGACGCTGTTTCACGTGAAACAGAACGCCTCAAGGCAACCTGGGTCAACCCCCGCATCCTGTCCGCGGCCGAGGCCGAGCGGGTGCTGGGCACCACCATCGAGCGCGAGTACCACCTCTTCGACCTGCTGCGTCGGCCGGATGTGAGCTACGCCGGGCTGATGTCCCTGGACGGCGGCAAGTACGCCAATCCGGATGTTTCACGTGAAACCCTGGGCGAGCTGGCCGTAGCCGTGGTCGAACAACTGGAGATCGGCGCCAAGTATTCCGGCTACATCGACCGCCAGAAGGGCGAAGTGGAGCGCGCCGCCCATTACGAAAACCTCAAGCTCCCGGCCGACCTGGACTACATGGCCGTCTCCGCCCTGTCCATCGAGGCCCGGCAGAAGCTGCAAAAGCACCGCCCGGAAACCCTGGGCCAGGCTTCCCGGATCTCCGGCATCACACCCGCCAGCATTTCCCTGCTGATGATCCACCTGAAAAAAGGTGGTTTCCGCGGCTTCGCCAAGACCGAAGTGGCCGAGGCGGCATGAGCCTCGATCTCCCGACAGCCCTGAAATCCGGGGTGGCCGAACTCGGCCTGGACCTCAACCCCGCCCAGATCACCCAGCTGCTGGACTACCTGGCCCTGATCCAGAAGTGGACCAAGGTCTACAACCTGACGGCCGTGCGCGACCCAGCCGAGATGCTGACCCACCATCTGCTCGACAGCCTGGCCGTCATCCGCCCGCTGCGGCAGCAACTGGATGGCCGCCAGCCAGCGGACGGGCAGGGCTTCCGCCTGCTGGACGTCGGCTCCGGCGCCGGCCTGCCCGGCGTGGTCATCGCCATCTGCTGCCCGGACATCGCCGTGAGCTGTGTGGACACCGTGGCCAAAAAAGCCACCTTCATCCAGCAGGCCGCCCTGACCCTGAAACTCTCCAACCTCAAGGGCCTGCACGCCCGGGTGGAAAACCTGGACGACCATTACGACGTGGTTTGTTCCCGGGCGTTTGCCTCCCTGGTCGACTTCACCAACTGGTCCCGGGACGCCCTGGCGCCGGCGGGGGTCTGGATGGCGATGAAGGGGAAGGATCCGGTGGAGGAGCTTTCGGCGCTCCCGGCCGGGGTGCAGGTGTTTCACGTGGAACAGCTTTTGGTTCCTGGCTTGGGGGCGGAGCGGTGCATTGTTTGGATGAGGCTTTCTTCTCCTTCGGCCTAGTTTCTTCTCGAAGTTTCTGGCTGCGCCGGCACTTCTTCCCCCCCCTATCCCCCCTCACCCCCTTCCCACCCCCGCCGGGGCGGGAAGGGGGAGCCTGATTTTGGAATTGCGCGCCGGCTACGCTTCTACGGGGGGCGGTCGCCTTCGTGGTCTGGGTGCCCACATTTCTCGGAGCCGGTCGTAGTAAACGGTGCTGGGTCGGTGCGGCTCCGGCTGGCGGTTGCACGCCAGCGACGAGAAATGAGCGCGGCGCGGCCTGCCTTCTGGACTCGAAGACGGCAGGTTGGCGTAGCCAACCACCGTTAGTGGTTAGCTACTTCCGAGCCGTTCACCACGACCGCAGCTCAGGAATCCAGGCGAACCAAAGGCAGTGGCGACGGTTCGTGCCGTAGAAGCGTAGCCGGCGCGATGAGATCAAATCCAGGCCCCCTTCTCTACCCCGGCGGGGGTAGAGAAGGGCGGGGGGATGAGTGGGGGGCTACAAAAGCACCGCAGGTAAAGCGCTCCTTGCCAGAAAACGTTTCACGTGAAACAAAAGCAGGGCAAACCAGCAGCCCAACCGGCCAGAACCCCCAAAAAGCTGCCGTACACTCAACCCTTCCCTCAAGACCCCTTTCCGAGATCCCAACTCCCCATGTTTGGCGTAGCCGATTACGGCGCTTTTGTCGTCACCGTCATCATTTTTCTGCTGATCCCGGGCCCCGGCAATCTGGCGCTGATCACCTCCACCAGCAAGGGCGGGGTGCGCGGCGGGCTGGCCGCGACCCTGGGGGTGATCCTGGGCGACCAGGTGTTGATGTGGGCGGCGGTGGCCGGTGTGGCCGCGCTGCTGATCGCCTACCCGACGGCCTTCAATCTGCTGCAGTGGGGTGGGGCGGCCTACCTGGCTTTCCTCGGCGTCCAGATGCTGCTGGCCCAACCCGGCGCGGCGCCGGTGTTCAACATCAAGGCCGGTCATTACCTGCGCCAGGCCATGGTCATCACTCTGTTGAACCCCAAGGCCATCATGTTCTACCTGGCCTTCTTCCCGCTCTTCGTCGACCCGGCCACGCACCAGGGCCTGTTCACCTTCGGCTTCATGGCCGTGACGATCGCCTTTCTCACTTTTCTCTACGGTCTGGGCATGACCCTGCTCACGCACTTTCTGGCCGACCGGCTGCGCGCCAACCCGCTGTTTGGGCGGTTGCTGGAGAAAATTGCCGGCCTCTGCCTGATCGGCTTCGGCTTGCGTCTTGCTTTCACCCGCTGATCTCAGATACATAAAAGGGAAGACCACCAGATGGCCAAGATTTTCTGCGTTGCCAATCAGAAGGGCGGCGTCGGCAAGACCACCACCACCGTCAACCTCGCCGCCGGCCTGGCCAAGGTGGGGCAGCGTGTGCTGATGGTGGACCTGGACCCCCAGGGCAATGCCACCATGGGTTCGGGGGTGGACAAGCGGCAACTCAAGCTCACCCTCTACGACGTGCTGCTCGAATCGGCCAGCATCGCCGAGGCCCGCGTGAAAAGCGACAAGCTGATAGAAGGCGGCTGCAGCTACGACATCCTGGGCGCCAACCGCGAACTCGCCGGTGCCGAAGTGGAACTGGTCGACGTGGAGCGCCGTGAGCGCCGTCTCAAGGAAGCCCTGACCAAAGTCAGCGACGAGTACGACTTCGTGCTCATCGACTGCCCGCCCAGCCTGTCCATGCTCACCCTCAACGGCCTGTGCAGCGCGCACGGTGTCATCGTGCCCATGCAGTGCGAATACTTCGCGCTCGAAGGCCTGACCGACCTGGTCAACACCATCAAGCAGGTGCACGCCAACCTCAACCCCGACCTGCAGATCATCGGCCTGCTGCGTGTCATGTTCGACCCGCGCATCACCCTGCAGGCCCAGGTGAGCGACCAGCTCAAGGCCCACTTCGGCGACAAGGTGTTCGACGCCGTCATCCCGCGCAACGTGCGCCTGGCCGAAGCGCCCAGCTACGGCGTGCCCGGCGTGGTATTCGACCCCGCCTCCAAGGGCGCGCAGTCCTTCGTGAGCTTCGCGCAGGAGATGGTCGACCGCATCCAGAAGATGTGACCGACCGGCCAGCAGTGTAAGCTACAAAAACAATAGCATGCATCCCTCAAGCGTCCTAATCCTGCCGGGCTGGCACAACTCCGGCCCGGGCCACTGGCAGAGCCGCTGGGAGGCCACGTACGGCTACACCCGTGTGCAGCAGCACGACTGGGAGCGCCCCATGCGCGGCGATTGGCAGATGCAGCTGGAAGAAGCCGTGTTGCTGTGCCCCGAGCCGGCCGTGCTGGTGGCGCACAGCCTCGGTGTCATTCTGGTCGCGGCCTGGGCCGCGCACTCGCGCAACGTGCACCGCGTCAAGGGCGCGCTGCTGGTGGCGCCCGGCGACGTGGCGCGTGAAGAGACGCGTGCCATGCTGCCCAGCTGGTGGCCGATCGCGCGCAAGGCCTTGCCTTTCAAAAGCATTCTGGTCGCCAGCCGCAACGACGACCGCTGCCCCTTCGACATGGCCCAGGGCCTGGCCCGGGACTGGGGTTCCGAATTCATCGACGCCGGCATGGCCGGCCACCTCAACGCCGATTCCGGCCTGGGCGACTGGCCCGCGGGCCACGCCCAACTGGAGCGCCTGATGGCCCTCCAGTTGAAGAACAC
>CAUPQO010000214.1:0-5234 GCA_963513295.1 uncultured Hylemonella sp.
GCCTGACCGGCGGCGAGGGCGGCCTGGGCAGCTTCTGGGGCGTGGTGCTGGCGGCCCTGCTGGTGGGCGTGGTGCGCGGCGTGACCATCCATTTCCAGCCGGCGGCCGGCGAGGCCTCCATGTACGTGCTGATGTTCCTGGTGCTGATGTTCCGGCCGCGTGGCCTGCTGGGTGAGCGCATCGAGCGCTTCGAGTGAGAGTGAGAACAAGAAGAATGACTGACCTGCTGCATTCCAAATACCGGCCGCTTTGGGTCGGCGCGGCGGCCCTGCTGCTGCTGCCCCTCGTCTTCCAGGCCATCGGCCTCACGCTGGACGCCGCCACCGTGGTGGTGATCCTGGCCATGGCGGCCATGGGCCTGAACCTGCTGGTGGGCACCACCGGCCTGGTGTCCTTCGGCCACAGCGCCTGGTTCGGCATCGGCGGTTATGCCGCGGCGCTGGCCCAGCTGCACTGGTTCAAGGACCAGATCGTGCTGCCCTGTGCCTTCTCCATCCTGTTCACGGCGAGCCTGTCGCTGCTGGTGGGCTTTCTCATCCTGCGCCGGCGCGGGGTCTATTTCTCGCTGCTGACGCTGGCGCTGACCGCGCTGACCTTTGCCATCGCCTTCCGCTGGACCAGCCTGACCGGCGGCGAGGGCGGCCTGGGCGGCATCGAGCGCGGGGGTTGGGCCGTGCTCAACCTGGACAGCCACCTGGTCTATTACGTGCTGGTGGCCCTGACCGGTTTTGCCGTGCTCTACGCCCTGCTGCGCGTGACCCGCTCACCCTTCGGCCATGTACTGGTGGCCATCCGCGAGAACGAGCAGCGTGCGACCTTCCAGGGTTACAACGTCGATCGCTACAAGCTGCTGGCCTTCGTGATCTCGGCCACGGTGACCGGCCTGGCCGGCGCATTGATGGTCTTCCTGCACCGCCTGGCCGCGGCCGAGTCCACCACGGTGGCTTTCTCGGGCGAGCTGCTGGCGATGGTGGTGATAGGCGGCATGCGCAGTTTCCTGGGCCCGGCCCTGGGCGCGCTGTTTTTCCTGCTGTTCCGCGAGCTGTTCTCGATCTACACCGACAACTGGCTGCTGTATTTCGGCCTGATCTTCGTCGCTTTCATCATCTTCTCGCCCGCGGGCCTGACCGGCATCTGGGCCCAGCTGCAACGGCGCTGGCGTCCCGCACCCGAAGACGGCGCCGCCATGAGCAAACGCCAGATCTTCGAAGGCCTGCCCCTGCCCGAGTTCCTGCGCCCCAAGCGCGTCGAGGGTGCCGTGCTGGAGGCCCAGGGCATCAGCAAACGTTTCGGCGGCATCCAGGCCGTGCGCGAGAACAGCCTCACGGTGGAGGCGGGGCAGATCCACGCCCTGATCGGCCCCAACGGCGCGGGCAAGACGACGACCTTCAACCTGATCTCGGGCATGTTCATGGCCGACACGGGTACGGTGCGCCTGCACGGCCAGGCCGTCCAGCATCTGGCGCCGGACCGCATCTGCCAGCAGGGCCTGGCGCGTTCCTTCCAGATCACCAATCTGTTCAAGGGCCTGAGCATCTACGAGAACCTGCGCCTCTCGCTGCAGGCGCGGCACGCGGCGCGTTTCAACGTCTGGCGCGACATCGACAGCTACCCCGAGGTCCACACCGAGACCGCCGAGCTCATGAAGTTCCTGGGCCTGCAGGGCATGGAGCAGGTGGGCGGCGGCGACCTGTCCTACGGCGGCCAGCGCCTGGTGGACCTGGGCATCGCCCTGGGCTCCAAGCCCCAGGTGCTGTTGCTGGACGAACCGCTGGCCGGCCTGGCCGCGGCCGAGCGCGAGCGGGTCTCCAACCTGGTCAAGACCATCGCGAGCAACATCCCGGTGCTGATCGTCGAGCACGACATCGACCGGGTGCTGTCCTTCTCGCACCGCGTGACGGTGATGAACCAGGGTGAGGTGCTGATGAGCGGCACGCCCGAGGAGGTGCGCTGCGACCGGCGCGTGCAGGAGATCTACACCGGCACCGGTACGCCGCCCGTGACGGGCCGCACCGGCGTGGCCACGGGTGACCGGCCCCTGGTGCTGGACTTCGACAAGGTCAACGCCTTCTACGGCAAGAGCCACATCCTCAACGACGCCAGCCTGCAGGTGCGCGAGGGCGAGATCGTGGCCCTGCTGGGCCGCAACGGTGCCGGCAAGTCCACGCTGCTGAAAAGCCTGGTGGGCCTGCTGCCGCCGGCCAGTGGGCGGGTGGCCTTCAACGGCCGTGAGATCGCCGGCCTGAGTGCCCCCGACATCGCGCGCTTGGGGCTAGGTTACGTGCCGCAGGGCCGCGGCCTGTTTGCCGGCATGACGGTGCGCGAGAACCTGTCGCTGGGCCGGCTGGCGCGCCCCACCGACGGCAGCACCGGCGTGGTCTGGGACGAGGCACAGATCCTGGCCTATTTCCCGCGCCTGAAGGAACGCATGGACGTGGCGGCCGACTACCTCTCGGGCGGTGAGCAGCAGATGGTGGCCGTGGCGCGCGCGCTGTCGGGCAACGTCAAGCTGCTGCTGCTGGACGAACCCTTCGAGGGCCTGGCGCCTACCGTGGTGCAGGAGCTGTTCACCGTCTTCGACCAGCTGCGCCAGCATGTCTCCATCGTCATCGTCGAGCACAACCTGGACCTGGTGCTGGCCCTGGCCGACCGCGCCTATGCGCTGGAGCGCGGCGCCGTCTTCCACGAAGGCCCGGCCGCACCGCTGCTGAGCGATCTCGACTACCGTAAAAAGATTCTGTGGCTGTGAGACAAACACGGCAGACCACGGACACCCCACCCTCGCCTTGACTGGATACACCATGAAACCCAAACAAGACCTCCGGCTCCTCGTGGAGAAGATGGCCAACATGCCCTGGAAGGAATACCCGGGCCATTTCGGCGGCGCCCTCTCCAAGGAGCTGGCCGGCCCCACGACCACGGGCAGCTCGCGCGTGGACTTCCGCATCTCGCGCTACGCACCCATGGCCTATGTGCAGGAGCACGTGCACAAGGTGCAGGAGCAGGTGTATTACGTGCTCGAAGGCGAGGGCATTCTTACGCTGGACGACAAGAAACAGCTGATGCGAGCGCACGACTACGTCTACGTGCCACCCGGCATCCGCCACAGCTTCACCAACACCGGCACCGATGGCCTGGTCTTCCTGGTGGTCACCACGCCGGCCGATGACGAAGAGGAGATGCGCTGATGGACCGCAAGGTATCTGCCGTGATCGACACGGCCACGTCCGCCGCTCCGGCTGTCTACGGCCTGCTGGTCAACGGCCAGTGGATCGCAGGTGCGGGCCCGCGCGTCGCCGTGCGCGACAAGTACACGCTGCAGCCCTGTGCCACCCTCACCACCGCCGATGCGGCGCAGGTGCGCCAGGCCGTGGACGTGGCGCAGACCGCCTTCCGCCAGGGCGCGCCCGTGGCCTACGAGCGCGGTGTGGTGCTGGACCGCGCCGCCCAGCTGCTCGAAGCGCGCAGCGAGGAGTTCGTGCGTGCCATGCAGCTGGAAGCCGGTTTCACCCAGAGCGACGCGATGGGCGAGGTGCGCCGCTGCCTGCAGACGCTGCGGCTCTCGGCCGAAGAAGCGCGCCGCCTGGCCGGCGACGTGATCCCGCTGGCCGGTGCGCCCGGCGCCGCCGGCCGCCTGGGTTTCACCCTGCGCGTGCCCCTGGGCGTGGTGGCGGCCATCACGCCCTTCAACTCACCGCTCAACACGGTCACGCACAAGGTGGCGCCGGCCTTTGCCGCCGGCAATGCCGTCATCCTCAAGCCTTCGTCCTTCACGCCCATCACGGCCTGCCTGCTGGCCGAGGTGCTGCTGGACGCCGGGATCCCGAAAGGTTTCCTCAGCGTGCTGCACGGCAGTGCCGAGGTGGTGCAGGCCCTGCAGGCCGACGAGCGCGTGCGTTTCTTCGCCTTCACCGGCAGCACCGAGGTGGGCCGCAAGATCCAGCAGGCCGCCGGCCTGCGCCGCACGCAGATGGAGCTGGGCTCGATCGCCTGCACCATCGTCTGTGACGACGCCAAGCTCGACGCGGCCCTGCCCAAGATCGTCAATGCCGGTTACCGCAAGGCCGGCCAGGTCTGCACCTCGGTACAGCTGCTGCTGGTGCACGAGTCGCTGCTGGCCGAGGTGGAGACGCGCCTGGGTCAGATGGTCAAGGAACTGGTCTGCGGTGATCCGCAGGACAGCAAGACCTTCGTCGGCCCCGTCATCAGCGAAGACAACGCGATCCGCATCGAGAGCTGGATCAATGAGGCCGTGGCCTCGGGTGCGAAGCTGCTGGCTGGTGGCCCAAGACTGGGCGCCGTGGTGCCACCCACGCTGTTGACCAACATCAGCGATGCCATGAAGGTGGGTTGCAGCGAGATATTCGGCCCGGTGGTCTGCATCGTGCCTTTCAAGACGCTGGCGCAAGCCATCACGCGCGTGAACGCCACGCCCTTCGGTCTGGCCACCGGCCTGTTCACCAACCGCCTGGGCGACGCGCTGGCCGCGGCCCAGCAGCTGGAGGTGGGCGGGGTGCACATCAACGAGACCTCGAGCTCGCGCGTGGACCTCATGCCTTACGGCGGTTCCAAAGACAGCGGCTTCGGCCGCGAAGGCCCGCATTACGCGGTCCACGAAATGACCGAAGAGCGTATCGTGACATTCACGACGGTCTGATACCTGACACCTGAAAGTAGAAAGAGCTGAACATGGCCAAGATGAAAGGTGGCGAACTGATCGCCCAATACCTGGTCCAGGAAAAAGTGCCGTACATCTTCGGCATCTGTGGCCACGGCAATGTCGGCATCCTCGATGCCCTGTATGACGTGAAGGACGAGCTCAAGCTGATCTCGCCGCGCCACGAGCAGTGCGCCGGCCACATGGCCGACGCCGATTTCCGAGTCAAGCACAAACCGGTGGCCACGCTCACCTCCACCGGCCCGGGCTCGGCGAACATGGTGATGTCCTGCGCCACGGCGCTGTCGGATTCGTCCGCCTTCATGTGCATCACCTCCAACGTGCCGACTTCGCAGCACAACCGTGCGCCCTTCCAGGAGCTGTACAAACACAACCAGGCCGACTTCGCCCAGGTGATGCGCCCGGTGGTCAAGCGCGCCTTCCAGCCCACGCGGGTGGACATGCTGCCGCTGGCCCTGCGCCAGGCCATGGACACCATGGTCACGGGCCGCCCCGGCCCGGTGAACCTGGACATCCCCTACAACGTCTACCAGGAAGAGGCGGACGTCGAGCTGCC
>CAUPQO010000215.1:0-5209 GCA_963513295.1 uncultured Hylemonella sp.
AGTGGCCCGGCTAAGCCGGTTCCACGGCGTTCCCCGCCTGGGGTTCCGCGCTCATGGCGTGTCTGACGCTTGCTGAGGTTGACTTGTCTTACGAAAAAAACACGGACCTGGAGTCCGCGCCGCCACCGCCTGCGCCCGACAGCTGGTTCGGCCGCTTGGTCGACGGCCTGAATGCCGCCGGCTCGGTGCTGATCGGCGCCATCATGCTGCTGATGTGTGCCGACGTGCTGCTGCGCGACCTGGCCAACCGCCCGATCGACGGCGTGGCTGAGCTGGTGGCCACCAGCATCGTGATCATCGTCTTCCTGCAGTTGCCTTCCACGCTGCGCCACGGCCGCATGTCGCGCGCCGACCTCTTCATCGACCCCTTCATCGTGCGCCGTCCGCGCGCCGGCAAGAGTTTGCGCGCGCTCTTTTCCCTGGCCGGGGTGTTCGCCTGCGGCGTGATTGCCTACGCGACCTGGAAGCCGCTGGCACGCGCCTGGAGTGACAACGAGTTCCTCGGCGTCGAGGGCCTCTTCACTTTCCCGACCTGGCCCATGCGTGCCGTGGTGCTGCTCGGGGCGGGGCTGGCGGCCATCCAGTACCTGCTGCTGGTGATCCAGGACCTGAAGGAGTCGGTACATGACTGATCTGCAGGTCGGCCTGCTGGCCATCGTGCTGATGCTGGCCGGCATCTATTTCGGCATGCACATCGGGGTGGCGCTGATCGTCACGTCCTTCGTCAGCGTCGCGCTCATCAAGTCGCCCGACGTGGCGGCGCGTTTCGTGGCGGCTTCGGCCAACGACGCCATCCGCGACTACCTCTTCGGTGTGATCCCCCTGTTTGTGCTCATGGGCATGCTGGTCAGCGTGAGCGGGGTGGGGCGCGACACCTTCGACGTCTTCCAGTGGCTGATGCGGCGCGTGCGCGGCGGCCTGGGCCTGGCCACGGTGGGGGCCAATGCGGTGTTTGCCGCCATCACCGGCATCTCCATCGCCTCGGCTTCGGTCTTCACCAAGGTGGCCGTGCCCGAGATGATCCGCCACGGCTACACACGCCGTTTTGCCGTGGGCGTGGTGGCCGGCTCCTCGGTGCTGGGCATGCTGATCCCGCCCTCGCTGCTGATGATCATCTACGGCGTGCTGGCCGAGGAATCGGTGGGGCGCATGTTCATCGCCGGCATCATCCCCGGCATCGTGCTGGCCCTGGGCTTCGCCCTGCTGATCGTGGGTATGGCCTATCTGCGCCCGGGCATGATCATGGAGCAGGGCGCCGCGGCCACGGTGCGCGAGCCGCACCACGAGACCTGGGGCAGCGCGGCCCTCAAGTTCATCCCCATCCTCATCCTCATCACGCTGGTGCTGGGCGGTCTTTACGGCGGCCTGTTCACGCCCACCGAGGCCGGTGCGGTGGGGGCGGCCGGGGCGCTGGTGATCGCGCTGGTGCGCCGCCGCCTGGACTGGCGCAAGCTGTGGAAGGTGCTGACCGAAACGGGCTATGTGTCGGTCTCGGTGCTCTTCCTCATCATCTCGGCCATGCTCTACAGCCGCATGCTGGCGCTCACCGGCATGCCGGCGGCGGTGACCGAGGGCATCACCGGCCTGGGGCTGGGGTCCTGGGGCTTCCTGGCCGCGTATGTGGGTATCGTCATTGTGCTGGGCTGCATCATCGACTCGGTGTCCATCATGCTCATCATGCTGCCCATCGTGCTGCCCATCGCGCGCACCTTCGGCATGGACGTCGTCTGGTTCGGTGTCATCACCGTGGTGGCGGTGGAGATCGGCCTGCTGACGCCGCCCTTCGGTGTCTCGGTCTATACCGTGAAGTCGGCGCTGAACGATACGCGCATCACGGTGCGCGACATCTTCGCCGGTGCTTTCCCTTTTGTGCTGATGATGGTCGCCGTGCTGGTGCTGCTGGTGGCCTTCCCCAAGCTGTCCACCTGGCTGGCCTATATGTAAGGAGAACCTGACATGCTGTTTGCCTTCATCCTGATCGACAAGCCCGACCACGGCGACCTGCGGCAGCGGGTGCGGCCCGTGCACAAGGACTACCTGGCGGCGGTGGCCGACCGTATGGCCTTCGCCGGCCCGCTCACGCACGACGACGGCAAGACCATGCTGGGCAGCCTGCTGGTGATCGACTTTGCCAGCCGTGATGCCGCGCACGCCTGGCTGGCCGAGGAGCCCTTCACGAAAGCCGGGCTCTACGCCAGCACCACCATCCACGCCTTCGTGAACCTGTGGCCGCAGAAGGCCGGGTTCCCGCCCGCCGCATGATCGGAGCCGCTTTGTGATCAAGCACATCGTGATGTGGAACGTGCGCGGCGACACGCCGGCCGAGAAGGCGCAAGGCATCGCCCGCCTGCAGCGCAGCTTCGAGAGCCTGCGCGGGCGCATTCCCGGCCTGCTGCATCTGGAGATCGGCGTGGACAGCAGCGGCATCGACTACGCCTGCGACGTGGTGCTGTATTCGGAGTTCGAAAGCCAGGCCGCACTCGACGCCTATGGCACGCACCCCGAGCATGTGCGCGTGAAGAACGAGGTGGCCGACCTGCGCATTGCACGCCACCAAGTGGACTACGCCGCACCCTGAATTTTCTTTTTTGATTCCCGAGGAACGACCATGAGCAACTCATTCAACGACGAACTGCTGATCCGCCAGATGGTGGAGCGCTGGGCCGTGTGGCGCGATGCCGGCGACTGGGAGCGCTTCGCCACCGTCTGGCACCCCGAAGGCGTGATGATGGCCACCTGGTTCCAGGGGCCGTTTGCCGAGTTCATCCGTGTGACGAAAGAGGGCTGGGCCAAGGGGGTGAGCATCCTGCACTTCCTGGGCGGCTCGGCCGTCGAGGTCGCGGGCGACCGCGCCATTGCCCAGACCAAGATGACCATCTCGCAGCGCGGCATGGTGGAGGGCGCCGACGGCCCGGTGCTGTGCGACGTGGTCTGCACCGGGCGTTTCTACGACTTCGTGACCAAGCACCAGGGCGAGTGGAAGCTGATCCACCGCCAGCCCATCTACGAGAAGGACCGCATCGACCCGGTCGACTCCACCGCCGTGCTCAAGCTGGACCAGCAGGCCCTGGCCGGTTTCCCCGAAGGCTACCGGCACCTGGCCTACATCCAGACCCGCATCGGCTACACCGTCAAGATGGACATGCCCATGCTCAAGGGCCCGGTGGTCGAGGAGCTCTACCGCCGCGGCGCGCGCTGGCTGGCTGGCGGTGCGCTCGAGCGCTGAACGATTTTCCGATCCGTATCACCCCCAACGAGGAGACCGACATGAACGAGATCCAGCACCCCACTCACCTGAAGCGCCGCGACATCGTGCGCGCCCTGCCGGCCGCCGCCCTGCTGGGCCTGGCGCCCCTGGCCTGGGCGCAGGGCGCCTACCCGAACCGCCCCTTGCGGGTCATCGTGCCGCAGCCGCCCGGTGGCGGTTTCGACTTCGTGGCGCGCCAGTTGGCCGAGCGCCTGTCCAAACAGATCGGGCAGGGCGTGGTGGTCGAGAACAAGACGGGCTCGGGCACGCTGGTGGGCACCGAAGCGGCGGCCCAGGCCGCGCCCGACGGCTACACCCTGCTGATGGGCTCGGTCTCCAACATCGCGCTGAATATGGGCCTGTACGACAAACTGTCCTACGACAGCCTGCGCGACTTCGAGCCCGTGGGCCTGGCCGTGAGCTACAGCTACACGCTCACCGCACGCCAGGACCTGCCCCTGAACACGCTCAAGGACGTGGTGGCCTATGCCAAGGCCAACCCGGGCAAGCTCACCTATGCCTCGGCCGGCAACGGCTCGGGCCAGCACGTGCTGGCCGCCGCACTCTGGCACCTGGCCGGCGTGAACGTAGTGCACGTCCCTTACCGCGGCGCCCAGGCCGCTTATATGGACATGCTGGGTGGGCGCGTCGACCTGTTCTTCGACCTGTCGTCCACCGCCCGCGCGCAGATCGAGGGCGGCAAGATCAAGCCGCTGGCGCTGTCCGGCGCCGAGCGCAACCCCATGCACCCGGACGTGCCCACCATCACCGAGAGCGGCGTCGCCCAGCTGGACCTGGAGTCCTGGTTCGGCTACTTCGTTCCGAGCAAGACACCCGCCGACGTGCAGGAGCGCCTGCGCAGCGAGCTGGCCAAGGTCATCGCCCTGCCCGAACTGCAGGAGACCTTCCGCAAGGCCGGCGGCAAGCCGTTGACCCTCAACACCGAGCAGACCCGTGCACTGGTGAAGCGCGATGTCGATCGCTGGACCAGGCTGGTGCGCGAGATCGGCATCAAGGCTAGCTAAAACCTTCTCCCGGCGCCGTTTGTTGCGGCGCCGGATAATTTCCCCTTCCCGACTGAAACACCCTCACCATGAAAATCGACCAAGCCGCCCTCGACCAGCTCTTCTTCAACGCCCGCACGGCCAACGGCTTTCTCGACAAGCCGGTGCCGCTGGCGCTGCTGCAGGAAGCCTATGACATCGCCAGGATGGCGCCGACCTCCATGAACACCCAGCCCACGCGTTATGTGTTCCTGACCACGGCGGCAGCGAAGGAGCGTCTCAAGCCCGCGCTGAGCCCTGGCAACCTGGACAAGACCATGCTCGCGCCCGTGACCGTCATCGTGGCCACCGACACCAGGTTCTACGAGCACATGCCGCAGGTCTGGCACGGCGCCGGCGCCAAGGAGAACTTCGAGGGCAACGCCACCCTGGCCACCAACACGGCCACCCGCAACGGCACCCTGGGGGGCGCCTATTTCATCATCGCCGCGCGCGCCATGGGCCTGGACTGCGGCCCCATGAGCGGCTTCGACATCGCCAAGGTGAACGCCGAGTTCTTCCCCGACGGTCGTTACGCCACCAACTTCCTGATCAACCTGGGTTACGCCGACCACAGCAAGGAATTCAAGCGCAATCCGCGCCTATCCTTCGAGCAGGCTTGCCAGGTGCTTTAAGCGCCTGGCAAGCCCTGCGGCTGCATTAGGCTCACCCCTCCCAACCCTCCCCTTCCAGGGGAGGGGGAGGCTACACTTGAGGCTTGCTGTCTGACCCTCCCCGCCGGGGAGGTTTTCATTTCTGCTGGCCGCACCGTGAACTTTCTGCCCATCACCGATCCCTATTTCTATCTTGTGTCGGTGCCGGCGGTGCTGCTGCTGGGCATCAGCAAGAGTGGTTTCGGGGCGGGTTTCGGTTCGCTGGCCGTGCCACTGATGGCGCTGGCGGTCACCGTGCCGCAGGC
>CAUPQO010000216.1:0-5199 GCA_963513295.1 uncultured Hylemonella sp.
CAAGCCAGGCTGCAATGGTGGAGTGGTCGTAGATGTCCTTGACTCGGCCCACCTCCTCGTGCGCGGCCTGCTGCTTTCGGGTGCGCGTGACGTCCTGGCCGCGCAGCAGCCACGCCAGCAGCAGGGCCAGCAGCAGCAGGCCAGCCCCCACCGCCAGCCCCCACCAGAAGGCGCGCGGCACGGCGGGCTCCACGACCTGGCCGCCCCATTGCTTGATGATGGAGAAGTACATGGAGCGCGGGTCGTTCTGCCAGTCGCTCAGGTAACGGTCGATGGTGGCCAGCAGTTCCGGGTTGCGGCCCTGGTCGGTGGCGAAAAACAGGCGCGAGGGATTGAAGACGATGGGTGTCTCGACCAGGCGGTAACGCGGCCCGAGCCGGGTGCCGAAGAAATGGTTGGCAATGGCCGCATCGGCCTTGCCGGCTGCCACCAGGCGGAAAGCCTCGTCCAGCGAGCTCACCGGCAACAGCTGCGGCCTGACGCCGAAACCCGCCACCAGTTCGTTGAAGAGGTTGGCCTGGATCGAGCCCCCCAGCAGGGCCACGCGCTTGCCGTCCAGGTCCAGGATGGAATAGATGGGCACGGACGGGCTGCGGTAGATCTGCGACCAGCTGTGCATGACCGGGATCTGGTGGAAATCGAAGCGCTGCTCGCGCTGCACGCTGTAGGCCACGTCGGGCATCAGGTCGATGCTGCCGGCCTCCAGCGCGTCCAGGCAGGCCTGCCACTCGCAGGGCACGAACTGCAGGACCCAGCCCTCGCCACGGGCCACCTCGCCCAGCAGGTCCACGAAGATGCCGGTGGCGCGGCCCGCGGCATTGACATAGACCTTGGGTTCGTTGGCATAGACGCCGACACGCACGGTGCGCGGCTGGGCCCAGGCCGCCGAGAGCAGCCCGAGCCACAGCGCCAGCAGTGCGACGCCCCAACGATGCAGTGTGTACGACAAAGCCGCCTCCCCTCAACTCCGTGTTCCGGGCCCATCTTAGGGCCATTCACACGGGGTCACTGGCGTGCGGCCGAAAGCGCCCTTACTCGACGCGGCCGATGCGCTGCACCAGCGCCGTCATGGCGCGGGCATCCGCCTGCACGAAGCGCTCGAACTCGGGCGCGTCCTGGTACTGGAAGGACGTGCCGGCCGCGGCCAGCGCCTGGCGGGCGCGCGCATCCTCGCTGGCGGCCCGGGCGGCCTGGCGCAGCCTGGCCAGCACGGGCTCGGGCGTGCCGGCCGGCGCAAACAGACCGGCCCACTGCGAGTAGCTGATCGGCACCCCCAGTTCCTTGAAGCTGGGCACGTCGGGCAGCGCGGCCAGTCGGCCTTCGCCCCAGTGCGCCAGCACGCGCAGCTTGCCGGCACGCACGTGCTGCATCACGCTGGACGGGCCGGTGGACAGGGCGTCGACCTGGCCGGACAGCAGGGCCAGCACGGCCGGGCCGGCGCCGGTATAGGGCACGTGCAGCATGAAGGTGCCGGTGGCGGCCTTGAGCTGCTCCATGGGCACGTGCATGGTGCCGTAGTTGCCCGAGGAGCCGAAGGTGACCTGGCCGGGTTTGGCCTTCACATGGGCGATGAAGTCCTGGTAGGTCTTCCAGGGGCTGTCGGCACGCACCACCAGCGCCGTGGGGTCGGCGGTGAAGCGGGCGACGGGCTTGAGCTGGTCCAGCGTGAACATGGGGTTGCGCTTGAGCACCTTGTCGGCCTCGGGCAGCACCACGATGGAGGACAGGGCCATGAGCAGGCTGTAGCCATCGGCCCGGGACTTGGCGACCTGCGCCATGCCGATGCCACCGCCGGCGCCACCCTTGTTCTCGACCACCATGGTCTGGCCCAGCGCGCGGCCCATGGCCTCGGCCACGGGGCGGCCCACGGTGTCGGCCACGCCGCCCGGCGGGAAGGGCACGAGCATGTTGATGGGTTTGCTGGGGTAGGCGTCCTGCGCGAAGGCGGGCAGGCCGGCAGCGGCCAGTGCGGCAGCGCCCAGTTGCAGGAATTCACGGCGTTGGGTCATGGTGGTCTCCTCGTTGTGGATGGTTGTCTCGGCCGAAGGAAATCAGATTTCTTGCACAGGGTTGTTGAGTTCGCCCAGGCCGCTGATGGCCACGCGCACCAGGTCGCCATGCTTGAGGAACTTCGGGGGCGTGAAGCCGATGCCTACGCCCACCGAGGTGCCGGTGAGGATGATGTCGCCGGGCAGCAGGGTCATGGCCGCGCTCATCTGCTCGATCAGGGTGGGCACGTCGAAGATCAGCTGCGAGATGTGGGCGTTCTGGCGCTGCTCGCCGTTGACCCAGGTCTGCATGCGCATGTCGGTGGGGGCTTCGTCGGTGGTGGTGATCCAGGGGCCGATGGGGCAGAAGCCGTCGAGCGACTTGCCCAGGAACCACTGGGCGTGGTTCTTCTGCAGGTCGCGCGCGGTGACGTCGTTGGTGGCCACAAAACCCCAGACCTGCTTCATGGCGTCGGCCTTGCTGACATTGCGGCAGGTGGTGCCGATGACGACGCCGATCTCGCCCTCGTAGTCCACCGACTGGGTGTGTTTGGGGTTGAACTGGATCGGGTCGGTCGGGCCGTTGAGCGTGAACGTGGCCTTGGTGAAGATCTGCGGGAAGGCGGGAATGGCCGAGGCGCCGCCGGTGGTGGCATTGAAGCCGCTCTTGTCGAACTCCATGGCGTGCTCGTGGTAGTTCTTGCCCACGGCGAAGGGGTTGCGCAGGAAGGCCGACAGCGGCGCCATGAATTTCACCTGGGCCATGGGCACGCGCGCCGTCACGGCGGCCTGCAGCTGCGCGGCGCTGACGCCGAGCTGGATGACGTAAAGCACCGGGTTGGGATGCTGGGCCAGCGGGCCACCGACCAGGGCGACTTCCTGTTTGGCTTCATCGACCAGGGCCAGGTGGATCTGGCCGTCTTTTTGGACACGTGCGATCTTCATGCGAACTCCTGCGGGCTAAGAGCAACCTTCTTTGGTTGCCATTGGTTGATCTTGGTGAAAATTATAAAAGGCGGATTATCCTCTGCGTCCAGTGGAAAACACGTAGTTGCCGTTTGCATTGGTTTGATTTGGTCAGACATTTGCTATGATCGCAGCCCAACCCCCATCCTGCCCCATCCCGACCATGGACCCGTCTGCCCTGCTGCGCGAAACCCTGCTGGAAAAACTCAAGTCCGGCATCTGGCGTGCCGGCCACCGCATCCCAACCGAGCGCGCGCTGTGCACCGAGTACGGCCTGGGCCGCTCGGCCGTGCGCCGTGTGCTGGGACAGCTCAAGGAGGCTGGCCTGATCACGCAGACGGTGGGCAGCGGCACCTATGTGAGCGAGCGCATCGCTACCCTCTTGCCGGCGCTGGAGTCGAGCGCCGTCGCGGCGGCGGTCAGCCCGGCCGAGCTGATGGAGGTGCGAATGGCGCTGGAGCCGGCCATCGTGGAGATGGTGATACGCAACGCCACGCCGGCCGATTTCGCGCGCATGGCCCAGTGCTGCGAGCGCGCCGAAGCGGCACACACGCTGGAAGACTTCGAGCACTGGGACGGCCTGCTGCACGAGGTGATCGCCGAGGCCGCGCACAACAGCTTCGTGGGCCAGGTCTTCAAGCTCATGAACCAGGCCCGAGCGCAGGGCGAGTGGGGCATGCTCAAACGCCGCAGCGTCACGCCCGAGCGGCGCGCGGCCTACCAGCAGGAACACCGCCAGTTGGTCGCCGCCCTGCGCGAGCGCGACCTGGAGCGCGCACTGGAATGCACACGCGGCCACCTGCAGCATGTGCAGCGCAACCTGCTGGGACGCTGAGGCGCCGCGCGCAGGCCTTCAGTCCAGCCAGGCCTTCAACTGCGCAGGGGCCGGCGGGCCGATGACGCGCTGCTCGCGCCCCTGGCGGTCGAGCAGCACGACGTAGGGCGTGATGTTGCGCCACTTCGGATCGATCGCATGGCGGATCTCGGGCTCGAAGCCGTTGAAGGCGTAGAAGCGCGTGGCACCGGCATAGTGATGGGCATGCACCAGGGCCCGCTCGCCCTGCGCGTCCATCACCACCGCAGCCAGTTCGACCTTGCGGCGCTGCTTCGCGACATGCGCCTGCAGCAGCTCGAAGACCGCCGGGCATGTGCTGCAGTAGGTGGTAGTGAACACATAAGCGGCCGGGCGCGGCCCCCCGCGCAGCAGCCGGGTCCAGATTGCCGCGTCGAAATCGGCGATGGCCGCAGCGGCCCCGTGCCCGTGGTGCTGGGCTGCCGCCCGTCGCGGCAGGCCCGCCACCGGCAAGGCCAGCACCGTGGCCAGCAGGCGCCTGCGCCTGTCGTCAAAAGGGAAGTTCATGGACCTGTACCTCCTGGGTGTTGCGCCAGACCGCCACCATGCGCCCGGCCTGCTGTGCCAGGCGCGGGTGGTCGTTGTCGCCGTTGACCTGTGCCAGTTCGCGCAAGACAAACGTCCGGCCGCCATCGAGCGACAGCCAGGCCTTGAGCGTGCTGCGTGCGCCGGCCACGCTGCGCCAGACCACGGCAACGCGCCGGCCCTCGGCCAGGACGTCGGCGTGCTCGGCCAGGTCGTCGGGCAAGGCCCGCACGGTGTCCGGCCGCGGGCTGCCGTCGCTCTCCAGGCGCGCATACCGGACGGCCGCGACGTCCTGACCATCCTGCTTGCGGATACCGAACCACACGGCGTGCCAGCCGCCGTCGTGCGCCGGCGCCAAGCCCGGCCCGTGGTGCGGGCAGGCGTCGATGCGCCAGCCGTCATCGGTGGCGCGTGCCAGAGGCGCTCCGGGCGGTCCGAGCACGGCGAAGGCGTGGTCGCGCACATTGGGTTCAAACACGTGGCGCCACATGGCGCGCAGCCGGCCGTCCGCCCCCGCGGCCAAGGCAATGCGGCAGCATTCGCAGGAGTGATCGGCCAGCTTGAGATCCGGCCCGAAGCTGAGGCCGCCGTCCTGCGATTCGTTGCGGTAGATGGCGGCGCCGCGGTAGGCGGAGCGCGTGCCGGTCCTGGGCGCCAGTTCCATGTCGCGCTTGTCGATCCACACCGTATGCAGCACGCCCTGCGCATCGAAGGCGATGGATTCAAAGCGGTGCGTGATCTCCTGCCGGTCGGCGTGCACGGTGAAGCGCGCGCTGAACGTCTGCCCGCCGTCGCCGGAGCGCAGCATGCGGATCCAGCCGGTATAGGGTTTCGCGCGCGGCTCGGAGTAGCTGAAGACCACGGCGC
>CAUPQO010000217.1:0-4994 GCA_963513295.1 uncultured Hylemonella sp.
GCATGGTCATGCATGCGGCCGAGAAATCCGGCGTCTACATCCCGCATTTCTGCTATCACAAGAAACTCAGCATCGCGGCCAACTGCCGCATGTGCCTGGTGGACGTGGAGAAGGCGCCCAAGCCCATGCCGGCCTGTGCCACCCCCGTCACGCAGGGCATGATCGTGCGCACCAAGACCGACAAGGCCCTCAAGGCGCAGAAGTCGGTCATGGAGTTCCTGCTGATCAACCATCCGCTGGATTGCCCCATCTGCGACCAGGGCGGCGAGTGCCAGCTGCAGGACCTGGCCGTGGGTTACGGTGGTTCCGCCTCGCGCTACCAGGAAGAGAAGCGCGTGGTCTTCCACAAGGACGTGGGCCCGCTGATCTCCATGGAGGAGATGAGCCGCTGCATCCACTGCACGCGCTGCGTGCGTTTCGGTCAGGAGATCGCCGGCGTGATGGAGCTCGGCATGAGCCACCGCGGCGAGCACTCCGAGATCGAGACCTTTGTCGGTCACAGCGTGGACTCCGAGCTGTCCGGCAACATGATCGACATCTGCCCGGTCGGCGCGCTGACCAGCAAGCCTTTCCGCTACCAGGCCCGCACTTGGGAGCTGGGCCGCCGCAAGTCGGTCAGCCCGCATGACTCCACCGGCGCCAACCTGATCGTTCAGGTCAAGAACAACCAGGTGCTGCGTGTCGTGCCCCTGGAGAACGACGCCGTCAACGAGTGCTGGATCGCCGACCGCGACCGCTACTCCTACGAAGCCCTCAACGGCGCCGACCGCCTGACCACGCCCATGCTCAAGCAGGGCGGCCAGTGGAAGGAAGTCGACTGGCAGACCGCGCTCGAGTACGTGGCCAACGGCCTCAAGGGTGTGAAGGACCAGCACGGTGCCAACAGCATCGGCGCCCTGGCCAGCCCGCACAGCACGCTGGAAGAGCTGTACCTCGCCACCGGTCTGCTGCGCGGCCTGGGCAGCGACAACATCGATTACCGCCTGCGTAACGCTGAATTCGGCAAGGCCGAGGGCGTGCGCTGGCTGGGCCTGCCCATCGCCGAACTCACGCAGCTGCAGCGCGTGCTGGTGGTCGGCTCCAACCTGCGCAAGGACCACCCGCTGTTCGCCCAGCGCATCCGCCAGGCGGTGCGCCATGGTGCGCAGGTGAGCACCATCACCTCGAAGAACCTTTACCCGAGCGCCGACGCCTGGGCCATGAAGGTGGCCAACGCCGTCGTCGCCGACGCAGGGCAGTGGGCCCAGGCGCTGGCCAACGTGGCCGCCGCCATCGCGGCAGAGAAGGGTGTCACCGCCCCGGCCGCCGGCCAGGCCACGCCCGAAGCCCAGGCCATCGCCAAGTCCCTGCTGGGTGGCGAACGCAAGGCCGTGCTGCTGGGCAATGCCGCTGCGCACCATGCCAACGCCTCCAGCCTGCTGGCCCTGGCCAACTGGATCGGTGCCCAGGCCGGTGCCAGCGTGGGTTACCTGAGCGAAGCCGCCAACACCGTGGGCGCGCAGTGGGTCGGTGCCCAGCCGCAAGCTGCGGGCCTGAACGCCGCGCAGATGCTGACGGGCGGCAAGCTCAAGGCGGCCGTGCTGCTGGCCGTCGAGCCCGAATACGACACGGCCGCCGGCCAGGCTGCCGCCGCCACGCTGGACGCCGCCGAGATGGTTGTCACGCTCAGCCCCTTCAAGACCAATCTGGCTTTCAGCGACGTGCTGCTGCCCATCGCGCCTTTCAGCGAGACCTCGGGCAGCTTCGTCAACGCCGAAGGCCGGGTGCAGAGTTTCCATGCCGTGGTCAAGCCCCTGGGCGAGACGCGTCCGGCCTGGAAGGTGCTGCGCGTGCTGGGCAATCTGCTGGGCCTGAACGGCTTCGAGTTCGAGTCCTCGCAGGAGGTGCTGGCCGCGGCCACGACCAAGGCTGCGAACCTGTCCAACGCCACGCAGGCCGGCATCAACGTCGCTGCCACGGCAGGTGAGCCGGTGGTGGCTTCCATCTACCAACTCGACGGCCTGGTCCGTCGCGCGCCGTCGCTGCAGCTGACGGCCGACGCCCGTGAACAAGGGGTAGCCGCATGATCGATGCGTTTTACAACGGCGGCCTGAACCTGATCGCCGCCAGCTGGTGGGCCACCCTGGCCTGGCCGGTGCTCTGGATCCTGATCAAGATCGTGGCCGTGCTCGCGCCGCTGATGGGCGCGGTCGCCTACCTGACGCTGTGGGAGCGCAAGCTGCTGGGTTTCATGCAGGTGCGCTTCGGTCCCAACCGCGTGGGTCCCTTCGGCCTGCTGCAGCCCATCGCCGATGCGCTCAAGCTGCTGACCAAGGAAATCATCACCCCCAGCGCGGTGAGCGGCGGCCTGTTCCGGCTCGGCCCCATCATGGCCATCATGCCGGCCCTGGCCGCCTGGGTGGCGATCCCCTTCGGCCCCGATGTCGCGCTGACCAACGTCAACGTGGGCCTGCTGCTGATCATGGCCATCACCTCGATCGAGGTCTATGGCGTCATCATCGCCGGCTGGGCTTCCAACTCCAAGTACGCCTTCCTGGGCGCGCTGCGCGCCTCGGCGCAGATGGTGAGCTACGAGATCGCCATGGGCTTCTGCTTCCTGGTGGTGCTCATGGTCTCGGGCAGCATGAACCTGACCAACATCGTGCTGGGTCAGGGGCAGGGCTACTTCGCCGACATGGGCCTGGGTTTCCTCTCCTGGAACTGGTTGCCCCTGCTGCCTATCTTCATCGTCTACCTGATCTCCGGCGTGGCCGAGACCAACCGCCACCCCTTCGACGTGGTCGAGGGCGAGGCCGAGATCGTGGCCGGCCACATGGTCGAGTACTCGGGCATGGGTTTCGCCATCTTCTTCCTGGCCGAATACGCCAGCATGTGGCTGGTCTCCATCCTGGCCGTCATCATGTTCCTGGGCGGCTGGATGTCGCCCATCGACAGCGCCCTGTTCAACTGGATCCCGGGCTGGATCTGGCTGGGCCTCAAGACCTTTGTGGTGGTGTCCATGTTCATCTGGATCCGCGCCACCTTCCCGCGTTTCCGCTACGACCAGATCATGCGTCTGGGCTGGAAGATCTTCATCCCGGTCACCCTGGTGTGGCTGCTCGTCGTCGGCATCTGGATGCAGACGTCGTGGAACATCTGGAACTAAGGGGCTGACGACATGCAAGCCGCTTCAACTGCTACCGCCTTCTCCTTCAAGGACTTCTTCAAGAGCTTCATGCTCGTGGAGCTCCTCAAGGGCATGGCCCTGACGGGCCGTTACGCCTTCGCCCGCAAGGTGACGATCCAGTACCCGGAAGAGAAGACCCCGCTGTCGCCGCGTTTCCGCGGCCTGCACGCGCTGCGCCGTTATGACAATGGCGAAGAGCGCTGCATCGCCTGCAAGCTGTGCGAGGCCGTCTGCCCGGCCATGGCCATCACCATCGAGTCCGAAGTGCGCCAGGACGGCAGCCGCCGCACTACGCGCTACGACATCGACCTGACCAAGTGCATCTTCTGCGGCTTCTGCGAAGAGAGCTGCCCGGTGGACTCCATTGTCGAGACACATATCCTCGAATACCACGGCGAAAAACGCGGCGACCTGTACTTCACCAAGGACATGCTGCTGGCCGTGGGCGACCGCTACGAGACCGAGATCGCTGCGGCCAGGGCGGCCGACGCCAAGTACCGCTAAGGCGCCACGAACCACTACGAACCGATCATGGACGTCAAAACCGGCTTCTTCCTCCTCTTCTCGATCGTGCTGATCCTGTCAGCCCTTCGGGTGATCACGGCACGCAACCCCGTGCATGCCGTGCTCTTCCTCATGCTGGCCTTCTCGCAGGCCTCGGGCATCTGGCTGCTGCTCAAGGCCGAGTTCCTGGCCATCACCTTGGTGCTGGTCTACCTGGGCGCGGTCATGGTGCTCTTCCTCTTCGTGGTCATGATGCTGGACATCAAGATTGACCAGCTGCGCCAGGGTTTCTGGAAGCACCTGCCGCTGGCCGCGACCCTGGGCGCGGTGGTGGTGCTGGAGATGGGCGCCGTGCTGCTGACGGGTTTTCGCGTGACCGACGAACCGGCGATGGCCCAGGTGGTCGGCCAGCCGATGGCAGAAGTCGATAACGCCAAGGAGCTGGGCATCCTGCTCTACACCGAATACGTCTACCCGGTCCAGGTGGCTGCCGCCATCCTGCTGGTGGCCATGATCGCCGCCATCGCGCTGACCCTGCGCCAGCGCAAGGACAGCAAGGCCATCGACCCCTCGCTGCAGGTGCGCGTGCGCGCCAGCGAGCGCATGTCCATCGTGAAAGTCGAGCCCACCCGCGCTGCCCCCCCGGCGCCGGCGGCGCCCGAGGAGACCAAGCCATGACTCTGACCCTGGGCCATTACCTGACGCTGGGCGCCGCGCTGTTTGCCATCGCGGTGGTCGGCATCTTCCTGAACCGCAAGAACCTGATCGTCCTGCTGATGGCCATCGAGCTGATGCTGCTGGCCGTGAACCTGAACTTCGTCGCCTTCTCGCACTACCTGGGCGACATGCACGGCCAGGTCTTCGTGTTCTTCATCCTCACCGTGGCCGCGGCCGAGTCGGCCATCGGCCTGGCCATCCTGGTGCTGCTGTTCCGCAACAAGTCCAGCATCAACGTGGACGAACTCAACGAGCTCAAGGGTTAAAAGAACATGAGCGCAACCCTGAACGCATCCACCCTGCTGGCCGTGCCGCTGGCGCCCCTGGTCGGCTCCCTGCTGGCCGGCATCTTCGGCACCAAGATGGGCGGCAACTGGATCGGCCGCCGCCTCTCGCATACCTTCACTATCCTGGGTGTGCTGGTGGCTTTCATCATCTCCGCCATGACGCTCAAGAGCGTGGCCATGGACGGCGCGCGTTTCAACGCCACCCTCTACGAGTGGATGGTGGTCGGTGGCCTGAAGATGGAAATCGGCTTCATGGTCGACGGCCTCACCGCCATGATGATGTGCGTGGTCACCTTCGTCTCGCTCATGGTGCACATCTA
>CAUPQO010000218.1:0-4962 GCA_963513295.1 uncultured Hylemonella sp.
ATGGCTTGTAGGCGCGCTATGTCGGCGTGCGTTCGGATGCCGCCGGCGGCGATCAGCGGAATCTCTTTCTCGATGCCGGCGCTGCGCAGGAACTCGAGCGACTGCGGGATCACGTTCTCGAAATCGAAGCGCGGGTCGTTCAGGTCGGCAATCTTCGCGGCGCCCAGGTGGCCGCCGGCCAGGCGCGGGTGTTCGATGACGATGGCGTCGGGCAGGCGCTTCTTGCGCTCCCACTTCTTCACGATCAGCTGCACGCCGCGCGCGTCCGACAGGATGGGGATGAGGGCCGTGTCCGGGTGGTCCTGCGCCAGGTCGGGCAGGTCCAGCGGCAGGCCGGCCCCCACCACCACGGCATCGATGCCGGCTTCCAGCGCCGCGGTGATGGAATGGGCGTATTCGGTGACGGCGCGCATGACGTTGATGGCCAGCAGGCCCAGCCCCTTGGACAGTTCGCGCGCGGCGCGGATCTCGCGCTTCAGCGCCTCGATGTTGGCGGCGTCTATGGCCAGCTTGGCGGCGTCGCCGGCTTCGAGGTGGCCGGTGGCTTCCATCAGGTCGGGGTGGTGGCGGCGTAGGTCCACGGAAGACAGGGTGCCGACTCCGCCGAGCGCCGCCACGCTGCCGGCCAGGCGGTGCGCCGAGACGCCGATGCCCATGCCACCCTGCACCAGGGGCAGCAGGGTACGGCCGGCCAGGTTCAGCGGGCGCAGGCCGCTGCGCGCCAGCCAGGCAGCGCTGTCGGCGGGGATGTGGGGCAGGGGGAGGGGAGCATTCATGAACGGGCAGGCGGCCACGGCGGCCGGTAAAAAGACCAGCCGCCAGCTTAAGGACGATGCCCGCGCCGTGTTTTGCGCTGCGTCAAGAAAACGGGAATGGAAGGGTTCAGCGCAGGCGCAGCGGCGCACTGCCCAGGCGGTAGCCGCCCACGCTGCCCGCGAGCTGGCGGGCCTGCTGCTCCAGGGCCTGGGCCGAGGCGGCCGAGCGGTCCAGCACGGCGGCGTTGTTGCTGACCATCTGCTCCAGCTGCGCGATGGCGTCCTGCAGCTGGCTGAAGCCCTGGTCCTGCGCCTGGCCTTCGCGTGTGATCTGCGCCATGGTCTCGGCCACCTGGCGCACCTGGGCCACGACCTCCTGCATGGTGCGGCCGGCCTGCTCGACCAGCTTGCCGCCTTCGGCCACGCTGCCGACCGAGGCGTCGATGAGCTGCTTGATCTCCTTGGCCGCGGCGGCGCTGCGCCCGGCCAGGCTGCGCACTTCACTGGCCACCACGGCAAACCCGCGGCCCTGCTCACCGGCGCGTGCCGCTTCCACCGCGGCGTTGAGCGCGAGGATGTTGGTCTGGAAGGCGATGCCGTCGATGGTGCCGATGATGTCGGCAATGCGGGCGGACGATTTGCGGATGTCCTGCATGGTGTCCACCACCTGGCTCACCACGGCGCCGCCGCGTTCGGCCACCTTGGCGGCTTCGGCCGCCAGGGCCTGGGCCTGGCGCCCGCTGTCATGGCTGTGCTTCAGCGTGCCCGCCAGGGCCTGCATGCTGCTCTGGGCCTGCTCCACGCGCGCCGCCTGCGGGCTGCGCCGGGACTCTTCCTGTTCGGGGGCGGCCAGCGTGCGCGTGTCGATGGCCAGTTGCTCGGCGTCCTGGCGCACCTGCCCGATGAGCTGCTGCACGCCCTGCTGGATGCGGGCCAGGGCGGCCTGCACCTGACCGCTCTCGTCGTGTGTGCGCACTTCGATGGGGGTGTCGAGTTCGCCGGCGGCCAGCTGCTGCGCCGCGCGCAGGTTCTCGCGCAGGCCACGGGCGAGCGGCAGCAGCAGCCAGAGGCCCCAGAGCGCGGCCAGCAGCACGGCGGCCAGACCGCAGTAGAGCAGCAGGGTGCGCGCGGCGGCGATGCTGCCGCGCTCCACGCTCTTGCGCTGCAGGGCGGTCAGGGTCTGGATGGACTGCTGCAGGGCGTTGAGCGCGGGCAGGGTCTCGCCGATGAAAAGCAGCGAGGCTTCGGGCCGCAGATTTTCCTCGACCAGCTTGACCACCCGTTCGGCCGATTCGGTATGGGCGGCGCGGTGGCGCTTGAGATCGGTCAACACCTGGGCGTCGCTGCGCGAGCCCAGGCGCTCCAGCGTGGCCAGGGCCTGGTCGATCTGGCGGTTGGCCGCCGTCTGCTGTTCGCGGATCTGGCCGGTGGGGGCGGCGATGGGGGCGGTGATCTGCGCCATGGTCAGGCGCGAAAGGCTGTCGGTGCCGGTGTGGATCTGCAGCGCGGCCTCGGTCTGGGCTCGGTCGTCGGCGCTCATGCGCTCGCTGGCGATGCCGACCTGCTGCAGCTGCTGCAGGGCCAGCAGGGTGAGGCCCGCCAGCAGCAGCAGAGGCAGGCCCAAGGCCAGGCCGAGGCGGGTGCCCAGTTTCCAGTCAGCGATACGCATGGATCCAGTCTCCTCATACGCCACCGGTCCTCAGGCTGGACGGGGGCGCGCTAGGGCTTGTGCTCCTGGCGGGGTCCCCCGGCAGCCGCCTGCTGCGGCCGGTAGCTGTCGTCGATTTCGTTGAACAGCGCTTGGGCCATTGTGTCATCAGAGTCGGCATAGGGTCCAGTGCCGCTGTGAGTGGCACTCGACGCCGGCACGAACTCGCCGCTTTTCACGTCAAACACGTGCACTTCGCCGTCTTCGATCACATAGTGCCAGCCGTGCAGGGCCAGCTGGCCGGATTCCACGCGCTCGCGCACCATGGGGTAGCCCATCAGGCGCTCCAGCTGCAGGATCACGGCGCGCTGTTCGGTGCGGCGCAGCGCTTCGGGCGACATCTGCACCGGCAGCACGGCCTCGCGGCCCAGTTCCAGCCAGGCGGCCAGGTTGATGGCTTCCCTGGGCGCACCTTCGTAGAGCGCACGGATGCCGCCGCAGTGGCTGTGGCCGCAGACGACGATGCGCGAGACCTTGAGGTTGAGCACCGCGAACTCGATGGCCGCCGCCGTGCCGTGGTAGCCGGTGAAACGCCGCGCGGCACCCAGGTAGGCACCCTCGGGAGACATATCACCCGAGGGAACGGCCATCATGCCGTCGTGCGGCGGCACGAAGGCCGCGACGTTGCGCACGATGAACAGGTCGCCCGGCCCGGTGCCCGTGAGCAGGTAGGGCACCAGACGCGAGTCGGAGCAGCCGATGAAGAGGATGGTGGGGTGCTGGCCGCGCTCCACCAGATCCTGGAACTGGTCCTGGATGCCGGGGAAGGTCTGGTCGTGAAAGCGGCGCAGGCGCTCCAGCAGTTCGTCAGGCATGGCTCTATGGATCCGAGAGAGGTTCGCTGGCTACTACAACTTCGTGTCGCATAAAGAAGCCCAACCGCGGAACGCCGTGGAACCGGCTTTGCCGGGCCACTGGCGTTGCCCCCTTGAGGGGGGTGGCGTAGCGAACGCAGGGAGCGGAGCCTGGGGGTGCTTCATTGGACCAGGGGCGTGTCGGCGGCGTCCAGCTCCACGCCCTCCAGCTCGGCCTGTCCGGCCAGCAGGGCCAGGTACTGGCGCAGCGCGGTCACGTAGGTCTGCTGGCGCAGTGTCATGGCCACGGCGCCGTGCACGGACTCGAAGGGCTGGTCGACCCCGGCCTCGCGCTGGCGCACGTCCACCACGTGCAGGCCGAAACGGCTGTGCACCAGGCGCGGCAGCACGCCCACCTCGGTCTGGCCGAAGATCTCGCGCGCGAACTCGGGCGCGCAGTCCTGCGCCGTCAGCCAGCCCAGTTCGCCGCCTTCGGCGCCGCTGGGGCAGTTGGAGAGCTTGCGGGCCGCTTCGACGAAGGGGTCGCCCGTGCCGTCGTGGCTGCGCACGTCCAGCAGGGCGCCTTCGGCGCGCTTGCGCAGGGCCACGACATCGACACCCGGCGTCACCGCGAACAGGATGTGACGCACATGGGCCCGCTCGCCGATGCGGTAACGCGCAGCGTGCGCTGCATGGTGGCGGCGGCAGGCTTCTTCCGAGGGCTCGGGGATCTGCAGGCTCTGTTCGAGCAGCTGCTCGATGGCGTCGACCGCCGCCTCGCCGGGCACACCGTCCGCCGCGCTGTCGTCCGCGGCCAGCAGGCCGGCGCGCTGCGCGGCCTGGCGCAGCAGTTCGGTACAGGCACGCTGGCGCAGCTCGTCCTCACTCGGTGTTTCATCGGCACGCTGCAGCGGCTGGCCGTTGACGCGCGCCACGGCGACCGGAGTCACCACGGCCGTGTCGGCTTCGGCACTGGCGCAGCCGCAACTGGAGGAGCAGGGGGTTTTCATACACGGGCTCCCGGCTGGCGCGGCAGGTTGTGGCCGGCGGGCACATTGAGCCGGCGGCTGCGCACGACCTGGTAGGGCCGCATCAGGTAGGTCACCGAGGCAAACCCGCTCCAGACGTGCACCAAGCGCGTGAAGGGGAAGATCAGGAAGATGCTCATGCCCAGGAACATGTGCGCCTTGAAGACCCAGCTGGCTTGCAGCAGCAGCTCGGACGCGCCACTGCGGAAGGTCACGATGCGCTGGGCCCACTCGGCCAGTTGCATCATCATGCCGCCGTCCAGGTGCTGGGCCGACAGCGGGATGGTGGCCAGGCCCAGCGCGAACTGCAGCCAGAGCAGGAGCAGCAGCACGATGTCGCCGGGCTTGCTGGTGGCGCGGATGCGCGGCTCGAACAGGCGGCGGTGCAGCAGCAGGGTGACGCCGATGAAACCCAGCACCCCGAACAGGCCGCCCGAGACCATGGCCAGCAGCTGCTTGGCGCCGGCCGTCATGAAGGGCTCGTAGAGGAAGTGCGGCGTCAGCATGCCCACGGTGTGGCCGAAGAAGAGGAAGAGGATGCCCACGTGGAACAGGTTGCTGCCCCAGCGCAGCTGGCCTTTGCGCAGGAGCTGCGAGGAATCGCTTTTCCAGGTGTACTGGTCGCGGTCGAAGCGGGCCAGGCTGCCCATGAAGAACACGGCCAGGCAAATGTAGGG
>CAUPQO010000219.1:0-4945 GCA_963513295.1 uncultured Hylemonella sp.
GCTTCCATGATGGCGTCCACCAGCATGGAGGGTGTGACGGGTTTGACCAGGAAGCCATTGAGCAGGGCCTGTTCGGCGGCGGGACGCTTGGCCAGCATCTCCCGTCCGTGCGCGGTGACCATGACCAGGATCGGCGCGTTCTGGCCGCTGAGCAGCTCGCGGATCTGCAGGCTGGTTTCCCAGCCGTCCATGCCGGGCATCTGCCAGTCCACGAACACGGCGTCAAAGGGGCGCTGACCCTGGCTGATGCGCTGGCGGATCAGGGCCAGGGCCGCTTCCCCGCTGCTGGCCACCCCGGCCTGCCAGCCCAGGGGCTCCATCATGGCCTGCAGCACCTGCTGCGCCACCGGGTTGTCGTCGATGATGAGCACCTGCAATTCCTTCGCCGCGGTTTGCGCGGGCGACTCGACGACGGGGGCGTCATCTTGGGCCACGCCCAGCGTGACGCGGAAATGGAAGCGGCTGCCCTTGCCGACTTCGCTCTCCACGTCGAGCCGACCTCCCATGAGGCCCACCAGCCGGGCCGAGATGACCAGTCCCAGGCCGGTCCCGCCGAAGCGGCGGGTGGTGGAGGCCTCGGCCTGCGAGAAGCCCTCGAAGATGCGCTGGCGGTGCTCGGGCGCGATGCCGATGCCAGTGTCGCGCACCGAGAACTCCAGGGTCACGCGGCCGGCCTGCAACTCCACCACCTCGATGCGCAGCACCACCATGCCTTTCTCGGTGAACTTGATGGCGTTGCCGCCCAAGTTGATCAGCACCTGCTTGAGGCGCAGGCTGTCACCCAGCAGGTTGGCCGGCAGGCGCGGGTCGATATCGAACAGCACCTCGACGTTCTTGCTGCTCGTGTTGGATGAAAGTATCACGGACAGGTCGCGCATCAGGTGGTCGATGCGGAAGGGCGCCGTCTCCAGCGTCATCTTGCCCGCCTCGACCTTGGAGAAGTCCAGGATGTCGTTGAGCAGGGCCAGCAGCGACTTGGCCGCGCCTTCGGTCTTGTTGACGTAGTCCAGCTGGCGCGTGTTGAGCTCGGTGTTGTGCAGCAGGTTGAGCATGCCCAGGATGGCGTTCATGGGCGTGCGGATCTCGTGGCTCATGTTCGCCAGGAACTGACTCTTGGATTTCGACGCTTCCTCGGCCCCGAGGCGGGCGCGTACCAGATCCGAAATGTCGATGCGGAAACCCACGATGAAGCCGTCGGCGCTCTTGCGCTCGACGATGCGCAGGTAGCGCCCGTTGCCCAGTTCCTGGACCAGATCGGTGTTGGCGCTCAGGTGCTGGCGCATGCGGTCGGCCACCCACTCGTCCACGCGTCCCACCGCCTGGGCATACTCGCCGCGTTCGGCGCCGTAACGGATGATCTCCTCGAAGGTGTTGCCCGGCTTCATCACCGTCGCGGCAATCGGGTAGGTGTCGCGGTAACGCTGGTTGCACATCAGCAGCCGGTCCTGCGCGTCGTAGATCACGAAGGCCTCGTCCAGCGTGTTGATCGCCTGGCGCAGCATTTCGTCGGCCTGGCGCGCGTCCTTTTCGATCCGCTTGCGTTGCGTGATGTCCGTGTAGGTGCTGACGAAGCCGCCACCGGGCAGGGGCAGGCCGCGGACTTCCAGGGTCGAGCCATCGGGACGGGTTCGCTCCATCACATGGGCAGTGGGGTGGCGCGCCCGTTCCACGATGGCGGCCACGATCTCCTCCAAATTGCCGGATCCGTACTCGCCGCGCTCGGCGTTGTAGCGGATGATGCTTTCAAACGTGGTGGGCGCCTGGCTCAGCAACGATTCGGGCAGCTGCAGCAGTTCTGCGAACTTCGAGTTCCTCAGGATCAGGTTCAGGTCGGCATCAAAGGCGCTCAGGCCTCCTGGCAGGTTCTCCATGATGGCCGTCATGAGCTCGTTGCGTTGCTGCACCTCTTCCTGCAGCATGTGGCGATCGGTGATGTCCATATGGGTCCCGGCCATCCACTCCATGCGTCCATCGGGCAGGCGCGAGGACACGATGCCCCGCGACAGCACCCAGATCCAGTGGCCATTCCTGTGCTTGAGGCGACGCTCGATCTCGTAGATGTCGGCCAAGCCGTTCAGGTACTCCGTGAACTTCGACTGGGCGATCTTCTCGTCGGCCGGATGAACCAGGGCCCGCCATTTCTCCGGCGTCATCGGAAGCAGTTCTTTCAGGCTGTAGCCCAGCATGCCGGCCCAGCGCGCGTCGATGCGGTTCTCGCCGGTGATGACGTTCACCTCCCAGGTGCCGACGTTGGTGCCTTCCAGCGTGCTCGTGAGGCGCTGGCGCTCACGGGCCAGTTCCTGTTCGATCTCGCGGGCCTGGGTGATGTCAAAGCGGATGGACACGTATTTCTCGATGCGCCCGCTGGCGTCCGCGAACGGGGCAATGATGCTGTCCACCCAGTACAGGGAGCCGTCCTTGGCCCGGTTGCAGATCTGGCCGCGCCAGGGCTTGCCCGAGGCGATAGTGCGCCACAGGTCCTGCCAGAAGGCCATGTCCTGCCTGCCTGAGTTGACGATGCGGTGGTTCTGCCCGACCAGTTCCTCGCGGCTGTAGCCGCTGATGCGGCAGAAGGCGTCGTTGACTCGCAGGATGCGTCCGTCGGCGCCTGCTTCGGAGACGATAGTGTGGACATTGATGGTGTTCATCAGCGCTTCGCTTTCGCGCAGCGCGGCAGCCAGTTGCTCGGCGTTGGCCTGCTCGCGCTCTAGGGCCAATTTGCTCTCGGTGATGTCGCGCTCGACCGCCACGTAGCCCTGGTAGCGGCCATCGGCGTCACGCAGGGTCTGCAGATCCAGATCCACCCAGAAGATGAGGCCGTCGCGCGACTGGTTGACGGTCTCGACGCGCAGGTTCTCGCCTTTTTGCAGTGCGGTCCGGATTCTTTCCAGCGTCTGCGGGTCCTGGATATCGCCACGGACTTCGCTGACCTTGCGCCCACGCACTTCGTCCAGGCGATGGCCTGACAGGGCCGTAAAGGCCCGGTTGACCCAGACGATGCGGTGCTCGGCGTCTGCGATGATCACGGAGTTGCTGGTGCGTTCTGCCACCACAGCCAGGCGCTGCCTATCGCTGGCAAGCTCCCGCGCGCGGGCTTCTGCGCGAGCACGTCCAGACGCCAGCAGCCAGAACACAATGGCCAGCAGCGTGGTGAACAGCACGCCACCGATGCCGATCTGCCAGGGCTTTTGCGTGTCGATCGCAGCCTCGAAATTCGCAGTGCTTTTTGTCTGTAGCCGGAACTCCAGGCCAGCCACCAGAAAATGGCGGTTGGTGCTGAAACGGGGGGCAGCAGGCGCAGCCCGTTCACCCTCGGACGGCCCGGCTCGCAGATGGGTTTCGGACTGGAAGACCCATTTGGGGAGGTCGTGGGGCGAGCGCACTTCGATATCGAAATGGAGCTGCCCCAGGGTGTTCAACATCAGGGGTTGAAAGAGCTCCTCGGCCACCAGGGGGCTGTAGACAAAGCCGACATGGCTGGCGCGGCGTTGCGCTTCGGTACTCAGATCGGCGCCCCTGCGGTAGGTCGGCTGCAGCAGCAGGAAACCGGGCCCCTGGCGGCCATCTTGCACGAGTGTGATGACGCCGCTGAGGGTGGGCAGGCCCGAGTGCACGGCGTCGTTGGCAGCCGTACGGCGCACGAGTTCCGAACCGATGTCCAGACCGATGGCCGAGCGATTGGCCTCGATCGGCTCGATCAGCTTGATGATGTAGCGCTCGTGGGTGGGCCCCAGGGTCTTGATACGGAAATCTGTCGCCCCGTCGCGACGCTCGGAAGCAATGAAGGTGTCGAGCTCATGTGGCGCCACATGGGCGATGTAGCCAAAGCCCCGCACCCCGGGGAAATCCTGCCGGAAACCACGGGCCGCCCAGTAGTCCCGAAACCGTTTCCTGCTGAAGCCCTGGTCCAGCGTATGGAGGGCGCTCAGCCCTTTGAGTGCTTGCAGAGGCTTGTCGAATCTGTTGATCAGCGCGTCTTCCAGCAGATCGGTTTGCGCTTCAAAGCTCAGCTTGGCGTCCTTGAGGGTCGCCTGGTGAAGCTGATAGGCCGTGTACAGGCTGATCCCGGCGCCTGCAAGGAAGAAGGTGATGATCGCAGTGAGGGCGAGGACGGAGCGACGCGAAATCCCTGCCTTCACGGCTTTGGCCTGGAGTTGGGCATTGTCGGGGCTATGTGCTTGGCGCATCGTTGCTGCAACTCTTCATCAGGCCTGCTAAGGGGGCGGTGACCGAATGGTCGAAGCATCAGGATGCCAGACCGTTCGCGCACTGTTCGGGGGAATTGCTAGGCAGGATACTGCCAATATTGCGGGCTGTCACTTGATGAACCCTGAGGGGCGCCGCTCAGGCGGGACCGCTGTCTTGCCGGCGCGCCCGGGCACGGGCCAGCGCCGCCTCGATGACGGCGCGCTTGGTCTCCAGGATGGCCGGGTCGGTATGCAGGGAGTGGGCGGGCAGGTCGGCCAGCTTGGCACGGGCTTTTTCTTCCAGCCGCAACTCGTTCTCCTGTTGATCCCGCTGCAATCGGTAACTATGAGCGGCATAGCGGGCTCGCGCCGTCGCGGCCTGCTCGGGCGACCAGGCTGCCCATCCCGTGCGCTCGGCACTGACATTTTCCATCCGGATGCAGTCGACCGGGCAGACCGGCAGGCACAGCTCGCAGCCGGTGCAGTGGGGCTCGATCACGGTGTGCATGCGCTTGTTGCCGCCCAGGATGGCGTCGGTCGGGCAGGCGGCGAGGCACAGGGTGCAGCCGATGCACCAGTCCTCGTCGATCACGGCGACGGTGAGCGGTCCTTCGGCGCCGAACGCGGGGTTCAGTGGCAGTGCGGGCTGGCCTGTCAGCACTGCCAGGCGGGTGATGCCTTCGACGCCGCCGGGCGGGCATTGGTTGATGGGGGCCTCACCCGCCGCGATGGCCTGGGCATACGCAGCGCAGTCCGGA
>CAUPQO010000220.1:0-4939 GCA_963513295.1 uncultured Hylemonella sp.
GGTCGGGAGCTCGGCCGCCGAGCGCGCGCAGGGTGTAGCGGTACAGGTCTTCCAGCAGCTTGCCCTTCCAGGCGTTCCACACCTTCGGGCTGGTGCCCCGGATGTCGGCCACGGTGAGCAAGTAGAGCGCCGTGAGGTAACGCTCGTTGCCCACGCGTTTCGCAAATGCGGCAATCACGTCCGGGTCGCTCAGGTCTTCCTTCTGCGCCATGCGGCTCATGGTCAGGTGTTCGGACACCAGGAACTCGATCAGCTTGCTGTCTTCGCGCTCGATGCCGTGCTGGCGGCAGAAGGTGCGCACGTCCTTGGCGCCCAGGTCGGAGTGATCACCGCCACGGCCCTTGGCGATGTCGTGGAAGATGGCTGCGATGTAGAAGATCCAGGGCTTGTCCCAGCCGGCGGCGAGCTGTGAGCAGAACGGGTATTCGTGCGAGTGCTCGGCAATGAAGAAGCGGCGCACGTTGCGCAGCACCATGAGGATGTGCTGGTCCACGGTGTACACATGGAACAGGTCGTGCTGCATCTGGCCCACGATGTGGCGGAACACCCAGAGGTAGCGCCCGAGCACCGAGGTCTCGTTCATCATGCGCAGCGCATGCGTGATGCCTTCGGGCTCTTTCAGGATCTGCAGGAACTGAGCGCGGTTGACCGGGTCGGCGCGGAACTTCGCGTTCATGACCGGTCGGGCGTTGTAGAGCGCGCGCAGCGTGCGGGCCGAGAAGCCTTTGATGCCCACCGTGGTCTGGTAGATGTGAAACGTCTCCAGGATGGCTCGCGGTTGCTGGACGTACAGATCGTCGCTGGCCACCTCCAGCATGCCACCCTTGTCGAAGAAGCGCGGGTTCAGCGGTCGCAGGCGGTCCACGCCGGCCATGTCGTCTTGCAGGCGCTCCTGGATGTTGAGCAGCAGGATCTGGTTGAGCTGGGTCACGGCCTTGGCGGCCCAGTAGTAACGCTTCATCAGCGCTTCGCTGGCGCGGCGCGTGCCTTTGGCCGTGGGTGTTGCGTGAGGCTGTCCGGGTGGGCCGGCGGTGATGACAGCGGGCACCTGCGCCTTGAAGCCGAACGACTCGGCCACCGCGGTCTGCAGGTCGAACACCAGCCGGTCTTCGCGCCGGTTGGCCAGCAGGTGCAGTCGCGCGCGGATCAGGCTGAGCAAGGCTTCGTTGGCCTTGATCTGGCGCGCTTCCAGCGGCGTGGCCAGGCCTTTGCGCGCCAGGTCGTCCCAGCTGCGCCCCAGGCCGGCGGCCTTGGACACCCACAGGATGATCTGCAGGTCGCGCAAGCCGCCTGGCGACTCCTTGCAGTTGGGCTCCAGCGAATACGGCGTGTTTTCGTACTTGGTGTGGCGCTGGCGCATCTCCAGCGTCTTGGCCACGTAAAAGGCCTTGGGGTCCATGGCCTCGTCCAGCAGGCTGACGAGGCGGTTGAAAGCGCTCTTGCTGCCACAGATCAGGCGGCTCTCCAGCATGGAGGTCTGCACCGTCACGTCTTTGGCCGACTCCTCCACGCAGTCGGTCACCGAGCGAACGCTGGACCCGATTTCCAGACCCAGGTCCCAGCACGCGCCGATGAAGCCCTCGATCTGCTTCTTGAGTTCGGCGTCATCGTCGGGCATGGCGCCGTCGGGCAACAGCACCAGCACATCCACATCGGAGTAGGGGAACAGTTCACCACGGCCGTAGCCGCCCACGGCGATCAGCGAGAAGCCGGTGCCGAAGCCGGCGCGGCTCCAGAGCTCCCGCAAGGTCTGGTCGGTCAGCCGTGAGAGTTGCTGCAGCGCCTGGCGCACACCCCGCGTGGAAGCTCCCTGGTCGCGCAGCAGCGAGAAGAGGGCGGACTTGTCGTCGCGGTAACGCTGGCGCAGTGCGCCAAAGTCGCCCGAGGGCGCCAGAACGGGGTCCATCGGCTCAGGCCGCCACGGCGGCGGCTGGCGTCACAAAAGCCGGCGGCGCCAGGCTGCCGGCCGACAGCGTGAGCACCTCGTAGCCGGTTTCGGTGACGAGCACGGTGTGTTCCCACTGGGCGGAGAGCGATCGGTCTCGCGTGACGATGGTCCAGCCGTCGCCGGCTTCCTTGATGTCGCGTTTGCCGGCGTTGATCATGGGTTCGATGGTGAAGGTCATGCCCGGCTTGAGCTCCTCCAACGTGCCCGGGCGGCCGTAATGCAGCACCTGGGGGTCTTCGTGAAACTTCTGGCCGATGCCGTGGCCGCAAAACTCGCGCACCACCGAAAAGCCGTTGCCTTCGGCAAAGGTCTGGATGGCATGACCGATGTCGCCCAGGCGGATGCCGGGCTTGACCATCACGATGCCTTTCCACATGGCCTCGTACGTCACCTGGGTCAGCCGGCGCGCCTGCACCGAACAGGCGGCCTCGCCACCGATCATGTACATGCGGCTGTTGTCGCCGAACCAGCCGTCCTTGATGACGGTCACGTCCACGTTGAGGATGTCGCCCTTCTTGAGCGGTTTCTCGTTCGGAATGCCGTGGCACACCACGTGGTTGATGGAGGTGCACAGGTGGCCGGGGTAGGGCGGATAGCCACTGGGCTGGTAGCCGATGGTGGCGGACACCGTGCCTTGCTGTTTCATGAAGTCGGCCGCGAGGCGGTCGATCTCCAGCGTGGTCACGCCCGGCTGGATCAGCGGCGTGAGGTAGTCCAGCACTTCGGAGGCCAGGCGGCAGGCCATCCGCATGCCTTCGATGCCCGCTGCGTCTTTGTAGGTGATGCTCATGGACGCGGATTATCCCACCGGGCCCTGCGGCGCAGGGTATCGGTGCCGATGACTGGGCGGGCCACGCGGGTAAAATCGCCACTCCGCCCACCCCCCGGGTCTACGCACCTCAGGCTCCCAACGTGTCCCTGCACCTGCGCACTTTCGATGGCGGCAATGCCATCAGCGACTTCAAAGTCCAGCAACTCCTGCCCCGCCTGGCAGCCCTCTCCGACAAGATCACCGGCCTCTCGGCCCGCTTCGTGCACCTCGCCGCGTTCGATGGCGAGCCCGACGCGGCCACCGTGGCGCGTGTGGGCGAACTGCTGACGTATGGTGAGCCCGCCACCGAACTTCACACCAAGCTCGAAGCCGCCGGCGCCCCGGCGCTGCTGGTGATGCCCCGCCTGGGAACGGTCTCGCCCTGGGCTTCCAAGGCCACCGACATTGCCCACAACTGCGGCCTGGCCCTGCACCGGGTGGAGCGCCTGGTCGAGTTCCGCCTGCAACTCAAGAGCGGCCTGCTGGGCAAGGCCAGCCTGTCGGCCGAGCAGTTGCGTGCGGTGGCCGACCTGCTGCACGACCGCATGACGGAAAACGTCTCGCTTGACCGCACACAGGCCCAGGCCTTGTTCACCGAGCTGCACGCCGCTCCGATGGAGCAGGTCGATGTGCTGGGCGGCGGCCGTGGTGCGCTGGAACGGGCCAACACCGACTGGGGCCTGGCCCTTGCTGTCGATGAAATCGACTACCTCGTCAACGCGTTCACCGGACTGAAGCGCAACCCGACCGATGTCGAGCTGATGATGTTCGCGCAGGCCAACAGCGAACACTGCCGCCACAAGATCTTCAACGCGCAGTTCACCATCGACGGCGTGGCGCAGGAGAAAAGCCTGTTCGGCATGATCCGCCACACGCACCAGCTGGCACCGCAGCACACCGTGGTGGCGTATTCGGACAACGCCTCCATCATGGAAGGCAGCGTGGTTGAACGCTTCGTGGCGCGCGCGGGCGGCGAAGCTTCGCCCGCTTACGTGGCCGAGACCGCCACGCACCACGTGCTGATGAAGGTCGAAACCCACAACCACCCGACCGCCATTTCACCGTTCCCCGGCGCCTCCACGGGCGCTGGCGGCGAAATCCGGGACGAGGGCGCCACTGGCCGCGGCTCCAAACCCAAGGCGGGCCTCACCGGCTTCACCGTGGGCAAGCTCTGGGGTGGCCTGAGCGATCAGCCGGGCGGCAAGCCCGAGCACATCGCCAGCCCGCTGCAGATCATGACCGAGGGCCCGCTCGGTGGTGCGGCCTTCAACAACGAGTTCGGCCGGCCCAATCTGCTGGGCTATTTCCGCGAGTACGAACTGGCGGTGGACGGCGTTCAGCGCGGGTATCACAAGCCCATCATGATCGCCGGCGGCGTGGGCGTGATCGACGTCATCCAGACCCAGAAGATCGAGTTCCCGGCCGGCTCGCTGCTGATCCAGCTCGGCGGCCCGGGCATGAAGATCGGCATGGGGGGCAGCGCGGCGAGTTCCATGGCCAGCGGCACCAACGCCGCCTCGCTGGACTTCGACTCTGTGCAACGCGGCAACCCTGAGATCGAGCGCCGAGCCCAGGAGGTCATCAACCACTGCTGGCAGCAGGGGGCGAACAACCCCATCCTGGCGATCCACGATGTGGGCGCGGGTGGTCTGTCGAATGCCTTTCCCGAGCTGACCAACGACGCCGGGCGCGGTGCGCGCTTTGACCTGCGCGCCGTGCCGCTGGAAGAAAGCGGCCTGGCGCCCAAGGAAATCTGGTGCAACGAAAGCCAGGAGCGTTATGTGCTGGCGATCGCGCCCGAATCGCTGGAAGTGTTCAAAGGTTTCTGCGAGCGCGAACGCTGCCCGTTTGCCGTGGTGGGTGTGGCCACGGAAGAGCGCGAGCTGGTGCTGGCCGACGACCCTTCGACAGGCTCAGGGCGAACGGAAAAAGCGGTCGACATGCCCATGAACGTGCTGCTGGGCAAGCCGCCCAAGATGCACCGCGATGTGAAGACCGTTTCTCGCGCGCCGGGTTCGCTGGACCTCACCGGCGTGGACCTGCAGAAGGCTGTGATCGACGTGCTGAGTCATCCCACGGTGGCGTCCAAGCGTTTCCTCATCACCATCGGCGACCGCACCGTGGGTGGACTCTCTCACCGCGACCAGATGGTCGGCCCCTGGCAGGTGCCGGTGGCCGAC